>NZ_CP133784.1:3288394-3616341 GCF_034353875.1 Pseudomonas sp. MH9.2
GCGCCGGGCCGTTTGACCACGGCAGCGGTCGGGCAAACCAATCTTGCCCAGGCTATTGGCCTGACGCTGGCAATTGAGGATCAGCGAACGCTCGGCACCCGGCCATAGCGTGGCGCGATCATAGATATGGGTAAGTTCATGCAGCACAGTGGCGAGCATTTCCCGGCGCACGGTGCCGTGGGGGCGATTGGTTTTCTGGGTGGCCGCTGAGCCATCGGTCAGACCGGCCAGCAGATTGCTGTTCAAGTCGAGCTGATAGGGACCTGACGCTTGTCCGTATGCGTTGCTCGGCAGGTCTGCAGACCAACGAACGTCGATACGGCGGTCCAGTTGCTCGATAAAGCGCGGCGGCAAGGCCTGCAGGGCTTCATCGAGCAGTGTCTGGCTGGCTTGTTGCTGCGCCGGAGTGAGTCTGTCAGCGTTGAGCGACAGACTCAATGCGGCTGCGGCGCTGTTGCCGACCAGCAACAGCATTGAGGCCAGCAGCCAACCTGTGAGGCGCCTCACAGAGCAAGAATGGCTTCGGCCAGCGTTTGGTCACTGGCGTCTCGGGCTTCAGGCAGGCGAGCACGCAAGGTGTCGAACGCGGCCTCAAGCTGCACTCCGCGAATATCGCCTTTGCTGGCAACGTAGCTGGCAGCATCATCTTTGGCCTGGATCACGACTTTTGAGTCGCGGGTCGAGGTGGTGGTGTCAGAAGTGAAATCAATACTGCGGCCGAAGGCGCGGACGACAATGTTACTGGTTGCCTTCACAGTTTGAGCTTGAGCTACACCGGCCAACAACAAGAGGCCGAGGGCGGTAGCAATGAGCGGGGTACGCATGAAATGTCTCCGGAATACAAAAGATACAACATGATTATTGGACGAGGATTGCCTGCGCCAGTTCAAGATCACTGGCACGAAATTCTGGCTGGGTCTGACGGTGCTCTTCACGTAAAAAAGCCAACGCCGATTCAAGCTGTGCTCCTCGCAGTTGGCCATCACTGGCTATAAACGCTGCAGCATCATCCTGGGCGGCAAGTATCAGTTTATTGTCGAAGGGGGCGGAGGTCACTTTGCTGGTGACAAATCCGCTGGCGACCAGATTTTGTGTGGTCAGGTCAAACGCCTGGGCCTGGAGACTCCAAGTCAGGGCAACGAACAGAAGCAACAGAAAACGCATGGGTCGAAATAGCCAATAATTCGAGCGGCGAAGGCTAGCGTAATGCCCGGAGCAGAGCCAGCCCGACAGTTGCGGGCTAGCCGATTAGCCTCGAACGACGCTCGTTAGAGGGCCAGAATCGCTTGCGCCAGCTGAGTATCGGTGGCGCTGAGCTGAGGAGCCTGTTGGCGGATATGCGCCAGGGCGCCTTCCAGGTGTACACCACGGATGTCACCTTGGCTGGCGACAAAACTGGCCGCGTCGTCACGTGCCGCAAGAACGATTTTGTCATCCTTGAGCGACGACGAGACTTTGGACGTTGCATTGCTGGAGGCATCGAGCGCGCGGACTACAGCATCGGTGGTGACGACAAAACTCGAAGCGCTGGCGCCGGTAGCGACAGCCAGCAGGACTACAGCGCTAAGTAGGCGTAGGCGGGACATGATGAACTCCAATGACTGAAAGAGGTGAGCTAAGCACGCCCAAGCCTATCGCAGCGGCGCTGTACGCACCATCCTGCGTCAGCTCCAGTGCATAGTTAGCGACAATCGGCGCTTCTGTGGGGGTGTTATGTGGTTGAGAAGTAAGCAGAAAACAACTGTAGCGGTGGATTGAAGTGATTTGCAAACTGTACTTGTAGACTGTCTGGTCGTTCGTTTCTCAGCCTGATTCCGGATCTCTGAAATGACAAAACCCGTCGGCAGTTACCTGCGACGGGTCTTGTATGGAGCAATTCGGGTTGCTGGAGGGAGACCTATGGTCTGAGACCAGCGAGCGCTAGCTTAGCGCCAGAACGGCTTGCTCAACTCTTCGTAACGTTGCGATTCGCTAATCCCGGCGTCAGCCAGCAAACGTGCGTCCAGACGAGCCAGTTGGTGGCGGCTGGAGATGCGACGCTGCCAAAGCATCAGGTTGGCGAAAGCGCGAAGAGGCCATGCAGCTTTAGCGGTTGAAGCGGTATTTTCGTAGAACAGGTCGGAACTGAGTGTACGTTCCATGATGACTTCCTTCCGCTTGTGGCGGGTTTAGATAGTGGCTTGACTGGTGCCAATCTTCCTCCCTCTTGGCCAGTCCCTCCAGACACAGTTCACTTCAATTGTGCTGGTCCAGTTAACTGTTTATAGGGACTGTTTTGTTCGTATTTGGGGTAACTGTACTGGTCCGCACTTTAATGGCGCATTTTCGTGCTAATCAGGGGGTTTTTTCGATTTGAAAGCCTGGAAATGACCGGTACAGCAGTACAGTTTTCTGATTTAAGGGAAACATTGGGGTAGCTGACAGCACGAAAAAATCGTTGTCAGCTACCCACTCCAAAATCAGAGAGGCTGCATGCGCCCTGTTTCTTCCAGATTGATGTGCCAGCTGAGTGCTTCGCGCAGTACGTGTGGAGTGTGACCACCTATTTTGCAGGCTGCCGCGAAGTAGGCGTTGAGTGCTTCGCGATAATCCGGGTGCACACAGTTGTCGATAATCACCCGTGCGCGCTCCCGTGGTGCCAGGCCGCGCAAGTCAGCCAGGCCTTGCTCGGTCACCAGGATATCCACGTCATGTTCAGTGTGATCGACATGGCTGACCATCGGCACAACGCTGGAGATCGCACCGCCCTTGGCAATAGACTTGGTGACAAAAATCGCCAAGTGCGCGTTACGGGCAAAATCTCCCGAACCGCCAATGCCATTCATCATCCGCGTGCCGCAGACGTGGGTGGAGTTGACGTTGCCGTACAGGTCGAATTCCAGTGCGGTGTTGATGCCGATAATCCCCAGGCGGCGAATGACCTCAGGATGGTTTGAGATCTCCTGTGGACGCAGCACCAGCTGTGGCTTGTAGTGCTCCAGCTTGTTGAACACTTCGTCGTGCTTGGCGGCAGACAAGGTGATGGAGCTGCCAGATGCAAAGATCAGTTTGCCGGAGTCGAACAAGTCAAATGTCGAATCCTGAAGCACTTCGGAGTACATGGTCATGTCATGGAACGGTGAGTCCAGCAGACCGTGCATCACTGCGTTGGCGATGGTGCCAATGCCTGCCTGAAGTGGCATCAGGCTGTTGGTCAACCGATCTGCGCGCACTTCGCTTTTGAAAAACTCCACCAAGTGGCTGGCGATAGCCTGTGTTTCTTCGTCAGGTGGCAGGACTGTCGAGTGCGAGTCAGGTTGATTGCTGATCACAATGCCGATGATCTTCGCCGGGTCGATCTGCACGGCGTGGCTGCCGATGCGGCTGTCAGGCTTCAGTACCGGGATCGGCAGGCGGGTTGGACGGTAGCTTGGGATGTAGATGTCGTGCAGGCCTTCCAGCTCAAGTGGCTGAGCAAGGTTGATCTCGACGATCACTTCTTTGGCCAGAATGGCGAAGCTGGCTGAGTTGCCCACCGAAGTACTCAGGATCAGATGCCCTTCTTCGGTGATGGCCACGCATTCGATCACAGCCAGGTCAACGGCTTTGATCTGGCGGTTACGTAACTGCTCAACGGTGTCGGACAGATGCTGATCGATAAACATCACCGAGCCATCGTTGATTGCTTTGCGCAGGGTGCTGTCGACCTGAAACGGCATGCGACGGGACAGCACACCGGCTTCGGTCAATTGTTTATCGAGGTCATTGCCGAGGCTGGCGCCGGTCATCAGGCTGATTTTCAGCGGAGACACTTTGGCGCGCTCGGCCAGTGCCTGAGGCACAGCCTTGGCTTCGCCTGCACGGGTAAAGCCGCTCATACCGACGGTCATGCCGTCCTGGATCAGGGCTGCGGCATCTGCCGCGCTCATCACCTTGTTGAGCAGAGAAGGCAAGCGGATACGGTCACGGTACATGGATTTTCATCTCGGGCGGTGGAAGCAAGACCTGCAGTCTAGTGAGTTGAGCATTTTTCGTCCCGCTACCATGGTCGCATTCACGTGCTCTAATTATAGTGCGTGATGTAAAACACCGTTGTGACAGATGTAAAAATCCCCGGCGATTTCGGTGCCAGGGATTGTTTTGAAGCGTGCACTTGCAGCGTGCCAGTATCGAAGCGTTATTCGATGGCTTTGACCATGTCCTCAATCACTTTCTTGGCATCGCCGAACACCATCATGGTTTTGTCCAGGTAGAACAGTTCGTTGTCCAGGCCTGCATAGCCGCTGGCCATAGAGCGCTTGTTGACGATCACGGTCTTGGCTTTGTAAGCCTCAAGGATCGGCATCCCGGCAATTGGCGATTTAGGGTCATTCTTCGCTGCCGGGTTGACCACGTCGTTGGCGCCCAGCACCAGAACCACGTCAGCCTGGCCGAACTCGGAGTTGATGTCCTCCATCTCGAACACCTGGTCGTAAGGCACTTCTGCCTCGGCCAGCAGTACGTTCATGTGCCCCGGCATCCGCCCTGCAACCGGATGAATGGCGTACTTCACCGTGATGCCACGATGGGTGAGCTTCTCTGTGAGCTCCTTTAGTGCGTGTTGCGCCCGAGCCACTGCCAAGCCATAGCCTGGAACGATGATCACCGTGTCGGCGTTGCTCAGGAGGAAGGTGGCGTCATCTGCCGAACCGGATTTGACCGGCCGCGCTTCTTTGTCACCCGCTGGGCCCGCCGCGTCCGCATGACCGCCGAAGCCGCCGCCGATGACGTTGAAGAACGAGCGGTTCATCGCCTTGCACATGATGTACGAGAGGATTGCACCCGAAGAGCCCACCAGCGAACCGGCGATGATCAGCATCGAGTTGTTCAGCGAGAAACCGATCCCTGCCGCTGCCCAGCCCGAATAGCTGTTTAGCATCGACACCACGACCGGCATGTCTGCGCCGCCGATAGGGATGATCAGCAGCACGCCGAGAACGAACGCCAACGCCAGCATCAGGGCGAACGCATTCAGATTGCCGCTCACTATAAAGATGACGCCAAACGTCAGTGTCGCCAGGCCAATGGCCAGGTTAAGTTTATGCTGGCCGGCAAACTGTACGGGTGCGCCCTGGAACAGGCGGAATTTGTACTTGCCCGAGAGCTTGCCGAAAGCGATCACCGAACCGGAGAAGGTGATGGCGCCAATGGCGGCCCCGAGGAACAGTTCCAGACGGTTGCCCGCTGGAATGGCGTCACCCAGGTGCCGAACGATGCCCAGCGATTGCGGCTCGACGACGGCTGCGATGGCGATGAACACAGCTGCCAGGCCGATCATGCTGTGCATGAAGGCGACCAGTTCCGGCATCTTGGTCATTTCAACGCGCTTGGCCATGATCGAACCGGCCGTGCCGCCGACCAACAGGCCAAAGATGATGTAGCCAATGCCGGGGGCGGCCATCTCGGAGCCGAGTTTGTAGACCAGGCCAACGGTGGTGATCACTGCCAGCGCCATGCCGAGCATGCCGAACAGGTTGCCGCGTCGCGATGTGGTGGGGTGAGACAAGCCCTTGAGCGCCTGAATGAAGCAGATCGAGGCGATCAGGTACAGCGTAGTGACCAGATTCATGCTCATGGCTTCTGCACCTCAACCTTGGCTTTGGGTGCTTTCTTCTTGAACATTTCCAGCATGCGCCGGGTGACCAGGAAGCCACCGAACACATTCACGGCAGCCAGCATCACCGCCAGGGTGCCCATGGTCTTGCCCAGCGGCGTTACGGTCAGCGCGGCGGCCAACATGGCGCCGACGATGACAATGGCCGAGATGGCGTTAGTCACGGCCATCAGTGGCGTGTGCAGTGCAGGCGTTACGTTCCAGACCACGTGATAACCGACATAAATCGCCAGCACGAAGATGATCAGGTTGTAGATGCCAGGGGAGATCAGCTCTTCCATTATTTTTATCCTTAGCCGTTCTTGCGGATGACTTGGCCGTCGCGGCACATCAGGCACGCGGCGACGATGTCGTCTTCGAGATTGATCTGCAGCTGCCCTTCAGGGGTGAACAGCAGCTTCATGAAGTCCAACAGGTTGCGTGCGTAGAGCGCAGAGGCATCAGCCGCGACCATCGCAGGCAGGTTGGTATAGCCGACGATGGTCACGCCGTGTGCGCTGACTACTTGATCGGCCACGGTCAGTGGGCAGTTGCCGCCCTGAGCCGCCGCAAGATCAATGACGACCGAGCCTGGTTTCATCTGCGCGACGGTCTCGGCGCTGAGCAGCACAGGCGCCTTGCGACCCGGAATCAACGCGGTGGTGATCACGATGTCGGCCAGTTTGGCGCGCTCGTGGACCGCGACGGCCTGGCGTTGCATCCAGCTGGCCGGCATCGGCCGGGCGTAACCGCCGACGCCGACCGCGCATTCACGCTCTTCGTCAGTCTCGTAAGGCACGTCGACGAACTTGGCGCCGAGGGATTCGATTTGTTCCTTCACCGCAGGACGCACGTCGGATGCTTCGATCACCGCGCCCAGACGCTTGGCGGTGGCAATCGCCTGCAGCCCCGCTACACCGGCACCAAGGATCAGCACGCGGGCGGCCTTCACGGTACCTGCAGCAGTCATCAGCATCGGCATGAAGCGCGGATAGTGATGCGCGGCCACCAGCACGGCTTTATAGCCGGCGATGTTGGCTTGCGAGGACAGCACGTCGAGGCTTTGCGCGCGCGAGGTACGCGGCGCGGCTTCAAGGGCGAAGGCGGTAATGCCGCACTCTGCCATCTTGCCAATCGTTTCGTTGTTGAACGGATTGAGCATGCCCACGACGATCGTGCCGCTCTTGATGTGGGTCAGCTCGCTGTCGCTGGGTGCGACAACGTTGAGAATCAGCTCGGCACCGAAGGCATCCGTGGCGCTACCAATGGTGGCGCCCGCCGCTTCATAGGCACTGTCCGGAACACTGGCAGTGACGCCTGCGCCGCTTTGCACAGTGACCCGATGGCCTTGGCCGATCAGCTTCTTAATGGTTTCCGGGGTTGCGGCAACCCGCGTTTCACCCGCATGGGTTTCGAGAGGAATACCAATGTGCACGTTATATCTCCTGCGTAATCTTTTTATCTTGTTATCTATTTTAAATAGGCCAGCGCACTACGGATGGTGCTGCCGGGGCGTCAGATCAGCGCGATCCCGCCGTGAAAGGCGGGGGCGGCATTTTGCAGGCGAAGTTTGATCCCTTCAACAAGTTCTGAACTGTGACTGAATATTAACTACAAGTCACCCTGTGACTCAATGTCGCAAGGCCAGGGCTAACGCTCATGATTGCCGGGCCCGCAGGGACTTTTAATGAGGTTTAATAAAATTCAGGATTCGCAGTGTGAATAACCCTACGGTGCTTTAACTCAAGCTGCAGTCCGCGGTTTCAGGCTTTTTGAGCCATTACCGATGCCATCCGTACAGTTGATGTAAAAGCGACATATTCGTACATCTGTAGGCGTCTCTAGCAGCTGACTACAAGGTCAGTTAATGGCTGCGGGCCGCTCGGTGATTAGCGCATAGCTATGAGCCTGTCCCACGAGCCAGTCGCGAAATGCGCGTAAAGACGCTGATTCCACCTTTCGCTCCGGAATCATCAGGTAATAGGCCTTGATACTCGATAGCGCGTGGGTGTTGGCAATGACCAAGCGCTTCTCGGCCAGTTCGCGCTGGATCAGGAAGGGCGGAATCAAGGCAATCCCCATCTCGTGCATGGCGGCTTGGGCAAGCATGGAGAATAGCTCGTAACGCGGCCCTGTCATGTCGCGGGGAATATTCAGGTTCAGAGAGCCGAACCACTGGCGCCAGGCATAGGGGCGTGTGGTTTGTTGCAGCAAAGGTAATTCAGCAATTGCCTGTGCGCTCAGCGTGTCGAAATTGCCCAAAAGATTGGGGCTGCACACCGGCATCGGGTTTTCCCCCATCAGCCGATGTGACTCGGTACCGGACCAGTCCGCGTCACCAAAATAGATCGCTGCGTCGAAGTCGGTGTCGGCAAACAGAAATGGCCGCGTGCGGTTGGTGAGATTGACCGTTACGTCGGGATGGCATTGCTGGAAATCCTTGAGTCGCGGCAGCAACCACTGAGTGCCAAAGGTCGGCACAACCGCCAGCTCAATCACGTTAGCGCCCTGCTGACCCATGACCGATAGCGTGTCACGCTCGACCGCATCCAGTTGTGTTGCCACGCGACGACTATAAGAAAGCCCGGCTTCGGTCAGTTTCACGCCGCGGCGTGAGCGTCGGAAGAGTTCGACATTAAGGAACTCTTCCAAACCGGCGATCTGTCGGCAAATGGCGCCTTGAGTGAGGGAAAGCTCTTGCGCCGCCTTGGTAAAGCTCTCGTGTCGGGCTGCCGCCTCGAAGCTGATGAGTGCGGTTGTGCTGGGGATCTTTCTGCGCATGTACCTCTACCTCACTAGTCGATCACCGGAAAAAGCCTTTTTTGATCGTCACGGAGTGAGAAATTAGCACAACAGCATGCAAAATCCTCGTTTGCCGTATTCCTTAAGCCAGCCTAGGATCAGTCCCACGACTTTTGACCAATCTTCACGAGGACTCGCTCATGGGCGGCAAAGCAAGCTTCAACTGGATCGACCCGCTGTTGCTGGATCAACAGCTCACTGAAGAAGAGCGCATGGTGCGTGACAGCGCTGAACAGTTTGCCCGTGACAAGCTGGCACCGCGTGTTCTTGAAGCCTTTCGCCATGAACATACTGATCCTGCCATTTTTCGCGAAATGGGTGAAATAGGTCTGTTGGGCGCGACCATCCCTGAGCAATACGGCGGCAGCGGTCTGAATTACGTGTGCTACGGCTTGATCGCTCGCGAAGTTGAGCGCGTCGACTCCGGCTATCGCTCCATGATGAGTGTTCAGTCCTCTCTGGTGATGGTGCCAATCAACGAATTCGGTACCGAAGCACAGAAACAGAAATACCTGCCCAAGCTGGCCACCGGCGAATGGATTGGTTGTTTCGGTCTTACCGAGCCTAACCACGGCTCCGATCCGGGCGCGATGATTACCCGTGCCAAGAAGGTTGACGGCGGCTATCGCCTGTCTGGCAGCAAAATGTGGATCACTAACAGCCCGATTGCGGATGTATTCGTTGTCTGGGGTAAAGACGATGCGGGCGACATTCGCGGTTTCGTTCTGGAAAAAGGCTGGGCGGGCCTGACTGCGCCGGCTATCCACGGCAAGGTGGGTCTGCGTGCCTCGATCACTGGCGAGATCGTGATGGACAACGTGTTCGTGCCCGAAGAAAACATCTTCCCGGACGTCCGTGGCTTGAAAGGTCCTTTCACCTGTCTTAACTCGGCACGTTACGGGATTTCGTGGGGCGCGTTGGGGGCTGCCGAGTTCTGCTGGCACACCGCACGTCAATACACCCTGGATCGTCATCAGTTCGGGCGCCCGTTGGCGGCGACTCAGCTCATCCAGAAGAAGCTGGCTGACATGCAGACTGAAATCACCTTGGCCTTGCAGGGATGCTTGCGCTTGGGTCGGATGAAAGACGAAGGCACTGCTGCGGTCGAAATCACCTCGATGATGAAGCGCAACTCATGCGGCAAGTCTCTGGACATTGCACGGATGGCGCGGGACATGTTGGGCGGCAATGGCATCTCCGACGAGTTCGGTGTTGCCCGTCATTTGGTCAACCTGGAAGTCGTGAATACCTATGAAGGTACCCATGACGTCCATGCGCTGATCCTGGGTCGTGCACAGACTGGCATTCAAGCCTTCTATTAAGTAGCGGCTTTCAGCTTTCTATCTATAAAGGAAAAGGAGTCAGCCGATGGGCGCGCTTTCACATCTACGGGTCCTCGACTTGTCGCGGGTTCTTGCTGGACCTTGGGCCGGACAGATTCTTGCTGACCTCGGTGCCGAGGTGATCAAGGTCGAACGCCCAGGCAATGGCGATGACACTCGCGCCTGGGGCCCTCCGTTCCTTAAGGACGCCGAGGGCGAGAACACCAGTGAAGCGGCGTATTACCTGTCGGCCAACAGGAACAAGCAGTCAGTCACCATAGACTTCACCCGGCCTGAGGGTCAGAAGTTGGTGCGGGAGCTGGCTGCCAAGTCCGACATCGTCATCGAGAACTTCAAGGTCGGTGGGTTGGCGGCATATGGCTTGGACTATGAGACGCTAAAAGCCATCAATCCCAAGCTTATCTATTGCTCGATCACCGGGTTTGGCCAAAGCGGTCCTTATGCCAAGCGGGCCGGCTACGATTTCATGATTCAAGGCCTTGGTGGTTTGATGAGCCTTACGGGGCGTCCGGAGGGTGATGAGGGCGCCGGGCCGGTCAAGGTCGGTGTGGCGCTGACGGACATTCTTACCGGGCTCTATTCGACGGTTGCGATTCTGGCGGCTCTCGCTCACCGGGATCAGGGCGGTGTTGGTCAGCATATCGATATGGCTTTGCTTGATGTGCAAGTGGCTTGTCTGGCCAATCAGGCGATGAACTACCTGACGACCGGGGTGGCGCCACGCAGGTTGGGCAACGCTCATCCCAATATCGTGCCTTACCAGGATTTTCCCACTGCTGATGGCAACTTCATCCTTACGGTAGGTAATGACGGTCAGTTCAGAAAGTTCGCCGAGGTTGCCGGGCAACCGCAGTGGGCTGAAGATCCGCGCTTCCTGACTAATAACCTGCGCGTTGCCCATAGGGCCGAACTGATCCCTCTCATCCGCCAGGCGACGGTTTTCAAGACCACCGCTGAATGGGTGACTGCGCTCGAGCGTGCCGGCGTGCCGTGTGGGCCGATTAACGACCTGGCACAGGTGTTTGCTGATCCACAGGTTCAGGCGCGCGGGCTGGCTATTACTATGCCGCACGCGCTGGCCGGAAGTGTGCCTCAGGTCGCCAGCCCTATCCGGTTGTCTGAGACGCCGGTTGAGTATCGTTTTGCCCCGCCGCTATTGGGTGAACATACGTTGGAGGTATTAGAGCGTGTCCTGGGTCTGGATGCCGACGCTGTAGATGTTCTGCGCCAGGCAGGTGTGCTGTAGCCATATAGCTATATATAGAGGGCTGATTTAAGGCTATCCATTAGCGTTTACTGGCATGTTTTACCAAAGTGACAGGTTTATGAAATTAGGTGTTGACGCCCCAGCTAATCTCTCTATAATTCGCACCTCTTCCGGAGCAGGCGAAACGGAAAACTCCTTGTAAATCAAAGAGTTATCCAGAGTAAGCGGCGAGGAAGGGGTTTTGATCTTCTGGATCGAAAGCGGTAAAAAAGAGGTGTTGACAGCAGCGTGTAACGCTGTAGAATTCGCCTCCCGCTAACGAGAGACGTGAAGTTGATCGAAGCGCAAGTGGTTGAAGTTGCAAAGGAAACTTTGAAACTTGTTAAAATAACCGCTTGACAGCAACAAGGGCTGCTGTAGAATGCGCGCCTCGGCTGAGACGAAAGATCTCAACCACCCGCTCTTTAACAACTGAATCAAGCAATTCGTGTGGGTGCTTGTGTTGTAAGACTGAAGTCAACTGATTATCAGCATCACAAGTTACTCCGCGAGAAATCAAAGATGTAACCAACGATTGCTGAGCTAAGTTTAGGGTTTTGTCAAAACCCAAAGATGTTTGAACTGAAGAGTTTGATCATGGCTCAGATTGAACGCTGGCGGCAGGCCTAACACATGCAAGTCGAGCGGCAGCACGGGTACTTGTACCTGGTGGCGAGCGGCGGACGGGTGAGTAATACCTAGGAATCTGCCTGGTAGTGGGGGATAACGTTCGGAAACGGACGCTAATACCGCATACGTCCTACGGGAGAAAGCAGGGGACCTTCGGGCCTTGCGCTATCAGATGAGCCTAGGTCGGATTAGCTAGTTGGTGAGGTAATGGCTCACCAAGGCTACGATCCGTAACTGGTCTGAGAGGATGATCAGTCACACTGGAACTGAGACACGGTCCAGACTCCTACGGGAGGCAGCAGTGGGGAATATTGGACAATGGGCGAAAGCCTGATCCAGCCATGCCGCGTGTGTGAAGAAGGTCTTCGGATTGTAAAGCACTTTAAGTTGGGAGGAAGGGCATTAACCTAATACGTTAGTGTTTTGACGTTACCGACAGAATAAGCACCGGCTAACTCTGTGCCAGCAGCCGCGGTAATACAGAGGGTGCAAGCGTTAATCGGAATTACTGGGCGTAAAGCGCGCGTAGGTGGTTCGTTAAGTTGGATGTGAAATCCCCGGGCTCAACCTGGGAACTGCATTCAAAACTGTCGAGCTAGAGTATGGTAGAGGGTGGTGGAATTTCCTGTGTAGCGGTGAAATGCGTAGATATAGGAAGGAACACCAGTGGCGAAGGCGACCACCTGGACTGATACTGACACTGAGGTGCGAAAGCGTGGGGAGCAAACAGGATTAGATACCCTGGTAGTCCACGCCGTAAACGATGTCAACTAGCCGTTGGGAGCCTTGAGCTCTTAGTGGCGCAGCTAACGCATTAAGTTGACCGCCTGGGGAGTACGGCCGCAAGGTTAAAACTCAAATGAATTGACGGGGGCCCGCACAAGCGGTGGAGCATGTGGTTTAATTCGAAGCAACGCGAAGAACCTTACCAGGCCTTGACATCCAATGAATCTGCTAGAGATAGCGGAGTGCCTTCGGGAGCATTGAGACAGGTGCTGCATGGCTGTCGTCAGCTCGTGTCGTGAGATGTTGGGTTAAGTCCCGTAACGAGCGCAACCCTTGTCCTTAGTTACCAGCGCGTAATGGCGGGCACTCTAAGGAGACTGCCGGTGACAAACCGGAGGAAGGTGGGGATGACGTCAAGTCATCATGGCCCTTACGGCCTGGGCTACACACGTGCTACAATGGTCGGTACAGAGGGTCGCCAAGCCGCGAGGTGGAGCTAATCCCAGAAAACCGATCGTAGTCCGGATCGCAGTCTGCAACTCGACTGCGTGAAGTCGGAATCGCTAGTAATCGCGAATCAGAATGTCGCGGTGAATACGTTCCCGGGCCTTGTACACACCGCCCGTCACACCATGGGAGTGGGTTGCACCAGAAGTAGCTAGTCTAACCTTCGGGAGGACGGTTACCACGGTGTGATTCATGACTGGGGTGAAGTCGTAACAAGGTAGCCGTAGGGGAACCTGCGGCTGGATCACCTCCTTAATCGAAGACATCAGCTTCTTCATAAGTTCCCACACGAATTGCTTGATTCATTGAAAAAGACGATTTAGAAGCAGCCCGAAATTGGGTCTGTAGCTCAGTTGGTTAGAGCGCACCCCTGATAAGGGTGAGGTCGGCAGTTCGAATCTGCCCAGACCCACCAATTTTGTGTGGGAAACGCCTGTAGAGATACGGGGCCATAGCTCAGCTGGGAGAGCGCCTGCCTTGCACGCAGGAGGTCAACGGTTCGATCCCGTTTGGCTCCACCACTTACTGCTTCTGTATTGTAGAGTTTAGAAATGAGCATTCCATCGGTTCGATGGTGAATGTTGATTTCTAGTCTTTGATTAGATCGTTCTTTAAAAATTTGGGTATGTGATAGAAAGTTAGACCGGACAGCACTTTCACTGGTGGTGTTACGGGCTAAGGTAAAATTTGTGAGTTAAATTGCGAATTTTCGGCGAATGTCGTCTTCATAGTATAACCAGATTGCTTGGGGTTATATGGTCAAGTGAAGAAGCGCATACGGTGGATGCCTTGGCAGTCAGAGGCGATGAAAGACGTGGTAGCCTGCGAAAAGCTTCGGGGAGTCGGCAAACAGACTTTGATCCGGAGATGTCTGAATGGGGGAACCCAGCGGTCATAAGACCGTTACCTTACACTGAATACATAGGTGTATGGAGCGAACCAGGGGAACTGAAACATCTAAGTACCCTGAGGAAAAGAAATCAACCGAGATTCCCTTAGTAGTGGCGAGCGAACGGGGACCAGCCCTTAAGCTGTATTGAGATTAGCGGAACGTTCTGGAAAGGACGGCCATAGTGGGTGATAGCCCTGTACGCGAAAATCTCTTTGCAGTGAAATCGAGTAGGACGGAGCACGAGAAACTTTGTCTGAATATGGGGGGACCATCCTCCAAGGCTAAATACTACTGACTGACCGATAGTGAACTAGTACCGTGAGGGAAAGGCGAAAAGAACCCCGGAGAGGGGAGTGAAATAGATCCTGAAACCGTATGCGTACAAGCAGTGGGAGCCCACTTTGTTGGGTGACTGCGTACCTTTTGTATAATGGGTCAGCGACTTATTTTCAGTGGCGAGCTTAACCGAATAGGGGAGGCGTAGCGAAAGCGAGTCTTAATAGGGCGTCTAGTCGCTGGGAATAGACCCGAAACCGGGCGATCTATCCATGGGCAGGTTGAAGGTTGGGTAACACTAACTGGAGGACCGAACCGACTACCGTTGAAAAGTTAGCGGATGACCTGTGGATCGGAGTGAAAGGCTAATCAAGCTCGGAGATAGCTGGTTCTCCTCGAAAGCTATTTAGGTAGCGCCTCATGTATCACTGTAGGGGGTAGAGCACTGTTTCGGCTAGGGGATCATCCCGATTTACCAACCCGATGCAAACTCCGAATACCTACAAGTGCCGAGCATGGGAGACACACGGCGGGTGCTAACGTCCGTCGTGAAAAGGGAAACAACCCAGACCGTCAGCTAAGGTCCCAAAGTTATGGTTAAGTGGGAAACGATGTGGGAAGGCTTAGACAGCTAGGAGGTTGGCTTAGAAGCAGCCACCCTTTAAAGAAAGCGTAATAGCTCACTAGTCGAGTCGGCCTGCGCGGAAGATGTAACGGGGCTCAAACCATACACCGAAGCTACGGGTATCACTTAGGTGATGCGGTAGAGGAGCGTTCTGTAAGCCTGTGAAGGTGAGTTGAGAAGCTTGCTGGAGGTATCAGAAGTGCGAATGCTGACATGAGTAACGATAATGGGTGTGAAAAACACCCACGCCGAAAGACCAAGGTTTCCTGCGCAACGTTAATCGACGCAGGGTTAGTCGGTCCCTAAGGCGAGGCTGAAAAGCGTAGTCGATGGAAAACAGGTTAATATTCCTGTACTTCTGGTTATTGCGATGGAGGGACGGAGAAGGCTAGGCCAGCTTGGCGTTGGTTGTCCAAGTTTAAGGTGGTAGGCTGAGATCTTAGGTAAATCCGGGATCTTAAGGCCGAGAGCTGATGACGAGTGTGCTTAGGCACACGAAGTGGTTGATGCCATGCTTCCAAGAAAAGCTTCTAAGCTTCAGGTAACCAGGAACCGTACCCCAAACCGACACAGGTGGTTGGGTAGAGAATACCAAGGCGCTTGAGAGAACTCGGGTGAAGGAACTAGGCAAAATGGCACCGTAACTTCGGGAGAAGGTGCGCCGGTGAGGGTGAAGCATTTACTGCGTAAGCCCATGCCGGTCGAAGATACCAGGCCGCTGCGACTGTTTATTAAAAACACAGCACTCTGCAAACACGAAAGTGGACGTATAGGGTGTGACGCCTGCCCGGTGCCGGAAGGTTAATTGATGGGGTTAGCTAACGCGAAGCTCTTGATCGAAGCCCCGGTAAACGGCGGCCGTAACTATAACGGTCCTAAGGTAGCGAAATTCCTTGTCGGGTAAGTTCCGACCTGCACGAATGGCGTAACGATGGCGGCGCTGTCTCCACCCGAGACTCAGTGAAATTGAAATCGCTGTGAAGATGCAGTGTATCCGCGGCTAGACGGAAAGACCCCGTGAACCTTTACTATAGCTTTGCACTGGACTTTGAATTTGCTTGTGTAGGATAGGTGGGAGGCTTTGAAGCGTGGACGCCAGTCTGCGTGGAGCCAACCTTGAAATACCACCCTGGCAACTTTGAGGTTCTAACTCAGGTCCGTTATCCGGATCGAGGACAGTGTATGGTGGGTAGTTTGACTGGGGCGGTCTCCTCCTAAAGAGTAACGGAGGAGTACGAAGGTGCGCTCAGACCGGTCGGAAATCGGTCGTAGAGTATAAAGGCAAAAGCGCGCTTGACTGCGAGACAGACACGTCGAGCAGGTACGAAAGTAGGTCTTAGTGATCCGGTGGTTCTGTATGGAAGGGCCATCGCTCAACGGATAAAAGGTACTCCGGGGATAACAGGCTGATACCGCCCAAGAGTTCATATCGACGGCGGTGTTTGGCACCTCGATGTCGGCTCATCACATCCTGGGGCTGAAGCCGGTCCCAAGGGTATGGCTGTTCGCCATTTAAAGTGGTACGCGAGCTGGGTTTAGAACGTCGTGAGACAGTTCGGTCCCTATCTGCCGTGGACGTTTGAGATTTGAGAGGGGCTGCTCCTAGTACGAGAGGACCGGAGTGGACGAACCTCTGGTGTTCCGGTTGTCACGCCAGTGGCATTGCCGGGTAGCTACGTTCGGAATAGATAACCGCTGAAAGCATCTAAGCGGGAAACTAGCCTCAAGATGAGATCTCACTGGGACCTTGAGTCCCCTGAAGGGCCGTCGAAGACTACGACGTTGATAGGTTGGGTGTGTAAGCGCTGTGAGGCGTTGAGCTAACCAATACTAATTGCCCGTGAGGCTTGACCATATAACACCCAAGCAATTTGCGTCGAAAGAGCAGATTGCGGTGTGTGAAGACGACACAAACCGAAAATTGGCAACAACCCACAGATCTATCACATCCCCATTAGTTGGCCCGTTGCGCGCAAGCACGACGATCCGGCAGCCGAATTTCTTGACGACCATAGAGCATTGGAACCACCTGATCCCATCCCGAACTCAGCAGTGAAACGATGCATCGCCGATGGTAGTGTGGGGTTTCCCCATGTGAGAGTAGGTCATCGTCAAGATTGAATTCCGAAACCCCTGTTTGCTTACGCAAACAGGGGTTTTGTTTTAGTGAGAGTTACCGAAATTAGCTGGCACGTTACCCCTGTAACGGATCGGCATCAGAATTTCTTGACGACCATAGAGCATTGGAACCACCTGATCCCATCCCGAACTCAGCAGTGAAACGATGCATCGCCGATGGTAGTGTGGGGTTTCCCCATGTGAGAGTAGGTCATCGTCAAGATTGAATTCCAGAACCCCTGTCTGCTGATGCAGACAGGGGTTTTGTTTTTGCGGCTTACTAAAGCGTAGATGTCAGGCGAACATAGTGCGCACGTTGTTCATCGCATCGTCGGCAAAAGCCTGCAGGAATGCTTGAAACGCTGGCAATGAGTCCGGCCAGTCTGAAGACGGCTCACCGACGATTGTCCACGTCGCGCGGCACTGATCATCACCTTGCTCTGCTACGGTCATGGATGCCCATAGATTGCCGATAGGCAGGGTGGTGTATATCAGCGACCAGGTCATATAACGCGCGTCATCGTCGCGAGAGTTAAGCTGTTCGACCACTACGTTGCCATCCTTGAACAGCTTTTTGCGTATCGAACGCACGCCACTTCCGGTCATCTCGCAGGCGTCCAGCGCCGGAATGAACGCCGGAAAACCAGCGAAATTACCGACGATACCCCACACGCTTCGCGCATGACTTGCTACTTCTACCGCAGAGACCACACGGCAACTTTCAGGGTTTCTGATCAGGGTGTCCGGTTGCAGATTTTCCAATGTGTTGAGGGTATTCATGATGTTCTCCAGCGGGTTGGTTTAGATAAAGTCGATTTCTTTCAGGTACTCGCAACCTTTGTGCAGCAGTGCCTCTGTTTTTAGCGGATAGCACTCGCCCATACGCCGCACACCGGCTCGGGCGTTGTCGTGCTGGATCATTGAGATATCGCCGATGTCTTCTTCAAAGCCATCGAGATAGAACCCCAGCACCCCGAATAGCGCGTTCTGGTTGTCGACTCGGCTGAGTTGTTTTTGCCAGTGTGCAGTGCTGACCATCTCGAACTCCCGCCCCGCCTCACGGAACGCAGCCACGTAGTCAGTCCAGCTCAGCAGTTCGGGGTTGTGCAGGTTGAATACCGCATGACTGGCTTGATAACGGCTGGCATGAAAGCCAATGAAACGGGCGAGGAAGTCGACGGGCATCAGATCAAAGTTCATGGCGAACTCGGGCACCTGGCCCAATTGCATAGAGCCCTTGAGCATCAGCATCAATCGGTTCTTGTGGGGTTGGCAGACGCCGGTGACACTGTTGAACGCGATGTTGCCGGGTCGGTAGATGTTTACCCATACGCCCTGATCACTGGCGCGTTGCAGGATGCGCTCGGCAACCCACTTGGAGAGGTTGTAACCATTCTTGATATAGATCGGTGGGGATGCGGCGGCCGGTTGCTCCAGCACGTTGCCGGCGGCATCAATGGTGCTGCAGGCCGATAGCGTAGAAACGAAATTAAAGATTTTCTTGCTACGACCTTCACACAGACGCAGGCATTCGAAAATGGGTTCGACGTTATCCTTGATCAGCGTTTCGTAATCCTGAACATGGTTAACATTGGCTGCGTTGTGCACCAGTACGCCGAACTCACGGTCGATGTATTCGTACACTTCGGCGCTGAGGCCCAGTTGCGGTTGAGTGATGTCTGCGGGGTAAACCGTCACCCTGCTCAGGTCCAGATGCTCGAGACGGTTTTCTCGCAGTGATTGAGCGAAGCGCGCTTGTGCACTTTGTCCGCCACCTTCACGAACCAGACAAACAATCTCACTGGCACCCCAATCAAGAAGGGCTTGAACAATATGCACGCCCAGAAAGCCATTGGCGCCAGTGACAACCACCTTATGCACATCTCCCAACTGGTTGATAGGCAATACCGCCATGTCCAGCTGAGGATTGGCATCAAGCAGTGCTTGCGCGCTGACGGTGCACGCGGACGATTGTGCTCCGTCGTTATCGATCAGTGTCGCAAGCGTGCGCAGTGTCGGGGCTTCGATGAAGCGGTTGATCGGGATGCCTCGCCCGAACTGTTCACGAATCCCCAATAGCATCTGTGAGAGCAGGATTGAGTGGCCACCGAGATTGAAGAAGCTTTCCTCCGTGGAGATATCGGCAGACGGCATCTCAAGTAACTCTGCCCAGAGAGTGAGTAGCTGCTGCTCTACAGCTGTTTCCGGCAGGCGTCGCAACTGCACGTCGAGGAAGGAGACCGGCAGCTCCAGCAACGCCTTACGATCGACCTTGCCATTGCTGGCGAAGGGCATACTCACCAACTCGGTGTACGTGGCGGGGCGCATATAATCGGGCAACATTCGCTCGGCATGAGCCCTCAGCGCCTGACGAGCTACGCTGGGTTGGTCCTGCAGTGGCTGGGCAACAAACGCCATAATCCGCCGTTGCGCATCGACGACCACCGCCACCTGCCGATACAACTGGCTGCCACGCAGGCAATGTTCTATTTCCTCGGGCTCGACGCGAAAGCCGCGAATTTTCACTTGGTTATCGCGTCGGCCACAGATCTCGATGCCGCTGTCGGTCCATTTGCCGATATCGCCCGTGCGGTAGACCCGTAGGCTTCGGCCTCCAGGCAATTGCAGGTTCAGGTAACGTTCTGCAGTCTGTGTCGGGTTGTTCAGGTAACCCAGGCATACGCCCGGTCCGGCGATATACAGCTCGCCGGGCGTCTGCTCGGGCACGGGTTGAAATTGCTCGTCGAGGATCAGCACCTGGCTATTGGCAATGGGCAGACCCAGATTGCGATTGCTGCTGTCCGCGTGGAACATCCCACAGGTGACCAGCACCGTCGCCTCGGTCGGGCCATAAAGGTTGTAGAAACGGCATTGCCCGGCCAGCCGCTCGATGACGTACGGCTCGCAGACATCGCCACCGGTCATCAGATGGTCAAGCCCCAGTGGCCGTTCGAGCGGCAGGATGCTCAACAGTGCGGGTGGCAGAAACGCGTGGCTGATGTGTTGACCAAGCAGCTCAACCAGCAGCAGAGGATCGCGGCGCTGTTCTTCACTGGGCACCACCAGTTCCGCGCCGCTGAGCAATGTCGGGAAGATGTCGATCACTGAAGAGTCGAAGCTAAGCGTCGAGAAATGAAGCACGCGGCTGTGCTCGGACAGGCTCACCTGCTCGGCGTACCAGGCCGTGAAATGGCTGAGGTTGCGCTGGCTGAGCAATACACCTTTAGGGTGACCCGTGGTGCCCGATGTGTAGAGCGCCATGCACGGCGCCTCACGGGTGGGACGCTGGCGCATCAGTGAGCGCATGGGGTCGCGCTCATCCGCGCCCACATGGCTGATGTCTAGCCCCGGCCATTGCTCACCGAGCGGATGTTGTCCGTTATGGAGTAGCAGCACGGCACCGGCGTTTTCCAGAATGTACTGCTGACGCTGGATTGGCTGGCTCGGGTCCAGCGGCAAATACACAGCACCGCAACCAAGAATGGCGAGGATCGCGGCAAACAGGGCGACTGATTTCGGCATGCAGATACCGATCACCGGCGGGCCATCATCCGGCCCGGTCCCCTGTTCTGCCAGCACGCTCAGCAACCGTTTCTGGATCGCCAGGCTGTGCGCATGCAGAGCCTCATAGCTGATCTGCTTGCCGCCGATGTTCAGCGCAGTCCGCTCGGCAAACCGCAACAGACTCTGATCCAGGCGCACAATCATCGGTATCTCGGCGAGCGCTAGCAGATGTGGCTGAACGGTGCGGTTGAATCGGTGTTCGAACGCCAGTTGTTCGAGTATGCCCAGCCCTTTTTGCTGCGCCGCGTGAGGGGGCTCGACAGTGGGTGCTTGAAGAAAATACTCGGCATCGCGAGATAGACGGCTGACGTGCAGCGCGACGGTCTCCACCAGCGTCGCAATCGCGGAGTCGCGTAATACCCGACCATTGCCCGAGGTGTCGGCGACCAGTAATTGACGCGATATCAGGCGTTGCCCGGAGGCAGTACCGAACCAACAGAGCAACTCCAGTTGTGGCAGGCCATGATCCGTAACGGGACCGAGCCCGACGCGCAAACCCAAACGGGGGCGCGCGCCAAAGGCTTTCTCCTGCTGTGCGGTCAATGTCAGGCTGCCATCCTCGATCAGCATGCACGCGTCGGTACAGAGGCACAGGTCCAGCGCCCGGGGATCTGTCAAACGATGCAACTGATGACCATGCTCCTCCAGCTCCGCAATCAGTGTGTTCAAGGCCAGGCTCTGGCCAATCAGCACAATCTCAAGACGTTTCATCGCAGTGATCCTTGGCTGATAGAGCCGGGCAGATAGTCAGCCAGCGCACGCTGTACACAGGGGGATTCGAGCACCGAGCTGCTGTTGAAAAAGCGCACGATGTTGCCCACCAGCGGGTGATGACGATTGATCGGGAAGGTCACGGCCAAGGCTTCGTCCTTGAGCGCTTGTTTGACTGACTCGGCGACCGCCAGATGATCGATTAGCGTGAAGTCGAAACCCTTCTGGATCTCGTGGGTCAGGTACTGGCGGATGAATACCGGCATGATCCGCGCGATGCTTTCGCGGTCCGACTCGGGCGCGGTATGCCAGTAGATACGCACCAGCCGCGCCCAAAACCCGGAGTGCCGTCCCTCATCAAGCAGGTGGTCGGCCATCATCCCCTTGATCGATTGTTTGACCGACTCGTCCTTGGCGAACGCGGCGACATCGTTAGTCACCGTGTTCTCGGCGATGGCCACGCAAATCAGTTCAACCGCACTGCGCAGATGCTCGGGGGCCAAGGTCAGGGCGGCGGGTATCGCCCGGCTCAGCTCGATTTCTCGGGGTAGCTCGATGGGCTCGATGCCAGTCAGGGCGATGGTCTGTTGCATGAAATCCATCGCGACCAGGGCGTGGTAATCCTCATCAACGACGATGGTCATGGCGTCGTAACGACAGGCAAAGGGGAAGCGAATCGCAAAGTGGTTTTTGGCGATCCCACGCGCCGTTTTGTCGACGATTTCTGTCTCGAAAATCACCACGTCATTGATGAATTTGTAGAGGCTTTGCGTCAGGGCGAAATCGCGCAAGTGTGCGCACTCACGGGTGAACGTTTCACTGAGGACCAAGGGCTGGCGGCTGAGTGGATAGATGAGCTTTTCATCGTTTTCGATGATCCGGCGCGGGCGCGTGCGAATCGTCGCACGACCCTCCCAGGCATCGGCGAAGGACTGATAGTCATCGGCAATCATACGTGGGACTCCATCTGTTCAGCCCGCATGCTCAGGCGCAGTTTGTCCCAGAGGGTCATCCGGCTTTCGATGGCTGCAATGGCAGCTTCATAAACGTCGCGCTGACGCTGTTCGTCGCCATTGACCAGTCGTGCCAGAAGCTCTTGAGCTGCAGGGCCGTGATCTTCGGAGTCGACCTCAATGTGGCGTTGCAGGTAATAGTGAAAGGTGGGCGCTTGCTCAACGGTGATGCCCCAATCGTCGAGGATGCGCTGGAACATCAGCGGGATGACGCTTTCCCGTCCGTGCAGAAATGCTGCTGCCACACGATGAGCGGGTGCATGCAGCGCGGTGTCGAGAGTGTGTTTGACGAAACAATAAGCAGCCTGTCCAGCACCGACATTCTGCAGCGCGGTTTCATAGCTAACGCCTTCTTTTTGCAGTGCGACGAAGCGCTCGATGGGCAGCGTATTGGCGCCGACTTCGCGCATGGCATCCAGGTACAGCTCGAAATGGCTGTAATGACCGTGGCTCAATTTGGCGTCCGACTCCTCACCCAATACGATTTCATTGATCAGGCGCGCAGCCTTGGGGTCTCTGGGGGGGAGCCACGGAAGCTGGGTGCAGGTCAATTCTTGCTGTAAGCGCTTGGTCAGGGACATAAAGTCCCATACGGCAAATACATGGGTTTCCATGAAACGTCGCAGCACCTGAATTGAATCGATTTCAGAAAATATGGGGTGATTGCTGAGTGCTGCTTTTTTACGATCAAGCCTAAGTTCGAAGTTGTTCATGGGGAGCACCTTAGTGGGGACTTTCAATCAACGGTCAGTGGGTTAACTCAGTGGGTGAACATTGTCGGCGCACGGGGTGTGGCTCTTTAATTTAGACGAATAGAAGCCTCGAAGTTGAATGCGTGAATAAGCAGTTATCTGCCGTCGGTGGTTGTGTCCATTGGGCTGCAGGGTCAGGCCCGGCAGGGCTTCAGGCGGAGCACGATTGAATGGTCAGTGGCGACGAAGGAAAAGTTAAAGCACTTCAAAAGTGTCAGGCAAGTTATTTTTATATTATTTGTGGTGGCGTCTTTTTTAAGTAATACCGTGCCAGCTAAAAACCATGGGCTAGGTTTTAGTTGGCAGCAAGTAACCCTTCCGGCCTATTAAAGTCAGAATATTTACTAACGAGTGAATGCCTCACTCAGGGTCACTCAATAGTGGAGAAGTTATATTTTCGTTTTTTTAGGCAGCGCTGGAATTCCTTCCAGTGGGTCCTTGCCCGTTCGACAAACTCCTTGGACAGCGCTAGGGGTTTTGAAGGTTTCTACTCTGATGCCGAAGCAAAGTCTGCGATAGACGCGGCAATGAAGAGAAGACGAACGCGACCGCAAGCCGGTCGCGCTTGTAGAAGCAGGTCAGCGCGAGGCGCTAGAGGGGAGGGCGTTGCGAAAAAGGTCGCCCGGAATACGTGGAGGAGATCCGGTGTCGGGGACCTTAATCAAGCTTGTTTCACAACGGTTGTAGCGGATCCTTCAGCGGGTCTGATCTGCCTGCAATCGCTCGACGTGCCTTGGCACTGCGTGGCGCGGTGGGTGAACGACTGCCCAAGTATCGGGTGACGGCTTCAACACCCCGGTTAAGGTGGTGTTCGAGCATCGCCACGGCTTTATCAATGGCTTTGTCGCGGGCGGCATTGAGCAGCGCCCAGTGATCATCCTGCGAGAGCTTACCCAGGCCCATTTCCGAGAGATTGAAGCGCAGGAAGCGCTCTTCTTCATTGAGCCCGTCTTCAACCAGGCGCAGCAATCTTTTATTGGGCGCTTTGGTGTAAAGCGCCATATGGAACATGCGGTTTAGCATACCGATTTCGGCGTAATCGGTTTCGCTTTCCAGCCTTTCAATACAGTGATGGGCTGTTGCTATATCGCTTTCGTCCAAATGAGGAATCGATAGGCGCAACGCCTCCGACTCCAACAGGATGCGCAGGGCGTAGGCATCGGCCGCATCCTCCGCAATCAGTGGCGCAACCACTGCACCTTTATGTGTCTCGACCCTTAGCAGGGATTGAGCTTCCAGTTGGCGTAACGCTTCGCGCACCGGCATACGACTGACGCCAAACAGGGTTGCCAGTTCTTGCTGACGCAACGCCGTACCACTGGGTAAGCGTCCGTCGAGGATGGCATTGCGCAGTTTTTCTTCGATGACGGCTCTGGCCAAGTGGGAAGGCAGTTGTTCACGTCCCAGGACGCCGCTCAAAAAGCTTTCGTTGTCGGTTTTTGACATGCGCGCGCTTCTATAGATTTGAATTGTTTTTTGGATCCAGCCCACAATAAAGACAGCCAGAAAACGTGTAGACCTTTGAAAGAAAGTAATCTGAACGCCCTGAAATACCCGTTGCGCTTGGCTTTCCGCAGTTTAGGACAGAAATGGATTTAATGTCGCCAGGGTTGCAGAGCAAGCGTGCGCATCATCTTCTCAGTGCTGCAGGATGAGCCGATTCTCCGCTGTAAGTGATCGCACGATGCCATTGTTTTTTCCTGATTGAACCCGCACCATCGACCGGTTCTCGGATGACCGCACGGATTAACTTCAATTGGCGGCACGTTTTGCATTTTATCGGCGAGAGCCTTGTCATCGACTAGGGCGATGGCTCTCTTTTGCGTTGCTCTTGGCCAGTGTGTTGGTGGGCGGCCTGCATGCCGATTGGGATTTTTCCTTGATCAGCCGTCGGGCCGAGGCTTTGTATGGTCCGTTGGGCGAGGGCCGTCAGCGGATTGATGCCTGGCAGCACCTGTTGTCGACCGAGAAACAAATCAGCGAAAGGGAAAAGCTGGAAGTAGTCAATCAGTTCTTCAACCGCCAAATTCGTTATGTAGAAGACATAGATAACTGGCATGAAATCGACTATTGGGCGACGCCCATCGAATCACTATGGAAGGGGGCTGGCGATTGCGAGGATTACGCTATCGCTAAATATTTTAGCCTCAGGCGGCTGGGCGTTCCGAGCGAAAAACTGTTGATCACTTACGTCAAAGCCTTGCGCCTGAATCGTGCGCACATGGTGCTGACCTACTACTCAAGCCCGAATGCTGAACCCTTGGTGCTCGACAGCCTGATTGATGCAATCAAACCCGCCAGCCAACGAACGGACCTGTTGCCGGTGTATGCATTCAATGGTGAAGGGTTGTGGTTGCCTGGCGCCAAAGGCAATAAGAGAGTGAGCGACACAAAACGATTGTCACGCTGGCAGGATGTGTTGAGAAAAATGCAAGCCGAAGGCTTCCCGGCTGAGCCCGAGTTTTAGGAGTTCCGATGTCTCTGTTCAAACAGTTGTTGATCGCTATTTGTGTGTTCCTGGTTGTCGCCTTTAGCGGCAGCTTCATAGTCAGCCTGGAAAGTTCGCGCACGCAATACGTCAATCAATTGCGCTCCCATGCACAAGATGCGGCGACCTCTCTCGCGCTGTCGTTGACGTCCAATATCGATGACCCGACGATGGTCGAGCTGATGGTCAGTTCAATCTTCGACAGTGGCTATTATTCGAGCATCCGCGTCATCGATCTGGCCACCGACAAGATCATTGTCGAGCGTTCTGGCGTCCCCGATAGCAGCACCGTACCGGCCTGGTTCGTTAAACTGATCGGCCTGGAAGCTGCTGGTGGCGATGCGATTGTCAGCCGTGGCTGGCAGCAGGCTGCACGGGTCGAAGTGGTCAGCCATCCGATGTTCGCATTGGCCAAGCTCTGGCAAAGCGCGCTAGGCAGCCTCGCCTGGTTGCTGATCTGCGGTCTGGTCAGCGCAGTTCTGGGTGCTTTGCTGCTGCGTCGGCAGTTGCGGCCTCTTGATTATATGGTGGCGCAATCCCACGCTATCGGCCGCCGCGAATTCCTCAGCCTGCCCGAACTGCCGCGTACCCCGGAGCTGCGTCGCGTGGTCCAGGCTATGAACCAGATGGTCGAGAAGCTCAAAGCCCTGTTTCAGGAAAACACTGAACGCAGTGAAAAGCTGCGGGTCGAGTCATATCAGGACAGCCTTACCGGCCTGGCCAACCGTCGTTATTTCGACATGCAGCTCAACGCCAGGGTCAGCAACCTGGAAGAGGCCAGTTCGGGCTATCTGCTGTTGCTGCGGGTCAAGGATTTGGTCGGGTTGAACCAGCGTCTGGGCGGCAAGCGCACAGATGAACTGCTGCGCGCGGTGGGCGAGCAATTGGTTCGGCAATGCGCGCATTATCCGGAAACCAATAACCTCATCACCCGCAGCCGTGGCGGCGAATTTGCCGTGCTGGCGCCAAAAATGCTGCGCGCCGAAGCGCTGCAACTTGCTCAAAATCTGGAAAGCGCGCTGCTCAGCCTGCAAGCCACTGGGGCGTCGGATGTGACGCCTGTAGCGTACATCGGCCTGGCACCCTACAGCCCCGGCGACTCGCCGCAAACCTTGCTCGGCCTTGCCGACCAGGCGTTGTCTCAGGCTGAAAGCGAGGGCGAGCGTAGCTGGAGCTGTATTGAGCACAGCGCCGCCATCAGCTTGGGCGACGATCACCACGCCTGGAACAACCTGCTGGACCAGGCACTGACCCAGCGTCGCTTCCAGCTGTTCTTTCAGCCGGTAGTGGACAGTCGTAATCCTCAACACGTATTGCATTACAAGGTGCTTTCCCGCTTGCTTGATGAGCAGGGACAGACCATTGCTGCGGGGCGTTTCCTGCCTTGGCTCGAACGATTCGGCTGGTCGACGCGGCTGGACCAACTGATGCTTGAGTTGGTCCTGCAACAGATGGCCCAGCATGATCAAGCGCTGGCCTTGAACCTCTCTGCGGCCACGCTTGCCGATCCAAAAGCCTTGAATAAAGTCTTCGAGACCCTGAAACAGCAAGCACGACTCGGGCCTCGATTGACCCTGGAAATCGGTGAAGAGCAACTGCCGGAACAGCGTGTCCTAGAGCAATTGACCCGACGCCTGCGAGAACTGGGGTTCACCTTGGCAGTGCAACACTTCGGCGGCCGTTTCAGCATGATCGGCAACCTGGCGCACTTGGGGTTGGCGTACTTGAAAATCGATGGCAGTTACATTCGGACCATCGATAAGGAAAGCCATAAACGCCTGTTTATCGAAGCCATCCAACGCGCAGCGCACAGCATCGATTTGCCGTTGATTGCCGAGCGTGTGGAAACCGACGCTGAGCTGCAGATTATTTGCGAGATGGGTATCGAAGGTGTGCAAGGTCAGCTGTTTGGTGATCCGGCGCCCTGGAAGTAAGGATGACCAATCGGGCCTGATCGCGCGTCGGCGATAGGCCCTCAAGCCATAAACAGAATCAGATCAAACCCGTCTCGTCATCATTGATCAAATGGTTCAACCCGCCCAGCGTTTCCCGTGCCTGGGTACGGTCCATCAACTTGGCCTGCGCCGCAGGCGGCAGATCGGTCACCCGGATCACGCCCTTGCTGATCAGTACCTGAATCAGGTCGTCAAGCACCCGAATCATCTCAAAGTCGCTCTGCTTGAGCTGCTTGAGGCTGTTCTCGATCACATCGTTCGCATACCAGGCTTGAATCTCGTGGTTGTCTGGAGGAAGTGTTTCAGTCGCTTCCACGTAAGGAACGCCCTCCACGCGGACCAGCTCCCCCTGTTGATCACGTTGCACGTAGAACATGGGTAAAACCTCGAAATGTAAGTCCCGCCCGAAACAACAGAAGGGCGCTGCCCGCGATGATGTTAGTTCAGACTCTACATCATCGCGGGCGGGCTTAATCAGCTGTGGTCATACTTGATGGTTGTGTCGGTACCGGCCACCAGAGACTTGATCATATCGTTGTTCCAAGTCACCCCTTCAACCTTGATATGCACGTCGGCGTTGGCGACGCCGCCAGTAGCGTTCAGCTTGCCAGCGCTACTGATGTCCAACGTTGTATTGGTACCGTCGTTGGTGATTTTCAGGAAGTTCGTCAGGGTCGCATCAGTCTCTCCCTGCAGCAGATCGCGCAGGTCAAGTTTGTCGCCTTGTGCAGTACTGAAATCCTTGATCACGTCGACACCGGTACCGGTATTGGTATCACCCTTGAGCCAGACAAAGGTATCTGCGCCAGCGCCACCAATCAATATGTCGTTACCCTTGCCGCCGGTCAGGGTGTCGTTGCCGCCCTGGCCGAACAAGATATCGTTACCGGCACCGCCGAGTAGAGTGTCGCTGCCATCTGCCAAACCTGTAGTGTTCGAGCTATTTGCCAGTGCGGTGACATCGTTCAGGTGCCCGGTAATGTACTGATGCAGAGCTTGATCATCCGCGATGACAGCGCCTTTGCTCTCGGCAAATGCTTTGAGCGCGGCAGTACCTTGCGCAGTGCCGAAGGTGATCATGTCGCCGAACAGGATGTCATTGCCATCGCCGCCATTAATAACGTCATTACCTGGCGCGATAGCTGAGGTAGTTGCAGCAATCTTGGCGGAAAGGTCTGCTGCATCAATCGAGGTATGCGCCGTGTTGTCGGAGTCATAACTGTTTAGGGCGCTAGTGATACCGTTGGTTATACCAATGGCTTCGACCACTGAAACCTTGGCTAATGCCGCATAGCTGGCCATCGAATCGGTGTTGGTTGCGTAATCGGTCGAGTCGCCAGCCCCCGCGACAGCTTCGTATATCAGATGACCCGTGCTATCAGTGCTGTGCAGCACACCAATGGTGTCCTGAGTCCACGTGTTGCCGCTTTTCGACCAGCTGAAAACTTCGCCTGTGGCGCTGATCAGCGTACGACTCACGCCACCGACGTCCGCCATGATTGCAGTACCGGTGTGAAAACTCGTCATTGTGTCGGCAAGGCTGACAGAGTTGTTGTTGCTATTGTTGTGCACCAAGAAAGTGTTAGCGGCGTCGCCAGTCACAAGGTGATAGGTAGGCTGCCCATCGGTGATGAAGAAGGTAAGGTTTTGAGCACTGGCGTTACTTTTCGCCATATCGCTGGCGAACCACTGGGTGGTCAGCTTGAACACGTCCTCATAGTTAGTAGCACCGCCACTGCTAATGGAGTCGATCACCGTTTGCAGCTGCTTGAGAGCACCCGGGTCTGCAAGGTTCACCGAGACGTAGTTGTGGACGGTGCTGTCAAAATCGGCCAGGAATATCTTGACGACCCCGTTGCTGCCGCCGACCTTGCTTTGCAAGTCATTGAACAGGGAGGTCAGAGCAGTCTTCGCGTTCGTGATAGCTGTGCTGCTCATGCTGCCCGAGCTGTCGAGCATGATGGCAATGTTGTAGTTCTGCCCAGCAACGATTTTGGTGCCGCTGATATCACCGACGATGACATCGTTGGCAACCGTACCATTGATTGTGTCGGTCCCTGCATGGCCGGTGGTGCTTTTGTAATCCCCCTTATCCACAGTAACGGAGATATTCACGACGTCGGTCTTGGTGTCCAGGTTGGCAGTTTCCGTAGCGGTCGCGGTAACGGTCAACGTGAATTTACCGCTGTAGTAATCCGGCGTTTTGATGCTTAGGCTGCTCAGGTCCAGGCTGCTGACATCGACCTTGGTGGTTGCATCGGTCACCATAACGCTATGGCCATTCGCATCACTCAATACCGAGCCAGCAGGTGCGCCGGACATCGTGGTGATGTGAGTTTCTGAGCCGTCGTTATCGGTATACGTCGCGCTGACAGAACTGAGTTTGATCGCAGTATTTCCTACGCCGTGGTTGAGTTCGTAGCCTGCGTAGTAACCCTCGCCGATGACGCCATTCACCTCGTTCAGGCTGGAAACGGTCAGGCCTGCATTGGTCAGATCGCTCACGTTACGGTAAAGCAATGCATTGGCGCTGTTCAGCTCCGAGGTCACGCCGTTTACCGTCAGATTGATGGTGTAGTTTCCAACGTTGTCCTGGTTGTAGTGGTAAATATCCAGCGTGTAGAAGCCGGTTGCCGTTGGCGTGTATTGGCTGGAGGAAATAGCCCCAGAGTTGATGCCCCACGCCGCGTTGGCTACCGTCTTACCGCCGATGGTGATCAGCAAGCTGTCATCGGCCGTACCGCCGAAGCTGTAAACCTTGCCAGCTTCCAGGTAGACAAGTCCGGAAATTTTAGTGGCGGTACCTACTGCAACATCTCCCGTCGACTTTGTGATCGATGTATCGGTGTGTGTGGTGGGAGTAATGGTGGTATTGAAGCCCAACTTGATCATCGACTCCGTTGCGCCGCTGCCGCTACCAGACATACCGGTCAGGGTATTAACCCATACGTCCTTTACCAGTCCGGTTGAGCTGATCACTGCACTGCCAAGCGCCAGGCTCGGCTGATCGGCAACGGGAGTGATATCGACTTTCAGGGTTGCCACGGTACCCGTTACACCCTCAAGGGTCGGTTTGAACTGAATCTGCGCGTAGTCGGCTTGCTTGTTACCGACACCGGTTCCGCCAAAGCTGTCTATACCCGACTCATTGCTGAGCGGCACAAAGGTCAGCTTGTTTTGGACAATGTCGTCTTTGCTGATGACCTGATTTGCAATGACGGCAACACCGTTGAGCAGCAACGTACCGCTGCCCGGAAGCGTGGTAATGATGATGCTCGGAACGGCTGTTGCGTTGACCGGGTTTGCAACGCCGAAGTTATCCCACGTCAGAGTCAACGTCTGATCTTCGGTGCCAGTGGCCTTCCCGCCAGCTGAAACCGGAGCATCCGCGTCCACGATGCTCGTAGTAACGCTGTTGTTGGCGCCAGGCACCAAGCTTTCGAAGTTGCCACCCGTGGCCGAGTCGATTTTGACTGTGAACTTCTCGGTGCCCTCTACAAGCCCATCGGTGAGGGCTTTGATGTCGAGCAGCGCTGTTGTCTGGTTGGCTTTGATGATCACCGTGGTTACGCCACTGAAGTCACTGCCATTGGTGGCGGTGCCGGTGTAGCTAAGCTTGACCGTTACATCTGCTGTTGGCGTGTTGCTCAATGTCAGCGTGTAGTGGGCAGTAGCGCCTTCTGTCACTTGTGTTGACCCAGCGGTGAAATTGACAGTGGTGGTGTCGATGGTGTCAGTAACAGCCGTGGTTGCCGAAGCCTTGCTCAGATCGAGACCTTCCAGCTGACCGTCTTTACCGTTGGACACCCCGGTCACACTCAGGGTGGTCGGACCGGCATCCTTGTAGACGTCGTCTGCCGGCGCGGCAGCGGTGAAACTGGCTGATGTGGCGTTGGCCTTGATGGTGACGTTATCACCATTGGACAGGGTCAGGACCAGGTCGGACTTCGGTGCATTGGCCACCGAAACGGTGTAGTGAATCGTGCCGCCTTCGGCCACGGTGTCGGACGCGGTCAAGGTAACGGCGGTGGTGTTAATGGTGTCGGTAACAGCCGTGGTTGCCGAAGCCTTGCTCAGGTCCAGGCCTTCCAGTTGGCCGTCTTTACCGTTGGACACCCCGGTCACGCTCAGGGTGGTCGGACCGGCATCCTTGTAGACGTCGTCTGCCGGCGCGGCAGCGGTGAAACTGGCTGACGTGGCGTTGGCCTTGATGGTGACTTGATCACCATTGGACAAGGTCAGGACCAGGTCGGATTTTGGCGCATTGGCCACCGAAACGGTGTAGTGAATCGTGCCGCCTTCGGCCACGGTGTCGGACGCGGTCAAGGTAACGGCCGTGGTGTTGATCGTGTCAGTGACGTTGACCGTTGCCGAGGCCTTACTCAGGTCCAGGCCTTCCAGTTGGCCGTCTTTGCCGTTGGACACCCCGGTCACGCTCAGGGTGGTCGGACCAGCGTCTTTGTAGACGTCATCTGCCGGTGCGGCAGCGGTGAAACTGGCTGACGTGGCGTTGGCCTTGATGGTGACGTTATCACCGTTGGACAAGGTCAGGACCAGGTCGGATTTCGGTGCATTGGCCACCGAAACGGTGTAGTGAATCGTGCCGCCTTCGGCCACCGAACTATCAGCGGTCAAGGTGACCGCCGTTTTGTTAATGGTGTCGGTAACAGCCGTGGTTGCCGAAGCCTTGCTCAGGTCGAGGCCTTCCAGCTGGCCGTCTTTGCCGTTGGACACCCCGGTCACGCTCAGGGTGGTCGGACCGGCGTCTTTGTAGACGTCGTCTGCCGGTGCGGCAGCGGTGAAACTGGCTGACGTGGCGTTGGCCTTGATGGTGACTTGATCACCATTGGACAAGGTCAGGACCAGGTCGGATTTTGGCGCATTGGCCACCGAAACGGTGTAGTGAATCGTGCCGCCTTCGGCCACCGAACTATCAGCGGTCAAGGTGACCGCCGTTTTGTTAATGGTGTCAGTAACAGCCGTGGTTGCCGAAGCCTTGCTCAGGTCGAGGCCTTCCAGTTGGCCGTCTTTGCCGTTGGACACCCCGGTCACGCTCAGGGTGGTCGGACCAGCGTCTTTGTAGACGTCGTCTGCCGGTGCGGCAGCGGTGAAACTGGCTGACGTGGCGTTGGCCTTGATGGTGACTTGATCACCATTGGACAAGGTCAGGACCAGGTCGGATTTTGGCGCATTGGCGACCGAAACGGTGTAGTGAATCGTGCCGCCTTCGGCCACGGCGTCGGACGCGGTCAAGGTAACGGCGGTGGTGTTGATCGTGTCAGTGACGTTGACTGTTGCCGAGGCCTTGGTCAGGTCGAGGCCTTCCAGTTGGCCGTCTTTACCGTTGAACACCCCGGTCACGCTCAGGGTGGTCGGGCCGGCGTCTTTGTAGACGTCGTCTGCCGGCGCGGCAGCGGTGAAACTGGCTGATGTGGCGTTGGCCTTGATGGTGACGTTATCACCGTTGGACAAGGTCAGGACCAGATCGGATTTCGGCGCATTGGCCACCGAGACGGTGTAGCTGATGCTGCCGCCTTCGGCCACGGTGTCGGACGCCGTCAAGGTGACGGCGGTGGGGTTGATCGTGTCAGTGACGTTGACCGTTGCCGAGGCCTTACTCAGGTCCAGGGCTTCCAGTTGACCGTCCTGGCCATCGGCGATCCCGGTGACTTTCAGGGTGGTTGGGCCGGCGTCCTTGTAGACGTCGTCTGCCGGTGCGGCAACCGTAAAGGTGGCTGACGTGGCGTTAGCCTTGATGGTGACGTTATCACCGTTGGACAAGGTCAGGACCAGGTCGGATTTCGGTGCGTTGGCCACCGAGACGGTGTAGCTGATGCTGCCGCCTTCGGCCACGGTGTCGGACGCCGTCAAGGTGACGGCGGTGGGGTTGATCGTGTCAGTGACGTTGACCGTTGCCGAGGCCTTACTCAGGTCCAGGGCTTCCAGTTGACCGTCCTGGCCATCGGCGATCCCGGTGACTTTCAGGGTGGTCGGGCCGGCGTCCTTGTAGACGTCGTCTGCCGGTGCGGCAACCGTAAAGGTGGCTGACGTGGCGTTAGCCTTGATGGTGACGTTATCACCGTTGGACAAGGTCAGGACCAGGTCGGATTTCGGTGCGTTGGCCACCGAAACGGTGTAGTGGATCGTGCCGCCTTCGGCCACGGCGTCGGACGCGGTCAAGGTAACGGCCGTGGGGTTGATCGTGTCAGTGACGTTGACCGTTGCCGAGGCCTTACTCAGGTCCAGGGCTTCCAGTTGACCGTCCTGGCCATCGGCGATCCCGGTGACTTTCAGGGTGGTCGGGCCGGCGTCCTTGTAGACGTCATCTGCCGGTGCGGCCACCGTAAAGGTGGCTGACGTGGCGTTGGCCTTGATGGTGACTTGATCACCATTGGACAAGGTCAGGACCAGGTCGGTCTTCGGTGCATTGGCGACCGAAACGGTGTAGTTGATGCTGCCGCCTTCGGCCACGGTGTCGGACGCCGTCAAGGTGACGGCGGTTTTGTCGATGGTGTCGGTGATCTGCGTTACTGCGGGCGTCGGGTCGATGGTCAGTACCAGGCCCCCCCCGCCGGTGGTGCCGGTCACTGTGGTCGATATCTGGCTTGGATCTATGTAAGGCGTGTTGTGGTCCTGGATCTGGAGGGAGCTACTGCCCGTGGTCTGGCCGCCAGCGATCACGATGGTCTGGCCATTGGACAAGGTAATGGTCAGGTCGGTCAGTGGCGCCTGGGTTACGGTCGCGGTGTATACCAACGTACCGCCAGCTTCGGTCAAGGTCGGGGTGGCGGTCACGGTCAAGGTCGAGGCGCGCAGAGGTGCGCTGGTATCCACGGCGCCAGCGTTTTGGGTGGTCGACAGGGTAGAAAAGCCAATGCCTGCAGTGGGAAAACCGATTGTAGGGTTGACCACACCCGCCGTGGCATCCAGCACGACAAAACTATGGCCGCCACCGGCAGCACCACCACCAGCGCCTGCCGGGGTCGGGCCAGCGGCAGCCGCTTCAAAGTCTTGCGTCGGGTCAGCACCGGCGGCGATGGCCTGCTGCAACTCTGCAACCGAAGGCGCGGCTTGCGCGGTAGCTTCCGCCAGGTTGGTGGCTGAGTCCGGTGCATCGGCACTCCACTGCGTGTCACGGCCCAGATCAATGCTGCGGCCGTCCGCGAGTTCAAGCGTCACGGCACCTTCAGGCCCCGTCAGTGCTTGCTCCCCGGCAAACAGCCGATCCCCTTCGATGAGCACACGACGAATCCCTTCAGGGGAAACTGCGATTACTTGGCCAACAATGCTTTTGACGATGGCAACAACACTGCTCATTTGGGGGACTCTCCGGTTTTACCGTCAGTGGGTATCCATTATGCCGACCGGCTTTTTTATATGCCGCTTCGTAACGTGGAGTACTTAAGTGTTCAATTATATTCAATAGCGTTTGGTGTATGTTTGACGTCAAGTTATTAGCGTGTGTTTTTACGTTGCGTTGTAACCTGCAATACTGAACTGTCCAACTATGTTCGACGCATATTTGGCGTCAAATTATCAGCGTATGTTTTATATGTCGCGTCGCAACACACAGCACTGAAGTGTTCAACTATGTTTAACTATGTTCAATAACGTTTAGTGTATATTTGGCGTCAATTTACTAGCGCTCACTGTTGCAAAAATTAACTTTCTGCCAAACTATTGACCTATTCGGCGCCATCCTAAACAATCCGCTTCGTAATGTCACATTGATATTTAAATGGCAACGCGGCTTTCTGTTGTGTGATCCAGTTCCTATTCAGAACATTCCGACAACGGTCCATTTGATTGCCATTTTTCCGATGCAGCGGTCGGTTTTTGCTGTGTTTTGAAACCAGAAAGTCCTCGGGATATAATTTACATGCGTGCGTACTTCTTTAAGGCTCTTCCTTTCGCTCTGACCGCCAGTTTCGTCCAGGCACAAAGTCTGCCAGAGGCCATGCAGAAGGCCTTGGACGTTCATCCAGAAGTCCAGGCTGGAGTTAATAGCCGCCTTGCTGCTGACTACAATTTACGGGCTGCAAAGGGTGGCTATTTGCCGCGTGTAGATGTATTGGCCGGTTACGGGCGGGAAGGTTCTGACTCTCCGAGCTCACGTGTTAACACTAACGGCTGGGACACCATGAACCGAGGGGAGTCCAGCGTACGTATGCAACAGATGCTGTTTGATGGCTTTGCCACCAGCAGTGAAGTAGGTCGTCAGCAAGCCACCGTCAACTCTCGTGCCTATGCGTTGTTGAATACGTCTGAGCGTACAGCGCTGACCGTTGCACAAGTTTATCTGGACGTTCTGACCCGCCGCGAGATGGTGCGTTTGGCTGAAGATAACTTGAAAAGCCACGAACGGATCTTCGATCAGATCAGGTTGCGTACAACGCGTGGCGTCGGGAGAATGGCTGACATGGACCAGGCCGAAGCGCGACTGGCTCAGGCACGAAACAACTTACTGACCGAGCAGGCCAACTTGGCTGATGCTCAGACCAACTACCTCAGCGCCGTCGGCGAAATGCCCGATCAACTGAGCCCGCCACAAGGCTTTATCGCCTTGATGCCGGCAAATTTGAACGAAGCGCGCCAGCAGATGATCGAGAACAGTCCTGTTCTGCGCTCTGCTGAGTCAGACATTGCCGCCGCCGAGAAGCAATATCAGGCCGCGAAGTCGAATTTCTACCCACGTTTCGATGCGGAGCTTGGCCGCACTGCCGACAATAATATTGGCGGCGAACAAGGCCATAACAATAGCTGGGAAGCGATGGTGCGCATGCGGTTTAACCTGTATTCGGGTGGCAGCAACAAAGCGGACCTTGAATCCAAGTCCTACCAGGCCAATCAGGCGCTGGACATCCGCAACAACGCACTGCGCCAGTTGAATGAAGAAGTCGGCCTGGCCTGGAACGCCTACAACAACGCCAACGCGCAATTGCCGATTGCCCAGCAATACGTTGACCGCAGCAACAGTGTGCGTGTTGCCTACCAGCAGCAGTTCAGTTTGGGAGAGCGCACCCTGCTTGACTTGCTCGACAGCGAGAACGAATTGTTCACCGCTCAGCAGCGTCTTGTGCAAATCAAGAACCAGCAGCTTTACACTCAGTACCGCATCAAGGCCGACATGGGTCAGTTGCTTAAAAGTCAGGGTGTCGTAGCGCCGATGGCGTCAGTTGTGCAAAACGATATGAAACCGTCGGTAAACCTGCCAGGCATGAACTGATTCTTGACTGAGTCAGGTCATTCAATTGCTTAAAAGAGAGTGTCAGCGTGGATTCGGAATTAAGTGCAGTTCAACTCAGCCATGATCCTCGCAGCCAGCATGATGACCCGTTGCTGGACGGCCTGCTGACACTTTGCTCTCTACATCACAAGCCAGCCAGCCGGGCGATGTTGACCACCGGCCTGCCGTTGCCGTCGCAGCGGTTGAGTGCCGACTTGCTGCCCCGTGCGGCGGCGCGAGCCGGTTTGCAGGGGCGTCTGCTGCAGCGTCGTCTTGAGCAGATTCCTTCCATTGCCTTACCCGCCATGTTGTTGCTCAAGGACGCGCGTTGCGCGGTTTTGTTGGGTTGGGAGGGTGATACTGCGCGCCTGCTGCTGAGCGAAAGCGACGGTGGCGAGGTACACGTCGGCCGTGATGTGCTGACTGAGGATTACAGCGGTCGGGTGTTCTTTGCCCAACCGCAGCATAAATTCGACGTGACCAAGGGCTCGCTCATTCCTCGGGCGCGCTCCTGGTTTCGCGACACACTCAAACGCTCGCGCTGGCTGTACGCCGACGCGATTGCCGCCAGCCTGGTAATCAACTTGATTGCGTTGGCCGCGCCGTTGTTCGTGATGAACGTCTACGACCGCGTCGTGCCCAATCAGGCAACCACGACCTTATGGGTGCTGGCCGCCGGTATCTGCGGCGCTTACCTTTTCGACTTGTTGCTTAAGGGGCTGCGCAGCCTGTGCCTGGACCTGGCAGGCAAGAAGACTGACCTGATCATTTCGGCAACGCTGTTCGAGCGCATTGTCGGCATGTCCATGAAGTTTCGCCCTGCTCGTGTGGGCAGCTTTGCCCAGAACATCCACGAGTTTCAGGGCATGCGTGACTTTCTGACCTCGCTGACCCTGACCAGCCTGATCGACCTGCCGTTCACCCTCATCATTCTGCTGGTGATCGCTCTGCTGGGCGGAAACCTTGTGTGGATTCCCATCGTCGCGTTTCCGTTGGCGTTGGGTATCGGTCACTTTTTGCAGAAGCCGTTAACGGCAACCCTGGAACGCACCATGGCGCTGGGTGCCGAACGCCAGTCGAGCCTGATCGAGACCCTCGCCGGTCTGGATGCGGTGAAGGTCAACAACGCCGAAAGTGAGCGCCAGTATCAGTGGGAGCAAACTATCGGCACCCTCAGCCGCCTTGAGCTGCGGGTCAAGGTTCTGTCTGGTCTGGCCATGAACATCACCTTGCTGATCCAGCAACTCGCTGGCGTGGCGATGATCATTTTCGGTGTTTACGAAATTATTGCCGGCAACCTCAGCATGGGCGGACTGGTGGCCTGCTACATGCTCAGTGGCCGTGCATTGGGGCCCTTGGCGCAGCTGTCGGGGTTGTTGACCCGCTATCAGCAGGCCAAGGTCACCATGGTTTCCGTGGATCAGATGATGGAGCTGCCGCAAGAGCGCAATTTCGACGAGCGCCCGTTCAGCCGTCAGGTCTTGCAGGGTGCCTTGGAGTTTCGCAACCTGAACTTTACGTATCCCAACCAGCAGACGCTTGCCTTGCAGGGCATCAATCTGGTGGTTCGCCCCGGCGAAAAAATCGGCATCATTGGCCGTAGCGGCTCGGGCAAAAGCTCACTGGCAAAATTGTTGGTCGGGTTGTACCAGCCTGACTCTGGCGCCTTGATGGTAGACGGCGTCGACATTCGCCAGATTGACGTGAGTGAGCTGCGCCACAACATTGGTTATGTGGCGCAGGACATTCAGTTGTTGGCAGGTACCTTGCGCGACAATCTGGTATCGGGCGCTCGCTACGTTGACGACGAAATGGTGCTGCAAGCAGCAGAGCTGGCCGGTGTGCATGAGTTCGCCCGGTTGCACCCGCAAGGCTATGAACTTCAAGTCGGCGAGCGCGGCCAGAACCTTTCCGGTGGCCAGCGGCAGAACGTTGCGCTGGCTCGCGCATTGCTACTCAGCCCGCCGATTCTATTGCTGGACGAACCGACCAGCGCCATGGACAACACCGGCGAGGAGCGCTTGAAGCAGCGCCTGCAAGCCGTCATCGAGAACAAGACCGTGATCCTTGTCACACACCGGGCCTCACTGCTCAGCCTGGTTGATCGCCTGCTGGTAATCGACCGCGGGCAGATTCTCGCCGACGGTCCTAAAGCCGCCGTCATGGAAGCGTTGAAGAAGGGGCAGATCAGTGTTGCTTAAGTCCGGTCCAGGCCGCTTCAAAGACGCAATTTTTGGTTACTTCAAGGGGTCTGACTCCCTCGACGGGCAACCGATGCCAGAGGTCGAAAAGGCCCTGATCGACGATGCCCCGCGCATCGTCCGGCTGACCATTTGGGGGATCATCGCGTTTTTCGTCTTTCTTCTTTTATGGGCACACTTTGCGATCATTGATGAAGTGACCAAGGGTGAAGGCAAGGCGATTCCATCCTCCAAGATCCAGAAAATCCAGAACCTTGAGGGCGGTATCGTTGCTCAAATCTATGTTCACGAAGGCCAGATCGTCGAAGCCGGCGCGCCGTTGGTGCGTCTGGACGACACGCGCTTTGCCTCTAACGTAGGCGAGACCGAGGCTGATCGGGTGTCGATGGAGCTGCGCGTAGAGCGCTTGAGTGCGGTAGTGGACGACCGGCCGTTGAACATCACGCCTGCAGCGCGCAAGGCAGTACCTAATCAGGCGGCCAACGAAGAGTCGCTGTACCTGAGCCGTCGCCAGCAACTGGCTGACGAGATAGGCGGTTTGCAGCAGCAACTGATCCAGCGCCAGCAAGAGTTGCGCGAGTTCAGTTCCAAGCAGGAGCAGTACCGCAACAGCCTGAGCCTGTTACGCCAAGAGATCGGCATGTCCGAACCGTTGGTCAAACAGGGCGCTGTTTCGCCTGTTGAAGTCTTGCGCCTCAAGCGCTCGGAAGTGGAAACCCGTGGTCAGCTCGATGGCACCACGCTGGCCATTCCTCGGGCACAGGCGGCGATCAATGAGGTGCAGCGCAAAATCGACGAGACCCGTGGCAGGTTCCGTAGCGAAGCGTTGACCCAGCTGAACGAGGCCCGCACTGACCTGAGCAAGGCCCAGTCCACGGCTAAAGGCCTGGAAGACCGGGTCAATCGCACCATGGTGACCTCGCCGGTTCGTGGCATCGTCAAGCAAATGTTGGTCAATACCGTGGGCGGCGTCATCCAGCCAGGCAGCGATCTGGCCGAGATCGTTCCGCTCGACGACACCCTGCTGATTGAGGCGCGCATTCGCCCGCAAGACATCGCCTTCCTGCACCCGGGTCAAGAGGCAATGATCAAATTCACGGCCTACGACTACACCATCTATGGTGGGATGAAAGGCAAGCTTGAACAGATCGGCGCCGACACTATCCAGGATGAAGAGAAGAAGAACACCTTCTATGTCATCAAACTGCGCACTGATCGCAGCCACTTGGGGACCGATGAGCACCCGTTGCTCATCATCCCCGGCATGATTGCTTCGGTCGACATCATCACTGGCAAGAAAAGCATCCTCAGCTACCTGCTAAAACCCGTGCTTAAAGCACGCGCTGAAGCGATGCACGAGCGGTAGCCGTGCGTCAGTCACCGAAAAAACATCAACCCATCAACGCACCACCCGGCCCGAAACAAAATGCGCGATATCGTTGTAACCCGGTGTAGACGAGTGCCCCGGTGTTACCAGCGAATCAATGAATGCTTCGTCTTCGGCAGTGATTTTCACGTCCATGGCTTTGATGTAGCCATCCCACTGTTGCTCGGTACGCGGCCCGACAATCGCGGAAGTGACGGCCTGGTTGTTCAGTACCCAGGCGATGGCGAACTCGACGATGCCGACGCCTTTGGCCTGGGTGTACTCCTGAATTTTCTGCGCGATACGCAGAGACTCGACCCGCCATTCGGTTTCCAGGATGCGTTTGTCCTGGCGCCCTGCGCGGGTGCTGCTGTCGGGGGTGACGTCTGGAGCGTATTTGCCGCTGAGCACACCGCGCGCCAGAGGGCTGTAAGGCACCACGCCCAAACCATGAAAAGCCGCAGCGGTGATTTGCTCAATCTCGGCCATTCGGTTGGTGATGTTGTACAGCGGCTGACTGATCACGGGCTTGTCCACCCCCATGCGCTGGGCGATATTCACGACTTCTGCGATGCGCCAGCCGCGATAGTTGGATAGGCCCCAATAGCGAATCTTGCCTTGGCGCAGCAGGTCGCCGATGGCCGACACCGTCACCTCCAGCGGCGTATCGTGGTCTTCGCGGTGCAGGTAATAAATGTCCACGTAATCGGTGCCCAGCCGGTTCAGGCTGGCCTCGATGCCATTGAAAATATGTTTGCGGCTCAGCCCGCTGGAGTTGGGCGCACCCTTGGCGGGACCATAGCCCACCTTGGTCGCTACTACCCAGTCATTGCGCCGTGATGCGATGGCCTCCCCGACTATTTCCTCGGAGCGCCCACCGCCATAAACATCCGCCGTATCGATGAAATTGACGCCCTGATCCCAGGCCTTGTCGATGATGCGCAGGGACTCTTCAGTACTGGTCTGCTCGCCGAACATCATGGAGCCGAGAGTCAACGTAGAAACCCGCAGGCCGGATTGGCCAAGAATGCGATAAGTCATGCTCGATATCCTTTTCAATGAGTGGAAGGGAAAAACAGAATGTTTCCAAACATAGAACCTCGCCACGTCGCGGTCCATTACAAATGCAGGGTATTTATGAATGGCTCTGGGCCATTCGACACCCTTGACGGCCAGCACCGCTACCGTAGACTGCCGCCTTTAGTCGGGAGTAAAGGCTATGCGCCACTTGCGTTGTTGGGCTTACGGATTTGCCTGTCTTGCTGGCTTGGCACAGGCAGACACTTCCCAATCGAATGATCCATTGTTGGACAGTGCTCCCCCCAGCGCGCAGACCGTGACCACCGGCGAAGCCCGTGGCGTCTTGCGGGCTCGTGATCAGGCGGTGCTTGCCAGCGAATTGTCCGGGCGAATCGTCGACATGCCGTTCAGCGAAGGCGAGGCCTTCAACAAGGGCGATACCCTGGCGCGCTTCGACTGTGCCGCTTATCAGGCCCAGCTCAATGCCGCCCAGGCAGGCATTCGCGGCGCCAGTGAAGAGTTGGCGCACAACAAACAACTGGCCTCGCTCAACTCCGTTGGCCGTTTCGAAGTGGCGCGAGCCGAAGCCAAACTGGCTGAAGTGCAGGCTCAAGCGCAGGTCTATCAGGTTCAGGTCAAGCGCTGTAGCGTGGTCGCGCCATATGATGGTCAAGTAGTGCTACGCAAGGCGCAGCGCTATGAAAGCGTTTCGGCTGGCGCGCCGCTGATGGAAATTGTCGACAACCGCACCCTGGAAATTCACCTGTTGGTGCCGTCGCGCTGGATGTCACGACTCAAGCCTGGGCAAACCTTCAGCTTTACCCCCGATGAAACTGGTCAGCCACTGACCGCAACGGTCAAGCGATTGGGTGCGCGCATCGATGAGGGTAGCCAAACGCTGTTGCTGGTCGCCTCGCTGACTGACGTCAAGGGCCTGCTGGCGGGCATGAGTGGTACCGCGCATCTGGCGTCCGCCAAGTGAACGCTGCGGCGCCAGGCATAGCCGACCGGGTTTTCGCGCAATTTCTCGATCTGGAGCGTCAGACCCGCGCCGCCAAAGATATCGATCAACTGGCCTACAGCCTGGTCAATGACGGTCAGGCCCTGTTCAGTTTTCGTCACGCAGCGCTGTTGATCGCTGGCAAGGTGCGCGCAGTGACGGGCGTCAGCATGGTTGAACCCAATGCGCCCTTTGTCGCCTTCGTCGAGCACGCTGTGGCAGACCTGTTCAAAAAAAATCAGTTAAACCAGCCGGGTTCTGTCGCCATCGAACAGCTGGGTGGGCAGGACCAGGCGGAGGTGCAGGCGCTGTCGGCGACCCAAGTGTTCTGGCTCCCCTTGCTTGATCGCAAAGGCCTGGTATTTGGTGGGTTGTGGTTGGCCCGCGAACAAGCCTGGACACAGCCTGAGCAAATGCTTCTGGCGCGGTTGGGCGACACCTACAGTCACGCCTGGCTGGCGTTGCAACCGCGCAAGCCGTGGCGTTTGCATTGGTCCGGGAAAAAGCAGCTGGCGTTGGTCGGGGTGTTGTTGCTGTGTCTGTTGATACCTGTGCGTCAATCGGTGCTCGCACCCGCCGAAGTGGTGCCATTGGGTGGCCGCGTGGTGGCGGCACCGCTGGACGGAGTGATCGCCGAGTTCTTGGTCAAACCCAACCAGCCGGTAAAAACTGGCGACCTGTTGCTGCGCTTCGAAAGTACCACGCTCAAAGCGCAGGCAGATGTTGCTGAGCGGACCTTGGGTGTGGCCGAAGCGGAGCTCAAGGCCAACGCACAGCGGGCCTTCGCTGATGCCGAATCCAGCTCGCGCATCGACCTGCTGGCGGCGCGCGCCGAACAAAAGCGCGCCGAGCGTGATTACGCGCGTGAGTTGCTCAAACGCAGTGAAGTGCGGGCCGAACGTGACGGCATCGCGGTATTTGCTGACGCAGAGCGCTGGACCGGAAAACCGGTGCAGACGGGCGAGCGCCTCCTGGATATTGCCGACCCGACCCAAGCGGAGCTGCGTATCGAACTGGCGGTTGGCGATGCCATTGAGCTTGAGCCTGGTGCAAAGGTGGCACTCTTTCTCGACAGCGATCCTTTGCACCGCTATGAGGCAACTCTGGAACGTGCGGCTTACGAGGCACAACCTACCGCTGCGGGGCAATTGGCCTACCGGCTGGACGCGAGCTTCAGCGAAGCGCCGCCGCGAATTGGTTTGCGTGGCACCGCCAAACTCTTCGGTGAGCGCGCGCCAGTGGGGCTCTATCTGCTGCGTCGTCCTCTGGCAGCGTTGCGTCAGAGCGTAGGCCTTTAAATGAACGTGCCCGCGCTGCGAGCGGATTTGCAGCTGTCGGCGGCTGCCCCGGCGCTGGACGGTTCGCCACGCTGGACCCTGGCTGACCCGGTGCGTGGGCGTTACTTCAAGCTCGGTGCGGCGGCAATTCGCTTGCTGCGCCATTGGTCGCTGGGTGATGCCAGCAAAGTTTTGGCTGCTGCCAATCAGGAACCTGGTCTTCCATTGGTCGGGCATGAGCTTGACGAGCTGCTGAGCTTTCTGCGCGCCCATGACCTGATTGCCGCACTGGATCAGGAGCAGCGCGACAGTTATATGCGCAAGGCGGCCGCCCAGCGTCAGGGCGTTTGGCAGATGCTGCTGCATCAATACCTGTTTTTCCGAATCCCGCTGTGGCGCCCCGATGCTTTCCTCAATCGCGTCTGGCCGTGGCTCGAACGTTATGGCTCGCGTCTGCTGCGCTATGGCTTACCCCTCACCCTGGGAACTGGCGTGTTTCTGGTGGCGCGTGATTGGGACCGTTTTCTGTCGACGTTTCCGCATTTGTTCAGTCTCGGCGGCGCGATGGCGTTCGGCATCGCGTTATTTTTCGCCAAACTGTGTCACGAATTCGGTCATGCATTCATGGCCAAGCGTGCCGGTTGCCGGGTACAAAGCATGGGCGTGGCATTCATGGTTATGCTGCCGTTGTTTTATACCGATGTCAGCGATGCCTGGCGGGTCAATGATCGCCGTTCACGGCTGCTCATTGGCGCGGGTGGCGTGCTGGCTGAGTTGGTCTTGGCCTGCATCGCCTTGCTGGTCTGGTCACTGCTGCCCGACGGCCCGGCGCGTACCGCTGCGTTCATGCTGGCCAGTGCGACCTGGCTGACCACGCTGGCGGTGAACCTCAACCCATTCATGCGCTTTGATGGTTATTTTCTGCTCAGTGATTTGTGGCAGGTGGACAACCTGCAAGGTCGCGCCTTCGCTCTGTGCCGCTGGCGCTTGCGTGAGGTCCTGTTCGGTTATCAGCAACCGGCACCGGAGCCGTGGTCTCCCGCCATGCAACGTCGACTGTTGTTGTGGGGGTATTTCTCCTGGCTGTGGCGCGCAGCGTTGTTCTTTGGCATTGCGCTGGCGGTCTATCACCTGTTCTTCAAGCTGCTCGGCATCTTCCTGATGATGGTCGAGTTGGTGTGGTTCATCTTCCTGCCGATTTGGAAAGAAATGCGCATCTGGTGGAAAAGTCGCGAATACGCCCATAACGCTCGCGCCCTGTTCAGTTTGCTGGGTTTGCTGGCAGTTATTGCCGTACTGGTATTGCCATGGCGCAGCAGTGTCGAGTTGCCGGCGATGCTTGAAGCCGGACGTGTCAGTGCGCTGCACACGCCTATCGCGGCGCGGGTCAAACGAGTGAACGTGCAGGACGGGCAGCGCATCGAGGCAGGGGCGGTTTTGATCGAGCTGGAGTCGCCGGATCTGGACTCGCGCCAGACCATCGTGCGTCGGGAGATAGATATTCTGCAGCTGCAATTACGGCGTCAGGCCGGACGTAGTGAAACGGTGGCCGATGTGGGCATCTTGGAGCAGCGGCTGGCTGAAGCGGTGGCTCAATACCGTGGACTGGTGGCGCAGCGTGAGCGTCTGCTGGTGCGTGCGCCGCAGGCCGGACAGGTGCGTGATCTGTTACCAGAACTGAGCGTCGGGCGTTGGGTATCGACCAAGCTGCCATTGGCGCGCGTGGTGGAGGACGGTGTCCGGCTGCGAGGCTATCTGGCTGAGGAAGCATTGTGGCGTGTTGCGTCGGGCGCGGAGGGACGTTTTATTCCTGATGACCCGATGCGCCAGGCTATCCCTGTGGCGCTCCTGGAGGTGGACGCCAACGGCGTGAACTATCTGGATCTGGAAGCCCTGGCCTCCGATCACCATGGGCCAATTGCCGTTCGCCGCGATGAAAGCCACCGCGCCGAACCTGTGCAAGCGCAATACGGCGCACGCTTGAGCATTCTGCAACCCACGCCTACCCCAAATCAGCCCCTGCGTGGTTTGGTGGTGTTGCAGGGGCGCAGTGAGTCGCTGCTGGGCAATGCCTGGCGTCGATTGGCGGCGTTGGGCGTGCGGGAAAGCGGTTTCTAAGAATAACGAGCGCACTGGGCTGGCAAGTGCTCATCGGCATACTGTTATAAAACGTTATTTTTTCAGGCCGTTACCGAGGGACGGCTCAAGTGTTTTTTCGTCGCCAGAAAACTGCCGAAGAGGCCTGTATTTACGGGGGGGTTCATCCCGAAAAAGTGCCAGGTGATATCAAAACAATACTAGGCGTATATTCCACGATCCGGTAATCTTGTCCTACAAATGGACTTCCGCAGTGGGTGAAGGGATTAGCAAGTTTTCATTTTATTTCAGGCTTGCCGCGTTCCGGGTCTACCCTGCTCTCCGCTATCCTTCTGCAAAACCCAAAATTCCACGCCGGCATGACCAGCCCGCTGGGTTCGTTGTTTTCTGGCGTGCTCGAACAATGCAGTGCGGGCAGTGAGTTCGGTGCGGTTATCGACACCGGCATGCGCCAGCGCCTGCTGCGTGGGTTGTTCGATTCCTACTACGCCGACAAAGCCGACAAGCCCGTTATCTTCGACACCAATCGCCAATGGTGTGCACGTTTACCTGCCCTCAAGGAACTGTTCCCCCAGGCCAAGACCATTGCCTGTGTGCGTAACGTTGCCTGGGTGATGGACAGCATTGAGCGGTTGTACCGCGCAAATCCGTTCGAGAACACCAAGTTGTTTTCCGACGCGAACGAGCGCAATACCGTTGAGAGCCGCGTCGAAACCCTGGCCCAACGCAACCGCCTGGTGGGGTTCGCCTGGTCAGCGCTTAAAGAAGCCTATTACGGTGAGCAAGCTGACTCGTTGTTGATCGTCGACTACGAGCTGCTGAGTCAGGCACCCGAGTTGGTCATGCGCCTGGTCTACGACTTTATCGGCGAGCCCTGGTTCGAGCATGACTTCGAGAACCTGGTCTATGACGCGCCGGAGTTCGATCAAGGTCTCGGCATGAGTGGCCTGCACAAAGTAAGACGCAAGGTCGAGATGACACAGCGGCGCACGATCCTGCCGCCAGATATTTTCGAGAAGTACGCAGAGTTGTCCTTTTGGAACGATGGTCGGTCCAGTGCCGCCAACGTCATCCGTATAAAAAACTGAAACCGCTATCAACTGATAGCGGTCATTCGTTTGAGAGTCTGAGTTTCGAGCGCAGGTGAGCCTCATGTGGTGGAATAAAGCTAAGTCGTCGAGTGCAAGACAGGTAGCGCCACGGGCGAAAGCTTTGGCTGCGCCATTGATCATGTCGCTTGAGCCGCGAATGCTGTTCGACGGTGCGGTCGCCGCGACAGTTGCGGACACCGCTCACGCCGACAGCCATGCCACCACGGACGCCGCCAAGCCAGCGGCGGCGACTGATCATGCTGCCAGCAACGATAGCCATCCCCAGACCGATACGGCCGCAACGCCGACACCGACACCGCCTGCTGTCCCAGGGCAGACCGTGGTGTTCGTCGACTCGCGGGTCAAGGATTCCGAAAGCCTGCTTAAAGGTGTCGCGGCCGGTACCCAAGTGGTCGAATTACAGGCCGGCAAGGACGGCTTGCAGCAAATTGCCGACTACCTCGACACCCACCACGGCGTGAGCACCGTTGAACTTATTGCCCACGGCAACTCGGGCGACCTGTGGTTGGGCAGCACCTACCTCTCGGCCGATAACGTCGCGGCACGGGCCGACGTATTGGCGCGCATCGGCAATGACATGAATGTCGGCGGCGATATCCTGCTCTACGCCTGCAACACCGCCGCGGGCGACAAGGGTATCGGCTTTGTCGACTCCCTGGCGCAATACACCGGGCGCGATATCGCGGCGTCGACCAACCGCACCGGCCTGGGCGGCGACTGGACCCTGGAAATAGCCACCGGCACCATCGAAAGCCACAATGTGCTGTCGGCCGATGCCGTGGCTGCCTATCAGTACGGTCTGGCGACCATTACTGTGACCAATGCCGCTGACAGCGGCGTCGGTACGCTGCGTGCGGCCCTGAATAATGCGGTGACGGGCGATATTGTCACCTTCAACGCCGCCGGCATGACGGTCAACCTGGTCTCGCAACTGACCATCACCAAGAACCTCACCGTCGAAGGCGACCTGAACCACGACGGCGTTGCCGATGTGACCCTTAACGGGCAGTACCAGACCCAGGTGCTCAGGGTCAATTCCGGGGTCACCGCGACCCTGGACGGTCTGATCATTACCAAGGGCCTGGCGGCCGGCAATGGCGCGAATGCCGGGGTCGACGGCACCTCGGTCATGGGTGGCGGTATCGTCAACGCCGGTAACCTGACCCTGAACAACGTCACGGTGACCAGCAACGCGGCCTCGGGTGGCGGTGGCGGTGGCGGGGTTACTACGCCTTACGTCGGCGGTGCAGTCGGCGGTGGCGGTGGCGGTGGCGGTGCCCTTGGCGGGAAAATCGGTGGTCACGGCGGTACCGCAGGCTTCGGTACCGGGGTCTATGCTGGTACCGCAGGTTCTGCCAACCAAGGCGGTAACGGCGGTAGCTACGACCCCAACTACATGGGCGGTCGCGGTGGCAGCAGCACCGGCGGCTCGGGTGGCTTAGGCGCCTCCAACTACAGTAACGGCGGGGTTGGCGGCACGGCGAACAATGGCACTATCTCCATTGGCGGCGGCGGTGGCGGCTCCGGTTGGGACAAGCCGGGCCGGGCCGGCGCCTCGGCCAGCGGCGGTATCTACAACGCGAGTACGGGTACCCTGACCGTCGTCGGCACCTCGGTGATTTCCAATAACATCGCTGCCGGCGGTGGCGGTGGCGGTGGCGGTGGCTTGGGCGGCTCTGCCGACCCCGGTGGCGCGGCCGGTAAAGGTGTCGGCGCGATCTGGAACAAAGGCACGTTGTTGGTGACCGCCGCCAACTTTGCGGCGATGACCGGCAACGCCGGCGGCAGCGGCTCCGGCGGTTCGGCGCTGGGCGGCGGCAGCACCGGCGCCAGCGTGGCGTCCGTGAACAATATCTTCAATGACGGCGGCACACTGAACACCGCCTATGCCCCGGCACCGACCGCGACCATCGTGGTCTCCAACACCTCCCAGCACATCGGGAGCACCTCGCTGGTGACCTTCACCTTCAACCAGACGGTGGCGGGGTTCACCAACGCCGACCTGACGATTTCCAACGGTACCCTGGGCACCCTGACTACCAGCGACAACATCACCTATACGGCGACCTTCACTCCAAGTGCCAGCGTCACCAGCGCCACCAACCACATCGTCCTCGACAATACCGGGGTCAGCAGCGTGTCGGCAGGCACGGTGGGCAGCGGCACCACCGCGTCCAACAACTACGCCATCGATACCGTGCGCCCGACCGCGACCGTCACGGTGGTCGCGCCGACGTTGAGCAGCACGGTCAACTCGACGGTGAACATTACCTTCAGCGAAGCGGTGAGCAGTTTCAGCCTGGCTGACATGTCGGCCTCCAACGGCACCCTGAGCAACCTGAGCACCAGCGACAATATCCACTGGACCGCGACCCTGACACCGACCGCCAGCAGCAACAGCAGCGGCAATGTCATTACTCTGGATAACACCCTCTATACCGATACCGCGACCAACGTCGGTACTGGCACGACCACCTCCAACACCTATGCGGTCGACACCGTGCGGCCGACCGCGACCATCGTGGTGGCCAATACTGCGCTGAACATCGGTGGAACCTCGCTGGTGACCATCACCTTCAGCGAGGCGGTGACCGGCTTCACTACCGCCGACCTGACGGTCGGCGGTGGGACCTTGAGCGGCTTGAGCAGCAGCGACGGCGGTACCACCTGGACCGCGACCCTGACGCCGACCGCCAGCGTGACCCAAACCGGCGATGTCATCACCCTGGATAACACGGGGGTCAGCGATGCGGCAGGCAATGCCGGCAGTGGCACCACCCACTCCAACACCTATGCCGTCGATACCCAGCGGCCGAACGCGACCGTCGTGTTCGCCAACACCAACCTGGGCGTCGGCCAGACGTCGCTGGTGACCATCACCTTCAGCGAAGCTGTGGTCGGTTTTACCAACGCCGACCTGACGGTCTCCAATGGCACCCTGAGCGCGGTGAGCAGCAGCGACGGCGGCATCACCTGGACCGCGACCTTCACCCCGACAGCGAGTATCGTCAGCGCGAGCAACCACATCACCCTGGACAACACTGGGGTCCAGGATACGGCGGGCAACGCCGGCAGCGGCACTACCACGTCGAACAACGTGGTCATCGACGGCGTGCGTCCGACCGCGACTGTGGTGGTTGCGAACCACTCCCTGATCATTGGCCAGACCTCGCTGGTGACCATTACCTTCTCGGAAGCCGTGGTCGGTTTCAGCAACGCCGACCTGACGATCGCCAACGGCACCTTGAGCGCGGTGAGCAGCAGCGACGGTGGCATCACATGGACCGCGAACTTCACCCCGACGGCGAGCATCACCAACGCCAGCAACGTCATCACCCTGGACAATACCGGCTATAGCGACACCAGCGGCAACGCCGGGACCGGCAGCACCAACTCCAACAACTACGCCATCGATACCCAGCGTCCGACCGCGACCATTGTTGTCGCCGATCCTGCGCTCACGGCCGGCGAAACCTCGTTGGTGACCATCACCTTCAGCGAAGCGGTGACCGGCTTCACCCTGGCCGACCTGAGTGTGAGTCACGGTAGCTTGAGTGGCTTGAGCACCGGCGATGGCGGTATCACCTGGACCGCGACTTTCACTCCGGGCACCAATACCAGCAGCGCGACCAACGCCATCACCCTGACCAATACCGGTATCGCTGACATCGCTGGCAACGCTGGCGCGGGCACCTCTAACTCGGCGAACTTCAGCATCGACACCGTGTTGCCCTCGGCGACCATCGTGATGGCGAACCCGTCTCTGAAAATCGGCGACACCTCGCTGGTGACCATTACCTTCAACGAGGCGGTGACCGGGTTCAGCAATGCCGATCTGTCGATTACCAACGGCACCCTGGGCGCGGTGAGCAGCAGCGACGGCGGCATTACCTGGACCGCCACGTTCACCCCGTCGGCGAGCATCACCGATGCCACCAACCAGATCACCCTGGACAACACTGGGGTCCAGGCGGCCGTTTCGGGCAATGTCGGCAGCGGCAGCAGCGTTTCCAACAACTATGTCATCGACACCCAGCGTCCGACGGCCACTGTCGTGGTCGCGACCGATCATCTGGGCATCGGCGGTACATCCCTGGTGACCATCACCTTCAGCGAGGCGGTGACCGGTTTCAGCCTGGCCGACCTGACGATCGACAACGGTACCGTGAGCATCCTGAGCACCAGCGACAACATCACCTATACCGCGACCCTGACGCCAGCGGCGGGTATCACCCAGGGCAACAATCACATTGTCCTGGACAACAGTGGCGTGGCCGATGGTGCTGGCAACGCCGGCTCTGGCACCACCAACTCGAACACTTACGACGTCGACAGCGTGCGCCCGACGGCGACCATCGTGGTCGCCAACCCGACCCTGGCGGCCGGGCAGACCGCGCTGGTGACCATCACCTTCAGCGAGGCGGTGACCGGGTTCGACAACAGCGATCTGAGCGTGCCCAATGGTACCCTGAGCGCGGTGAGCAGCAGCGACGGCGGCATCACCTGGACCGGGACTTTCACCCCGACCAGCAACGTTCACGACACCACCAACCTGATCAGCCTGAACAACGCGGGCTATACGGACCTGACCAATAACGCCGGCACCGGCATCACCAATTCGGGCAACTTCACCATCGATACGGTGCGCCCGACCGCAACCATCGTGGTGGCGGACAACGCCCTGAACATCGGCGAAACCTCAGGGGTGACCATCACCTTCAGCGAAGCGGTGAGCGGTTTTAGCAATGCCGACCTGACGATCAGCAACGGCACATTGACCGCCGTGACCAGCAGCGACGGCGGTATCACCTGGACGGCGACGTTCACGCCAACCAACGCCATCACCGACAGCAGCAACCTGATCAGCCTGGACAACAGCGGTGTGCAGAACGCCTCGGGCAATACCGGCAGTGGCACCACCGACTCCAACAACTTTGCCATCGATACGGCGCGTCCAACCGCGACCATCGTGGTGACCGACCCTGCCTTGGGCGTCGGCCAGACCACGCAGGTCACTATCACCTTCAGTGAGGCGGTGAGCGGGTTCGATAACAGCGACCTGACCATCGATAACGCCACCCTGAGTAATGTCGCCAGCAGCGATGGCGGCATTACCTGGACCGCCACATTGACGCCGTTAGCCGGCATCACCGACACCAGCAACATCGTCCGGCTGGGCAATGCCGGCGTTCAGGATCTGTCCGGCAATATGGGCAGCGGCACCACCGACTCCAACAATTACGCCGTCGACAGCCAACGCCCGACAGCGACTATTGTGTTGAGCGATACGCTCCTGAGAGCAGGGGAAGCCTCGCTGGCAACCATCACCTTCAGCGAGGCGGTGAGCGGCTTCGACAACAGTGATCTGACCATCGCCAACGGCACTTTAAGTGCGGTGAACAGCAGCGACGGCGGCATCACCTGGACCGCTACGTTCACCCCGACCACGGGCCTGACTGATACCACCAACGTCATCACCCTGAATAACACTGGCGTCTCAGACTTGGCTGGCAATGCGGGTGTGGGCACCACCGACTCCGCCAACTATGTGGTGGAAACCCAGGTTCCGACCGCGACCATCGTGGTGGCAGATAACGCCCTCAAGGCCGGCGAAACCTCAGGGGTGACCATCACCTTCAGCGAAGCGGTGAGCGGTTTCACCAACGCCGATCTGACCATTGCCAATGGCTCCTTGAGCAACGTCAGCAGCAGCGACGGCGGCATTACCTGGACCGCGACCTTCATACCAACGGTTGACGTGACGGACAGTACCAACCTGATCAGCCTGGACAATCGGGGTGTGACCAACGCTTCGGGCAACAGTGGGGTCGGCGTGACCGACTCGAACAACTTCACCATCGATACGGTGCGCCCGACCGCAACCATCGTGGTGGCGGACAACGCCCTGAACATCGGCGAAACCTCGCTGGTGACCATCACCTTCAGCGAGGCGGTCAGCGGGTTCGACAACAGTGATCTCACGGTAGCTAACGGTTCCCTGAGCAACGTCAGCAGCCGCGATGGTGGCATGACTTGGACCGCAGCGTTCACCCCGACCGGTAACATCACCGGCGCCAGTAACCGGATCACCCTGAACAATAGCGGCGTCAGTGACCTGGCAGGCAACGCCGGAGTGGGCAGTACCGACTCGAACAACTACGCCGTCGACACCCAGCGGCCTACCGCCAGTGTTGTGGTCGCCAGTTCGGCGTTGACCGCAGGACAGACGTCGCAGGTGACCATCACCTTCAGCGAGGCCGTGAGTGGTTTCGATCTGTCCGACCTGAGCGCCACTAATGGCACGCTGTCGAACTTGTCCAGCCACGATGGCGGCCAGACCTGGACTGCCACCCTGACGCCGACGGCCAATATCAACGTCGCCAGCAATCTGGTCAGCCTGAACACCCTCGGCGTGACGGACCTGGCAGGCAATGCTGGCACCGGCAGTACAAACTCCAATAGCTTTGGCATCAACAGTATTTCCATGACCGGTGACCCGGAATTCCGCACCAGTATTACGCCAGCTGCGCTTCCGGGCGTGTCCAACGTGGCGCTGCAACCGAACGTGTTCGCTGCGCCGCCCGGCAATCTCGGCTCACCGTTGGCCTTCAACTCGCTGTTTCAGTCGCCGACCCTGGGCAGCGATGTACCGGCCCTAGGCAACATCTTCATCAATAATCAGGCGCTGGCGCCAAGTTATATTGCCCAGGTTTTCGGTAGCAGCGACAGCACGGGCAGCGTAACCAGTGGCTTTCATGGTGCTGGCGGGGGCGACGGTGGAGTGTTCGGTACTAGCACGATTTCCGGGGTATTTGGTCGGGACTCGGTGCCTGATGTTTCGCCGCTGAACGTGTTCGACGGTAAGCAATGGAACAGCAGTAGCAAAAATGCAGGCGAAGGGGTGCGCGGAATTTTTGGCGCGCCGACACTGAGCCAGCAATTGCATCAACTCAAAGAAAACGAGCAACGCCAGATTCGCGAATTGACGTTGGCGCTTGTGCAGATCGGCGCGAGTGAAGCGCAGGCCTGACTATAAAGAAGCTGTTTGCCGTACTAGGGGTTAGGGATGAATAAGGCTCAGAAGTTGTTCAGCGTCAGCTTGCTGGCGTTGATTGTGAGTGGTTGTGCGGTCACCAGTAAGCCGATCGATCGAAGTGAAAGCGAGCAGCGCGCCAAGAGTGATCTGGTCGATATGTACAAGGATCAGGAGCCGCTCAATGGTCCGCTGACCTTGCATGAGGCGATGGCTCGCGCGGTGAAATATAACCTCGAAGCCCGCCTTAAAGTCATGGAAGAGGCCATGGCTCAGCGTCAGGTCGATCTGGCCAGCTTTGACATGCTGCCACGCATGGCGATGAGTGCCGGTTACGCCGGGCGTAATAACGTCGGAGCCTCCAGCAGCCAAAGTATCCAGACCGGAACCCAGTCGTTGGAACCCTCGACCTCCCAGGACCGCGACCGCCGGGTTGCCGACTTGACCATGGTCTGGAACGTGCTCGATTTTGGTGTCAGCTACATCAGTGCCAAGCAACAGGGCGATCAGCGCCTGATCGTGCAGGAGCGTCGGCGCAAGGTGGTTAACACTATCGTCCAGGACGTGCGTTCTGCTTACTGGCGTGCTCTGGCTGCTGAACGGTTGCTCACGCAAATCGACAGTCTGATGGCGCGCGTCGAAAAGGCCCAGACCAACAGCGAGGCCATGAGCGACCAGCGCGTGGGTGACCCGGTTCAGGCCCTGAGTTATCAGCGCGCCCTGATCGAAGCGACCCGGCAACTGGAAGACCAGCGCCGCGCTTTATCCTTGGCCAAAACCGAGCTCGCAACCCTGATCAATCTGCCATTGGGTTCCGATCTGAAGCTGGCAGCGCAAAGTGATTACGAGGTCCCCGTGCTGAAAGTGGGCCTTTCTCGTTTGGAGGACGAGGCCTTGGCCAGCCGTCCTGAACTGCGCGAACAGGATTATCAGACGCGCATCAGCGCTGCAGAAACCCGTAAAGCCATGCTGCGCATGTTGCCGGGGCTTGAGTTCTCTGCTGGCGGGCATTACGACAGCAACTCCTTTCTGGTCAACCAGAGCTGGGCTGATTACGGCGTCAAGGTGACCTGGAACCTGTTCAACGTGATTTCGGCGCCCGCCGCCATCAACGTTGCCAAGGCAGGGGAATCCGTGGCTTCAGCTCGTCGGCAGGCCATGTCGATTGCGATTCTGGCGCAGTTGTATGTTGCCAACGCCAATTACCAAGAGGCCCTGCGTCAGTTCAAGACCAGCCAGCAATTGTCGAAACTCGACGGGCAGATTGTCGGCCAACTGCGCAATCGCTATAAGGCCAACAGCATTGGCGAACTCGATTTGATTCAGGGTGAACTCAATACTCTGCAAGCCGATTTGCGCCGTGACTTGTCCTACGCTGACTTGCGCAACGCCTATGGGCAAATCTTCGCCAGTGCCGGCCTTGATCCGCTGCCAGTGACGTTGGAATCGACGGAAATAAAATCCATTGCCAGCGCGTTGGCTACGCGTGAAGACGGCTGGGCGCAGGGTAAGATCTCGACGCCATGAGTGGGATGCGTTCGACGTCGCCTGACAGGCGCTCTGTCGGCGCGTTTGAACGCTGCGCTTTTCCATCGCCCAAAATTAAGCCCGGCAAAAGCCGGGCTGAAAGAACCTGCATAAGGTGTTAGCTCACACGGTTTGTACCGACGTGGTCATCGCTGATATTGATAGTCCGGAAAAATCATACTGATCATAGGATTAGCGATTTTTTTCCGGGCGATGCGAAGGAGTAGTGCGAGGGGTGTGGTTTTTTCGATGCTCGCAGCGTTCTATTTTTTGACCGAAATCGGGGCAGGAAAGTGCAACAAGGTCGGCGCAACGGCCATTCATCATTAGCCGTTGCAGCCTGTTGTAACTATTCCACGACCGCAGTCAGCTCGGGTGTACCGAAGCCTTTGAGTTCGGCATGCGAGCGTTCGAAGTAACCCGTCCAGAAGCTTTGCAAGTTCTGGATCAGTTTGCCGGAGCGGTAGCCGTTCTTGTTGTCTTGAGGGACGAACGCAGCACCGTGAACATAGACGCGGGCTCCCGCGAAGTCGGCAAACAAATTCTGCTTTTCGACCTTGGCCAACTCGGCTGCGGGGTTGATATCGCGTATCCGATTAGCCGCATAGAAACTGCCGAAGTCGCTGTATTCGAGCATGTCGGACATCAAGAAAATGACCTGTTCGTTGGCGTCTTTGGCGTTGCGCAAATCGGCGGAAATTTCCCGCAAGCTGAACAGGATCTCACTGCGCGGAATGTCCGTGCTGGAGGTGCCCATGGTCGCTGCGAATGCCTTGCCGAAGTTCTGCCAGAGCACCTGCGGTTGAGCTTTCAGACAGTTGCCCAGTTTGCGCGCAGGCATCATCGGCACATCGCCAATGACACTGTCTTGCAACGGATTTTCCAGGGTTCCGGAGAATTGCAGTCGGGTGTAGTGCCCTTCCAGGTAGGCGCTGAAGCTGTAAAGCCGCAGCTTGTCCCCAGGCTGAATGAACCGCTTGATGTGGCTCCAGGCGGTTTGCTGCAGCTCCTTGGTCAGCGGCGTGGTCTGGTCGATGATAACCGTCAACAAGCGCCCCGAAGAGGGCGCCTTGAACTCGGTCAACTTGCTTTGCTCATAGCAGCTGGGCACGTCGTTGCGCTCAGCGCCCCATGCTATTAGCGGGACAAAGGCCAGCACAGCGATCAGTGTTTTGATCATCATCAGCTTTCCTGCTCGTCCAGCATCTGGAGTTTGTAAGCACGGCGGATCAGCGTTTCGTCCACGCCTTTTTTGCCCGCGACATAGGCTAGGTCTTCCTCCTCATAGCCGGTCAGCTTGCCCCAGGCGTGCGGGTCGAAACCGGCCGTCTTGGTGGAGACGTGTGCAATGGGTTCTGGCGTGACATCGACCGCGGAGGTCACCACAGCGGCTTGCCGTGTTTCGGCCGCGATGGGGTCAGGGATGGCCGACAGGTTTTCGGACCTTTTGTTTTCGATGAAGCGCTCAAAGGTCCGCGCGTGTTTGTTCGATTCCTTCTCGCTGTGATCAGTGCCAGAGATATGGAACTGGGCCGACAGCAGCGCTTGCAGCGTGCTCAGTGCCTGTTGTGCGTCAACCGCAATGGAGCTTACGAGGCGGCGGTGATAGGCCACATATTCATCGGCGTTGGCAAAACCGACGGTCTGCTCCCAGGCCTCTTTCGATTTGCTGCCAACAAAACCTCGGGAGTACGCCAGGTAAGTGCTGGTGAACTGAATGAACACGAACAGTGCGCTGAGCACGCCGAAAGTGATCATCGACGCGCGGTGCATCGAATCAATCTGGTCCTGAGCGCTTTTGGTTTTCGAATCGTTGCCCAGCGACTTCATGTCGTCGGTGATCGGGAAGTCATTCGAGGACGGGAAGTCATCGGCCGAAGCACTGATGGCCGGAGGGTTGGCGATCAACTCGGCCTCTTGGGCCTGCAGAGTTTCAGCCCGCACCCAGAAGGCTGCAACCGCCAGAATCAGGATGAAAACGCCATAGGCGACAGTGATGCCGAAGGACTTGGCTGGCGTTTGCTTGCTGTAGTTGACCTTGATGCGGTTGAGCATCTGCTGGTACGCCGGGCGGTCATTATCATCGTAGGTCTTGTCGATATTAAGCCGGTCTTTTTTGATGAAGTCGCCTTCCTCACCTTTCTTGCGCATGGTGGCGTAGGCCATGATCTGGCCGACCATGTGGTTCAGGTACAACTGGCGACCGGTCAGCTCAGACAGCAGCAAGGCGATGATCGAAATGACCAGACCAATACCAAACGCACCCGCCAGCGCGGTGTTGGGCGTGGCGAGTGTCATGGCGTATGGCGACAACGCGTAACCGAACGCAGAGGCTTCGATCACCATCAGCATGATCACCAGCATCCACAGCCACATGCTTTTTTCGATGCGGTGATCCTCGCTGACTTTCATCAGATAGTCTTCGCACTTCTGAAAGAACTGACCATTTTTTACATGGCCCTCGTAGTAGTGGTAGTAGGCGCTGCACAGCTGGGTTTCGGCGTCGAGGAAGTGGGTTTTCGGGTTCTGTTCGCCCGGATGATTGACCCAATGTTTGATCTTCCCGAACAGCGGGACGTTGTGCCGGGCCAGCATTAAGCCGTAACGCACTTTGTTCCAGTAGATGACCACCGGAATCATGAGAAAGAGCGTCGCCAGGAGAGGCACAACGATGTACCAGTAGGCGATGAAGAACGCCTGAATTGTCTGCAGCATGTTATTTCCCTATTTCATCTGGTTAGCGACGAACCGGCTCGAATTCAGCGACGAAAGCCTCGCCTTGTTTTGGATAGAACAGTTCCCCGGCTGTCGCGGCGCCTGTTCTTTTGTCGAACACGATGTCCATGCAGGACACCGGCGACTTCGATGCATCGACTGCGAAAACCCGGTACAGCACCTTGGTTTCACCGTCGAAGGTATTGGCAATCGACTGAATCTTTTCCGACTGCTTTTTTGAAGTCTTGTAGTCAGGGATGAATTGCATGAACGGCTGTACTGCCACCGTCGCATCTTCTTTGAGAATGGCGACTGGCCCGACCAAGGCGACATGCCCGTTGATGGCCTGGCCCCAAGGGCGACCGTTCATCCCAGGCAGGTAGTCAGTGGTGGCGATATCCACCAGCGCTCGATCAGTGGCCAGGTTTTTTACTTCGCCCGCCATACGTGGCATATCGGCGACGCAGGAACCTACCGGAGCCGAGGCGTAGGCCGGAGAGATAACGCTGAATACCGATTTCTTGGGCTCGATACCGCGCGCCAGTGCCGACTCCATACTGACGACCTGATGGCCGCCAAAATCGATACCACCTTTGCCCTGAACCGGAATGCCTGTGGAAGGCGCAGGTTGGGCTGTCGCGGGCGAGGACTCGGCTTTGTCGGCTTTGCTCAGGGTCGGTGTTTTGACCGGTGCACTGGCAGCTGTTGCCGCCGGGCTGGTCCGGGTGCCGTGTTCCAGGTATTTGGGGTTGTTGCGCTCGGCGCGTACGCGGGCAACCAACAGTTGCTGGTTATCGACCTGGGTCAATTCCACTCGACGGTTTTGCGCCCGACCTTCGGTCGTGATGTTGGCCGCCACAGGTCGCGAGGCACCGGCACCCTGGTAATAGATGTCTGCGGGCTGCAAACCGGCCTGGGCGAGGATTGTGCTCACGGCGCGGGCACGTTGTTCCGAGAGTCGCTGGTTGAGCTCGGCGTTGCCGGTGGAGTCGGTATGGCCCACTACCAGGATTTTCTTCGGCGCCGTTTGTGTTCCGCTCTGGCCTTCCGCAAGTACCGCAGCCATCTTGCGCAACTGACGTTCCCCATTGGCGGTCAGCATGGCAGAGCCGGTGGCAAACATTGCACTGTCCTGCACCTGCGCCTCTATGCCCACGGGTTGCAATTGGGGGGCGCTTTTACCTGGAGTGGGAGCCTGGGCCGTTGCAAGCTCCTTGATCTGCATGCTCATGCCTTCCTCGGTGGCAATCGCCTGCAGACGCTTGACGCGTGCCTGATACGCCAACGTTGCACCGCATCCGACAGCGGCACCGGCAATCGCACCGCCCGCAGCGTTCTTGCCTAGGGCAACCGCCACACCCGCGCCCAGCACGGCACCCAACATGCCGCCAGCCACGCATGCTGAGGTCTTATCCATTCCGCCCAATTGGTTATCGACGCTGGCGCAACCGGTTACACCGAGAGCAATGGCCATAGCCAGTGCTGTCGGGCGCACATTCCTTGAGTTCAACATCCCTTGCTGATTCCTTTTTTGTCCTTGGCACCTGACAGACTTGTCGGTGTGCCATATCACGCAAAACGCGTTGCTATCCCGTGTCATTACACAACGAACGCCACCATGCCAGAGTGGGCGGCCCGACGGTTAATCAGGCTGGCGTCGCATCCGAGAGTGCGTGCTTTGACGGGTGTTACAAAATGTCGGGGGATAGTAGTAGCATTTCGATGTCAATAAAACAGTCGGCGACCACTTTCATTGAAGCCGGGGCAACGAAGTTGCCCCGCAATCGATGCCTGCCAGAAACACGTTCGAGGGGTGGCCGCAGACGCTCGCAGACGCAAGGGGCTGCGCATCAGAACGCCGGCAACCCCCATGCTTCAAGCGGGAAATCCAACAGCGACTCAAGGCGCAGATCGGCGTGAACGTATTGCTCGATTGGCATATGGGCGTCCGGCACGGCCACGGCGGACATGCCCGCAGCCTTGGCGGCCGTCACGCCGAAGGGCGAGTCTTCGAACACCAGGCAGTCCTTTGGGGCAACGCCCAGGCGGCGGGCGGCGACCAGGAAGATATCCGGTGCGGGTTTGGCGGCGCCCACTTCCGAGTCGTCAGCCGTTACCACGGTGTCGAACAGCTCGAACCATGCCCGATGCAGGGTGGTTTTGGCCTTGAAGTAGTGGATCGACGAGCTGGTGCCCACGGCGATGGGGATATTGTGCGCGGCCAAATGCCGGACCAATGCCTCGGCGCCTGGCATTGCGGGTGAACGTGGGAAGCGCTCATCCAGCATGGGTTCGCGAGTGGTCAGAAACTCATCGATGGACAGCGGCAACTCCAGCGCGCCGATCACGTAACCGGCGAAATCCCGCGCCCCACGGCCGATGGTGTTCTGCTTGATCGTCCAGTCAAACGTCCGACCGTAACGACTGGCAATAATATGAGTGACTTCGGTGTAGATACCCTCGGTATCCAACAACAAGCCATCCATATCGAAAATAACGGCCTTGATCGGGCCAAAAACGGTGCGTTGCTCACTCATCTCGTTTGATCCCGTTTTCAAATTCGAACATCAGCCTACCGTCTGAGGGAAGACCGTGGCTAGCGGCGGATGATAATCTCGGTCGATTATGGACAGCGAAGTGGGGCGGAAGATGAGCAAATCAGCAAACGTTGCAGTAGGCGTCGTCATTGCGGTGGCGGCACTGGGCACCGCTGGGGCGTGGTACACCGGGACTCAACTGGATGGTGTTTTGCGCGATTCGATCGACAACGCCAACCGACAGTTCAAGTCGTCTTTTAGCGGAACCGACGACAGTATGAGCGTCGAGCTGGTGTCGCTCGAGCGCCATCTGTTCACCAGCACTGCGCACTATCGTGTGAATGTTCAAAGCAAAAGCCTGGGCAAAAACAACGAAAAGATCGAGCTGTTGTTCGTGGATAACATTGAGCACGGCCCGTTGCCTTTTTCGCGACTGAGGTCGTTGAAGCTGCTGCCGGTCATGGCTTCCAGCAATTATGAAATCGAGAAAAACGCTTTTTCCGAAAAGTGGTTTGCCATGACTAATGGTGCCGCGCCGCTCAAAGGCAGTGCGAGCATCGGCTACGACCGCGCTACCGAAGGCACCCTGCAATTGCTGCCATTGGATATCAATGACAAAGACGGCATGTTCAAGTTCTCCGGCCTCGACCTCGCTGTGGCGGCCAGTGCCGATGCAGAGAAGCTCAAGATCACCGGGAATATGGACAACCTGCAACTCAACGTAGCTTCGGAACAGGGCCCTGTGAGTGTTGAACTCCACGGCGTGACCTTCGACACCGGTGGCACCAAAGGCGCCTCGGGTTTCTATCTTGGGCATAGCAACCTCAAAGTGGCCAGCGCGTTGTTCCAGATCGGGGACAAGCCTCCGGTGCTGTTCAAAGACTTTGTGAACACCAGCTTGATGCAAGAGGCAGATAGCAACCTGTCGGCTCAAGTGACCTATGACATCGGCATGATCAACTACAACGGCAAGGACATTGGCGCCTCGCAGATGCTGTGGAAGTTCGGCAACTTCGACGTAGCGTCTACACAAGCACTGCTCCATTTCTTCCAGGAGAAAGTCCAGCCTCAACAACAGGCTGCCGCGCAGGCCGGTATACCGTTCAAGTTGAAGCTGAGCGATGCCGATCAGGCAAAAATGAATGCCGACCTGGCGAAACTGCTGAACGCCAAGCCGCACATCGAACTGGAAAAAATATCGCTCAAGACCTCCAACGGCGAAAGCCACTTCAGCCTTGCGGTGGACCTGAAAAATCCCGGGCCGCTCGATCAACCGCCTGCAGAAGTGGGCAGAAAAATGATCGGCGAACTGAACGCCAAATTGCTGCTGTCTCAACCCATGATCAAGGATGTCGCCAGTCTGCAAGCGAGCCTCAACGGTCTGACCGACCCCAAAGCGATCGCTGAACAGGCGCAGGGCGCGAGCGACATGGTCAGCGGCATGGCGGTGATGACCCAGTTGGCCAAGGTCAAGGGCGAGAACGTTGTCTCGGACCTTCACTATGCCAACGACATCGTTGACTTCAACGGCCAGAAAATGACCGTGCAGCAGTTCTTCAGCATGGTGACGAGCAGACTTGGCGGGCTGAGCACAACGGATCAGTAAGTCACCGAGTCAGCAAAGAGGGGCGAGTTTATTTATCGAAAATAAACTCGCCCTTTTTCTGCATGTTTACTGTCAGCGATGCCGACGAGATCAGCGCTCCGATGTATGCCATTCCATAGGGTTAGACGAAGGGCTGACCATGAAACCCTCGAGGGAGTCGCTGCGGTCCGGGCATATCCGTGAGCCGCTGTTGCCAAGAGGCACGCCAGTCGCTCGATGCATGAGCAGTCCTCGCTTTCCTCGCAGCTCTGCGTGCTGCGTTTCGCACGGTTTTCCTCGCCTCTTTGAAGGCATCGGTGTTACGGCAGTTGCGACACTTCACACGTCCAAGCTCAGTGGTGGAGATGATGTTGTCGCCGTGGCGGCCGCAGGCGATGTGCCCGGCGAGCCTGTAGTGAGTAACCATCGGTAAATCTCCTTCGCAGTGATTGCGGTACAGGAGTAAAAACAAGACGGATTTATCTATTAAAAGTAGATCCGTCTTGCTCAATTTGCAACGTACCGTTGGTCCCAACAATCTGCGCCACCCGCTCCAATGCGATCTTCAATTGTGCTCGATTGCTGGCTGCACACAGGCTGATGCGTACGGCATGGGTATCGTGTTCCTTGACTGCGAAAACCTCAGCAGGCACCACGTCGACCTGTGCTGCACGGCAGGCCTCGGCCAGCTTCATGGAGGGCAGTGAGCTGGTGACCCAAATGTGAGGAGACGGGCTTTGTGCCTGATACAACGCCGCGCCGAGTGTCTTTTTTGCCAAGCGCCAGCGCTGGGTGGTTTCTTCGGTCTGCCACGCCAGACGACGTTGTGCGGTTCCATCGTTGATCCATTGGCAGGCGATACTCAGGCAGAGCGGTGAAACGCCCCAGTGCGTGGCCTGCGCGTGGGGGTCGATACGTTCAAGCACGGACGGTTCGGCCGTGATCCAGCCAACCCGTAAACCGGGCGCGACCGTTTTCGACAGACTTGTCACCAACAGGCCATGCTTGCCCAACAGTCGCGTCAGTGGAGGTGAGGAGGTCAGCGCGCCATAGACATCATCTTCGATAATCAGCAGGTCATGCTGTCTTGCGACTTCCGCGATCTCGAATTGCCGCTGGGGCGACATGATCGTTGACGTCGGGTTCTGTAGCGTGGGCGTCAGCACGACGATTTTTGCCCCGGTGGCCCGCGCCATCCGGTCGAGTTCGTCAGGGAGGATGCCGCATCGATCAAGCGCAACGCCATGCATGGGCAAGCGCAATTGGCGGCAGGCCGCTTTGATCCCTGGCGCAGTGAAGGCTTCCACGATGACCGGCTCGCCGGGCTGACACAGCGACAGCAACGCCGTGAACAACCCCTGCTGGGCGCCGTTGCACAGCATGATGTTTTCTGTGGGCACGTTCAGGCCCCGGGCTTGCAGCCAGGCGGCACCCTGAGCCCGGCCAACTGCCAGGTCGTCAGCCGTGAGGTAGCGTTGCAGGCGCTGTGCTTGTCCGTTATTGATCAGCGTAGAGAGCGCCAAGACTTCGTCCTGACTGTCCTCATCGGTCACCGGCACATTGGTGCAAAGATCAATCAGGGCAGGGCGTTCGCTTGGTTGCTTGAGCCGGAACAACGTCGCCTCTTTGCTCCCGGCCAATACATAAGTGCCGCGCCCCACTTCACCCGAAACCAAATGCCGCCGCGCGGCCTCACGATAGGCCTGCATCGTCGTACTTGGGTTCAGGCCCAGGTTCCAGGCGAGACGTCGTTGCGGTGGCAGCCGCTCGCCGACTTTTAACTCGCCGCTTTCTATCGCGCGCGTGATCGCTTCAACCAAGGCCAGGTACTTCGGCTGCGCACTGTCGTTGAGCGTCGGCGTCCACATTTATTGTTGCTCATGCAATATAAGGTTTAACCCATACAATGCCCCGGCCCTAAGATCAGGTCAAACCCACCCACAACCCGGTGACCTGATGTTTGACCTCGCCTCGTTACGCCACGCCGCGCAAACCATTCGCCCACTGGTTCCGCCTACCCCCCAATACGCATGGCCGCGCTTGGCCGAGCGTCTGGGTTGTGAGGTCTGGGTCAAACACGAAAACCACGCACCGACCGGCGCCTTCAAAATTCGTGGTGGCCTGCTGTACGTACAGGGATTGCTCAAGCGCAAACCTGACGTTACCGGGCTGGTGACTGCCACCCGAGGCAATCATGGGCAGAGCCTTGCAACGGCCGCACGCAACGCAGGGCTGCCGATTATCATCGTTGTGCCCCTCGGCAATTCGCAGGAAAAAAATGCCGCGATGCGGGCCATGGGCGCGCAACTTATCGAGTACGGGCAAGACTTCGACGAGGCGCGGATAGAAGCCGCGCGCCAAGCCGAAATGCAGGGCTACGAGAGTGTCCCGGCGTTTCATCCTGACCTTATTTTAGGTGTCGCGACCTACGCGCTGGAATTGCTGGAGGCGGTGCAGGGTCTGCAGACGGTCTACGTCCCCATCGGTATGGGTTCCGGCATATGCGGCCTGATCCAGACTCGCAACTTACTGGGCCTGAAAACCGAAATCGTCGGTGTCGTATCCGAACACGCCGACGCCTTTGCGCAGAGCGTCGAACAAGGCCGAATCATCACCACCGAAACCGCCAACACCTTCGCCGACGGCATGGCCTGTCGCCTGCCATTGCCGCAAGCATTCGACATCATCCGCCGAGGCGCAGCGCGAATCGTCCGGGTTAATGACGACGAAATCGCCAGCGCGATCCGGATCTTCCACGAAGACACCCACAACACCGCCGAAGGCGCCGGAGCTGCGGGCCTGGCGGCGCTGATCAAAGAGCGTGAGCGCCAACAAGGTGCCAAAGTGGCGGTGATTTTGAGTGGGGCGAATATTGATCGGCAGGTTTATGCGCGGGTGCTTGGGGGGTGAGTTTTCAGTGTTGGATTACGTCTTCTTGCGCCTACCAATAACCCTCTGAAATAGAACATCATCTGTGGGAGCTGACTTGTCTGCGAATAAGCCCGGTACGGGCTTCAGACATGCCCTAATGCACCCACATCACTGCATAGCCCAAGGTCATCAGACCCCAGGCTACCAGCGGATGAAACACCACTTGCCACACGCGTGCATGCGGGTCGAAGCCCACGCCGTGCACGTACCCCGCAGCCACGCCCCACATGACCAGCATCAGCAGGTTGTGGTTGTAGTGCCCTTGGGCGTTGAGGATGGTGATGGGGTGGATCAGTAGAATCAGGCTCAACGGAACGGCCAGCAGCAGGGACAAGACCCTGCTGCTGGCGCGTCGCAACCGCGGTGTGGCTTCAGATGTCACCCGCTGGCTCCTTGTCCAGCGTGTCGGTGGCCTCGAGCCACATGACGTTGATGATGCCGAAGCTACAGGCCAATAAGACACCGAGGATCCAGGCGAAATACCACATAGTGTGTGCTCCTCAGTAAAGGCTGTGAGTGTTGGCGTCGATGTGTTTGGTGGTCACTTTTCCCCACATTTTGGCGTAGCACCAAAGGGTATAGCAGAGGATCAGTGGCACGAAAATCGCTGCCGCAACCAGCATGATATTGAGTGTCATGCGGCTGGAAACAGCATCCCACACGGTCAGGCTGGAGGCAGGGTCGATACTCGACGGCATGACAAACGGAAACAGGGCGAAACCGGCTGTGCAGAGGGTGCCAACGATGGCCAGGCTGCTGCCCAGGAACGCACAGCGACTGTGACCGCCGCTGGCCGAGAGCAGGGCCAGCAGCGCGCCGACTATCCCCAAGACCGGCGCAATGATGGTCAGTGGGTATTTCCCGTAGTTCACCATCCAGCCCGGATTACTCGCGGCCACGGTTTTGCTCAGCGGATTCAAGGCTATGCCGGGTTCGAAGGCTGAGGTGATGGTTTGCCCTTCAATGCCGCCCAGCAAGAGCCAGACTCCGGCACCGATGAAGGCGAGCAGGTAAACCGCCGCGAACAGTTGAGCAGCGCTGCGAGAACGCCGGGCGATGTCACCCTCTGTACGCATCATCAACCATGTGCCGCCGTGCAGGCAGAGCATGCTCAAGCTGACGACGCCAGCGAGCAGCCCGAATGGGCTGAGCAGTTGCCAGAAGCTGCCGTGGTAGCTGGAGCGCAGGGTATCGTCAAATTGGAAGGGCACGCCCAGGAGCAGGTTGCCGAACGCCACACCGAATACCAGCGAAGGCACCACGCCGCCAACGAACAGGCCCCAGTCCCAGCTTTGCCGCCATCGGGTGTTGCTCAGTTTGCTCCGATAATCGAAGCCTACGGGGCGAACGAATAAGGCGAACAGTACCAGCAGCAGGGCCCAGTAGAAGCCCGAAAACGCGGCGGCATACACCAATGGCCAGGCGGCGAACAACGCCCCGCCGGCGGTAATCAGCCAAACCTGGTTGCCATCCCAATGCGGCGCGATGGTGTTGATCACCACGCGTCGTTCGTTATCGTTGCGGCCGACGAAGGGCATCAGCGCGGCGGCGCCGAGGTCGAAACCATCAGTCAGGGCGAAGCCGATCAGCAAGACGCCAACCAGTACCCACCAGATCAGTTTGAGGCTTTCATAGTCGAACATCGTTGTGCTCCTCAGACCAGGGTCGGCTGTGTGGCGTTGTCGGGTGTTGCCTCGCGTTCCAGGTGATAACGACCCGTGTGCAGACTGCTCGGCCCGAGTCGGGCGAACTTGATCATCAGGTACATCTCGATCACCAACAGCACGCTATAGAACGCGATCAGCGCCAGCAGAGAACCCCAGACATCACCGGTCGACACGCTTGAAGCGGACAGATGGGTCGGGAGTATTTCACCCACGGACCAAGGCTGACGACCGTGCTCCGCGACAAACCAGCCGGTCTGCGTGGCAACCCACGGCAGTGGCAGGCTGAACAGGGCCCACCTGAGCAGCCAGGGTTTGCTCATTTCGTTCTTGCGGGTAGACGCCCAGAACGCACAGACGAACAGGGCCAGCATCAGGAAACCGCTGAGCACCATCAGGCGAAAGGTCCAGAAAATCGAAGCCACGCCCGGGATAGAGTCCAGCGCGGCCTGCTTGACTTGTTGGTCGCTGGCATCGACCACCTTGTTCGTGTATTTCTTGAGCAGCAGACCGTAGCCCAGGTCCTTTTTCACCGCATTGAAGGCAGAGACCGTCTGTTCGCTTTTATCCCCGGCGCGCAGTTGCTGAAGCAGATCATAAGCAACCATGCCATTGCGAATCCGTACCTGATGCTGGGCAACCAGGTCCTTGATGCCTGTCACCTTCGTGTCCAGCGAGCGCGTGGCAATAATCCCCATGACATAAGGGATTTTTACCGCGTAGTCGGTACGTTGCTCGGCCTGATTCGGCAGCCCGAACAGGGTAAAGGCTGCAGGTGCGGACTCGGTATCCCACTCGGCCTCGATTGCCGCGAGCTTGGTTTTTTGAACATCGCCGATTTCATACCCGGACTCGTCGCCCAGAATGATCACCGAAAAAATCGACGCCATGCCGAAAGCCGATGCAATGGCAAAGGAGCGCCGCGCGAACCCTATATCGCGGCCCTTGAGCAGGTACCAGCTTGAAATAGCCAAGACAAAAATCGCGCCGGTCACGTAACCGGACGCAACGGTGTGGACGAACTTGACCTGTGCCACGGGGTTGAACAGCAATGCGCTGAAACTGGTCAGTTCCATCCGCATAGTGGTGAAGTTGAACTCTGCGCCGACCGGGTTTTGCATCCAGCCGTTGGCGATCAAGATCCACAATGCCGACATGTTCGAACCGATGGCCACCAGCCAGGTAACCCCCAGATGCTGGACTTTGGTCAGACGATCCCAGCCAAAAAAGAACAGGCCGATGAAGGTCGATTCCAGAAAGAACGCCATCAAGCCTTCAATCGCCAACGGGGCGCCGAAAATGTCGCCGACGTAATGGCTGTAGTACGCCCAGTTAGTCCCGAACTGGAACTCCATGGTCAGGCCGGTGGTGACACCCAAGGCGAAGTTGATGCCGAACAGCTTGCCCCAGAACCGGGTCATGTCCTTGTAGACCTGCTTGCCGGTCATCACATAAACCGACTCCATGATGGCCAGGAGGAAGGTCAAACCCAGGGTCAGAGGGACGAACAGAAAGTGATACAGCGCCGTCATAGCGAATTGCAGTCGAGATAAGTCGACGACTGATTCCGAGATCATTGGGGGTTCTTCTCAGGAAGTGCGGGAGGGGGGCCAAGCATGTGTTGGCCTACTTTGACGCCGTCATCCATGACCTCAACCGGAGCGCTGAACCAGATGCTTCGGATCCCCAACAACAAGACGAGCTTGATAAGCAATATCAGGCCAATTTCCTTCATTAATGGTTTTTTTAGAAAATCGAAGGGGCCTGGCATGACGGGTACTCGCAGGGATGGCGGAATTGTCCTGACGGCGACGGTGGCTAATATTGATCTGGATCAATATTTTCAACTGCAACGGGAGTGACGGAACGTCACACCCAGGCCGCGAGACGCATGAGCTGTCCGCACCGGGCAATGCTCGTCGGCCTGATCGTAGGGAACCGAGAACGGGTGTGATACACGACAGTATTGGGTACCGAACTAACGCTGATAAGCCACGTTGGCAGCTATGATGTTGTAGTCGGTATCCAGAATGATGGTCGACTGTTTTTTAAGTTCGAGATACAACACCCGCTCGTGCTGTTCTTGGGTTGACGTATGAAAACTCAATAAAAACAGTTAGTTGTAAGTTTATTCAGATAATAGAAGATTGGCATGCTGATTGAGATGAATACAGGTGGCCAGTCGCGTGTCACCCAACCATCAGGAGAGCCGCTGTGATCATCGGTGACCAACTGCAGGTAGAAGCGTTCTTCGACAGCCATACGTGGACGGTCAGTTATCTGGTGCTGGACCGTGCGACGAAACAATGTGCGCTGATCGACAGCGTGCTGGATTACGACCCCAAGTCAGGACGCACCCATACCGATTCGGCCGACCAATTGATCGCACGGGTTCGTGAGTTGGGCGCATCGGTAGAGTGGATACTGGAAACCCACGTGCACGCCGATCATATTTCCGCCGCAGCCTACCTGAAGAAAACGCTCGGCGGAAAAACCGCCATTGGTAGCCTGATAACCGTCGTGCAGGAAGTGTTCGGCAAGCTCTTCAATGCCGGCAGCGATTTTGCCCGTGATGGAAGTCAGTTCGATGTACTGCTCGATGATTGCGCGCACTTCAGCATTGGCTCGCTGCGGACCAGGGCGATGCACACGCCGGGGCATACACCTGCGTGCATGACTTATGTCGTCGAAGTCGAAGGCGAAACCATCGCTTTCGTAGGTGACACCCTGTTCATGCCGGACTACGGCACTGCGCGGTGTGATTTTCCTGGTGCCGATGCGCGAACGATGTATCGCTCGATAAAAAAGATCCTGAGTCTGCCTCCACAGACCCATCTGTTCATGTGCCACGACTACTTGCCCAATGGCCGCGAACTCAAGTACCTGACAACCGTCGCGGAACAACGCGCCAGCAATATCCACATACACGACGGCATCGATGAAGACGCCTTCGTCAAGATGCGCGAAGCACGCGACGCTACCCTGGAAATGCCCGTCCTCATCTTGCCATCGGTGCAGATCAATATGCGCGGCGGTCTTCTGCCGGAGCCCGAAGACAACGGCGTCCGCTATCTGAAAATTCCGCTTAACGCGATTTGAATATGGGCTCAGGCGGAAAAATGAACGAACACAACCTGCTGCACCGGAGGGACGCAACGATGATCGACTGGTTAAATTTCACACCCTGGACTTCGTTGGCCGGAGGCGCGCTGATCGGGCTGGCCGCCAGCCTGTTTGTTCTGGCCAATGGGCGGGTGTCCGGGATCAGCGGTCTGCTCGGCAGCCTTCTACAGCCCGACAGCGAAGGCCGTAGCGAAAAGGCACTTTTCCTGCTCGGCCTATTGATTGCGCCACTGGTGTGGGGACTGTTTGCTGCCTTGCCGCTAATAGCGTTCAAAAGCGGTTGGTTTGGCCTGGCAGTGGCCGGTTTGCTGGTGGGCGTCGGCACCCGCTACGGTTCGGGCTGCACCAGTGGGCACGGGGTGTGTGGGATTTCCCGGCGTTCCCCGCGTTCCATCGCGGCCACCATCACCTTCATGTTCGCGGGATTCATCACCGTCTTTGTCCTACGTCATCTTCTCGGGAGCTAATCATGCGCAAACTGACAGCCTTCATTGCTGGCCTGCTATTTGGTATCGGCCTCTTGCTCGCCGGTATGGCCAACCCGGGCAAAGTGCTGGGATTTCTCGATCTGGCAGGCGCTTGGGATCCGTCGCTGGCGCTTGTGATGGTCGGCGCCATCGCCGTGGCGAGCGTGCCGTTCAACTGGGCCGGCAAACAATCGACATCGTTGCTGGGTGCGCCGATGCAACTGCCCGTCAAACGCGAGCTGGATGCGCGCTTGATCGGTGGCAGCCTGCTGTTCGGTATCGGTTGGGGCATCGCCGGGATATGCCCGGGACCGGCAGTGGTCCTTCTGCTGACGGCCCACTGGCAAGCTTTTGTTTTCGTGTTGGCCATGCTGGTCGGCATGTTGTTATTCACCGCGCTGGAAGCCCGGCGCGTACATTGATCGGGAGATCACCATGAACGCAAACGTTGGAACCATCGACCGCGTCCTGCGCATCGCACTGGGCGTTATTCTCATCGGGCTGACCGTATTCGGGGTCATTGGCGTGTGGGGTTGGATTGGCGTAGTACCACTGGCGACCGGCATCTTCCGCTTTTGCCCAGCCTATTCACTGCTGGGCATCAAAACCTGCAAACGTGATTGATGCGTCGTCCGATGTGAAAGGAATCCCTTCAGGCCTTGAATCGCTCAAGTCGCTTTGATGGGATTTTTTTGAGCTCCGGGACTGACGCCAGGCGCCAGTCCTCAGCTTCAAATAGTTACCGGGGAACCGCAGCCTCCAGAGCTTGGGCGAGGTCGCTGAGGATGTCATCGCAATGTTCGATGCCGATGGAGAGTCGGACCATATCCCTTGGCACGCCGGCCTTTTCCAGCTCTTCGTCGTTCAACTGGCGATGAGTGGTGGACGCAGGATGGCAGGCCAGTGATTTGGCATCGCCGATGTTGACCAGGCGCACCACCAGTTTCAAGGCATCGATAAAGCGTGCCCCGGCCTCCTGTCCGCCCTTGATACCGAACGACAGGATCGATGCGGGTTTACCAGCGGTATAACGCAAAGCAAGTGCATGCTCTGGATGGTCGGGTAACCCGGCGTATTTCACCCACGCGACGTTTTCATGAGCCTTGAGATAGTGCGCGACTTTGAGCGCATTTTCTGTGTGGCGCTCCATGCGCAGCCCAAGCGTTTCCAGGCCTTGCAGGATCAGGAAGGCGTTGAATGGCGACAGCGCCGCCCCCGTATTGCGCAGTGGCACTACCCGGCAGCGGCCGATGAAGGCGGCTGGGCCGAAGGCTTCGGTGTAGGTCACGCCATGGTAGGACGGGTCGGGCGTGTTAAGCAGGGGGAAACGTTCTTTGTTGTCAGCCCATGGGAATTTGCCGGAGTCGACGACGATGCCGCCGATGCTGGTCCCGTGTCCGCCGATGTACTTGGTCAGCGAGTGCACAATGATGTCGGCACCGTGCTCGAAGGGGCGGCAAAGAATTGGCGTGGCAACGGTGTTATCGACGATCAGCGGCACACCATGCCGGTGGGCAGCGTCGGCTAGTGCCTGAAGGTCAATAATATTGCCGGCCGGGTTGCCAATGGATTCGCAGAAAACCGCCTTGGTCTTGTCGTCGATCAGCGCCTCAAGCGCCGCGATGTCGTCATGGGCAGCGAAACGCGTCTGGATACCAAAGCGCGGCAGGGTATGCGCCAGCAGGTTGTAAGTCCCGCCATAAAGCTTGGCCACCGAGACGATATTGTCACCCACTTCGGCCACGGTCTGGATCGCATAGGTAATCGCGGCCATGCCTGACGCAACCGCCAACGCACCGACACCGCCTTCCATGGCTGCAACGCGCTTTTCAAGCACGTCATTGGTAGGGTTCATGATGCGCGAGTAAATATTGCCTGCGACTTTCAGGTCGAACAGGTCGGCACCATGCTGGGTATCGTCGAACGCGTAGGACGCGGTTTGGTAGATCGGCACCGCTACTGCTTTAGTTGTCGGGTCGGGGCTATAGCCTGCGTGGATAGCCATGGTTTCCAGTTTCATGCGCTCTCGTTCCTTCAGGAGTTGTAGGTGTCCCCGAAGAATGTGTCGAGCAAAGGCGGGAGTCAAGTCAGGGGACGGCGCTTGATTTCAGTGCGCATCACTGCGTGCATGCGTCCATTTCAAGGCATTGCAAATGCATACGAAGGGGGCATACATGGTTTGAAGTTATGGGGCGAGACAGGGAGGGATAGCCAGAAACAACAAAGCCCGCACAGGGCGGGCTTCTTGGGGTGTTTCGTAGACTGTCTGAGACAGCCAGAAACAGCTATTTGGTGCACCAGGCGGGATTCGAACCCACGACCACTGCCTTCGGAGGGCAGTACTCTATCCAGCTGAGCTACTGGTGCAATGCGGGCGCCATGATACTCATCTGGCTGGCGGGCGTCCATGCTGGTGAGTGCTGTTGTTGATTTCGCACGTAACAGGGTGTGAACGTGACGTTGATCTGAAACTAATCGGCTAAACTCCGTTTTCGTTCTTTTTTTCGAACAGACTATTGTCCTTTACCCCCGCAGACCCTAGGATTCGTTTGAGATTTCAAACGCTTTTGGCTGGGTGCTGAACCGCACGTTCTACGATCAGTGCGCTATTTGTGCTTGAGTACGGTGAATGATTTCCTGACGGCAGCCTTTTATAGGCGCCTTTGAACAAACAAAAAATTCGCTCCGCGCGTGCGCGGTGCTGTTTAGGAGACCGACATGCAGCTTAAAGACACCCAATTGTTCCGTCAGCAAGCCTTTATCGATGGCGTTTGGCTGGATGCGGACAATGGTCAGACGATCAAGGTGAACAACCCGGCTACCAATGAGATCCTCGGGACTGTTCCGAAGATGGGTGCTGTTGAAACCCGTCGCGCGATCGAAGCTGCTAACAAGGCGCTGCCGGCCTGGCGTGCGTTGACCGCCAAGGACCGTGGGAACAAGCTGCGTCGTTGGTTTGAACTGATTATTGAAAACCAGGACGACCTCGCTCGCCTGATGACCCTGGAACAGGGCAAGCCGCTGGCTGAAGCCAAGGGCGAAATCGTTTACGCCGCTTCGTTTCTCGAGTGGTTCGCTGAAGAAGCCAAGCGCATCTACGGTGATGTGATTCCTGGTCACCAGCCAGACAAGCGTTTGATTGTGATCAAGCAGCCAATCGGCGTGACGGCGGCGATTACGCCGTGGAACTTCCCTGCAGCGATGATTACCCGTAAAGCGGGCCCGGCGTTGGCTGCTGGCTGCACCATGGTTCTGAAACCGGCTTCGCAGACTCCGTTCTCGGCTCTGGCGTTGGCTGAGCTGGCGCACCGCGCGGGTATCCCGAATGGTGTGTTCAGTGTTGTCACCGGCAGTGCTGGCGACATCGGCGGCGAACTGACCAGTAACCCTATCGTGCGTAAATTGTCCTTCACAGGCTCGACTGAAGTCGGTCGCCAACTGATGGCTGAATGCGCCAAGGACATCAAGAAAGTGTCCCTGGAATTGGGCGGCAACGCGCCCTTCATCGTGTTCGACGACGCCGATCTGGATAAGGCGGTCGAAGGTGCGATCATCTCCAAGTACCGTAACAACGGTCAGACTTGCGTTTGCGCCAACCGCTTGTACGTGCAGGACGCAGTCTATGACGCGTTCGCCGAGAAGCTGAAAGTCGCGGTGTCCAAGCTCAAGATCGGTAATGGCCTGGAAGTCGGCACCACTACCGGCCCGTTGATCGACGGAAAAGCCGTGGCCAAGGTCAAGGAACATATCGCTGACGCCATCAGCAAAGGCGCGACCGTACTGGCTGGCGGCAACAGCATGGAAGGTAACTTCTTCGAGCCGACCATTCTGGTCAACGTGTCTAAAGATGCGGCTGTCTCCAAGGAAGAAACCTTCGGTCCGCTGGCTCCGCTGTTCCGCTTCAAAGATGAAGACGAAGTGATCGCGATGGCTAATGACACCGAATTCGGTCTGGCGTCGTACTTCTACGCCCGCGACCTTAGCCGCGTATTCCGTGTTTCCGAGGCACTGGAATACGGCATGGTTGGCGTTAACACAGGCCTGATCTCCAACGAAGTCGCGCCGTTTGGCGGGATCAAGGCGTCGGGTCTGGGCCGTGAAGGCTCGAAGTACGGCATCGAAGATTATCTGGAAATCAAGTACCTGTGCCTGGGCATCTAATTCTGTCAGCACAGTAGCGACACGTAATTCCACCTGTAGTTGGAACGTTGCAGCAGTCGATCATCGTATGCTGCTGCAACTGCCACCCGACTGCTTAATCCTTGAACTACGCCGCCCGATGAGCGGTGAATGAGGACATTATGAGCCAGACCAACGAATCCTTGATGAAACGCCGCAATGCCGCTGTTCCGCGCGGCGTGGGCCAGATCCACCCGATCTTCGCGGCTTCCGCGAAAAACGCTACTGTTACCGACGTTGAAGGTCGTGAGTTCATCGACTTCGCGGGCGGTATCGCGGTACTCAACACCGGTCACCTGCACCCGAAAGTTATCGCGGCCGTGCAAGAACAACTGACCAAGCTGACCCACACCTGTTTCCAGGTGTTGGCCTACGAACCGTACGTTGAGCTGTGCGAAAAGATCAACGCCAAGGTGCCAGGTGATTTCGAGAAGAAAACCCTGCTGGTCACCACCGGTTCCGAAGCGGTAGAAAACGCTGTGAAAATTGCCCGCGCCGCCACTGGCCGTGCCGGTATCATCGCGTTCACTGGCGCTTACCACGGCCGGACCATGATGACCCTGGGTCTGACCGGTAAAGTCGTGCCTTACTCGGCCGGCATGGGCCTGATGCCAGGCGGCATCTTTCGCGCGCTGTACCCATGTGCACTGCACGACGTGACGGTTGACGACTCCATCGCCAGCATCGAGCGCATCTTCAAGAATGACGCCGAGCCACGTGATATCGCCGCAATCATCATCGAACCTGTTCAGGGCGAAGGTGGTTTCTACGTTGCGCCGAAAGAGTTCATGATTCGCCTGCGTGCCCTGTGCGACAAGCACGGCATTCTGCTGATCGCGGACGAAGTTCAAACTGGCGCTGGTCGTACCGGTACGTTCTTCGCGATGGAACAGATGGGCGTATCTGCCGACCTGACCACCTTCGCCAAGTCGATTGCTGGCGGTTTCCCGTTGGCTGGCGTTTGCGGCAAAGCTGAGTACATGGATGCCATCGCTCCAGGCGGCCTGGGTGGCACTTATGCAGGTAGTCCGATTGCATGCGCTGCTGCACTGGCCGTATTGGACGTGTTTGAAGAAGAGCACCTGCTGGAGCGTTGCAAAGCGGTTGGCGAGCGCCTGGTGACGGGCCTGCGCGCGATTCAAGCCAAGTACCCAGTAATCGGTGACGTTCGTGCCTTGGGCGCGATGATCGCTGTCGAGCTGTTTGAAGGCGGTGATCCGCACAAGCCTAACGCGGCTGCTGTGGCTCAGGTTGTAGCCAAAGCGCGCGACAAGGGTCTGATCCTGCTGTCGTGCGGTACTTACGGCAACGTGTTGCGCGTTCTGGTGCCTCTGACTGCTCCTGACGAGTTGCTGGACAAAGGCCTGGCGATCATGGAAGAGTGCTTCGCTGAACTCGCATAAGTGTGAGTAAGTAAGCAAAAAAACCCGCTTCGGCGGGTTTTTCTTGTTTTAGGACAAGCATTTGCGCTTAGCGCCTATATCCCCACGGTTTGTTTGGATAGAGTGCGGGTATCGCTGTCGGAGAGCCCGGAATGACTGTTCTTGAACCGCCCACTGCACCCCGTGTTTTGATCGCTGAGGCTGACCCTTGGGTGCGCGACATGCTGACCGAATTAGTCCTGAGCGTGCGCGGTGATGCTGATCTGAAAGTGTGCTCCGAAGGGCTGGAGGCGCAAGACTGGTTGAGTCATCACCACCCCGATCTGGTGATTGCCGGTTGGGAACTGCCGGGCTCCGATGGCTTGAACCTGCTGCGCGGGGTGCGTCAACAGCGTCGTCAGCCGACGTTGCCTTTTATCCTGCTGAGTAGCCGCAATGACAGCGCCAGCGTGCGCGAGGCATTGCCGCTGGCGCCCACCGCTTACTTGACCAAGCCCTTGAATATGGACGGTCTGCGCCAACGCCTGGAAGATTTGCTGCTTCAGTCGAGTGAGCCGGTCGCTGTCGAAATTCCGGCATTGGCACCTGGTTTGAGTCTGTCGCAGTTCCTTGAAAGTCGCCGGGAAACCGCAGATGGTGCGCCCTTGCGGGTGGATGTGCATCAGGCGCTGAGGAGCAGTCAGGGTGCGACCGGCGCGGATTTGAGGCTGCTGGAGCAGGAACTGCGAGCTGACCCGCATATCACGGCAGTATTGATCGCTGCGGCCAACAGTGCGGCGCAGCACTTGGGCAAAGGCGTGCAGACCTTGCCGCAGGCGCTGCAGGCGCTGGGCCCGACGCAGAGTGTCAATCTGCTCCTTGGCCTGGCCATGAAGCGCGGGGCGAGGCTGACGGACAAAGGGCTGATCACCCACGCCCAGCGTTTTTGGGAGCAGTCGAGTCGCGCGGCTGAATACGCGCGCTCGCTTGCGCGTTTGCTGGATCTGGACCAAGAGCGTTGTTTCTGTGCCGGATTGTTGCACAGTCTGGGTGATTTGACGGTGTTGCGTTGCTTGCAGGACTGGATGCTGGCCGGTGGTGAGCTGGATGAGAAGGCGGTCAGCGAGTCGTTGGCGCAATTCGGTGCGGGGTTCGGTTCGGCTCTGCGCACGCGCTGGCGCTTGCCACTGGAACTGCGTGAGTTGATCGCGGCGGTCTATCACTTCGGCGGAGGCGTTTACTCGCGCGAGGCCCTGGCTATGAACGTGGCGGCGCAACTGGCGCTGCTCGGCCCGGAAGAGGGCGTTGATGCACTGGCCAACAGCAAACCGGCCCGTCTCTTGAAGATCGGGGCATCAGAGCTGGGGCGGTTGCGCAAGACGTAAATCTTCGTTGGCCAATAGGCCATTTTTCGCGAAAAAATCGCGAAAAGGCTGCATCAGGGACAGAAAACCTTCAGACCAAGACAATCTGATTCTTGCCCTGACGTTTGGCTTGGTACATCGCGGCATCGGCCCGAGCGTAGAGAACTTCCAGGCCAAGGTCATCGTCGCGGAGGTTGGTCAGGCCCTGGCTTACGGTGATGCCGAATGCCTGGTTGTTGCACTGGAAGCTCAGGCGCTGGATTTCCCGCTGCAGCCGTTCGGCGATTTGCTTGGCCATGTCCGGTGCGCACCCAGGGAGCACGGCGGCAAACTCTTCCCCGCCGATACGTCCGAACACATCGCCTCGACGAAGAGCTGAACGTCCACTCTCGGCGATGCGTTGCAACACCTGATCGCCTTCCTGATGGCCGTATGTATCGTTGACCAACTTGAAATCATCGATGTCCAAGAGCAAAAACGCCAAGGGCAAGCCCTGCAAGCGAGCCTGTTCGAACTCATGCTGAGCGCATTCGAAAAAGTGCCGACGGTTACTGCTCTGGGTCAGCACATCAGTGGTGGCGAGACGTTGAAGTTCGCCTTCAAGCTGCTTCTTTTCGGTGATGTCTTCGGCGATACCCACCACAATCAGACGCTGTCCGAGTTCCTGGCGACTGATAAAGCATTTGTCGCTCAGCCAGCGAACCTGCCCGTCTGAACGGATGATCCGGTATTCGCGGTCTTCGATGGCGCCCTTGTCCAGCACCTGGGTCAGGCTGCGTTCGGCATAGTCCAGGTCGTCGGGGTAAATGCTGTCGCGCCACTCGTTGTAGTCGGCGAGCAACAGGCCGGCCGAGCGCCCGAAAATCTGCTCATAGGCCGGGCTGACGTAAATCATTTGCTGGGTTTCCCAGTCGAACGCCCATAACACCGCGTTGACGCTGACCAGCAGCGAACTGAAAAGCTGTTCTCGTTCGCTCAGGCGTGCGACTTCTGCTTGGGCGTGCATCAGCGCCAGGAGGGTTTCCGCGGAAGGCGGCAGGTCGGTGGGAGAGGGCTGGTTAATGGGTGTCTGTCTGTCCATGAGCACTGCATCTCTAGAAGATGTGCGGCGCACAGCCACAAGTGAGCCCACCGAAATAGTGAGCTATTCATTCAGATAGAAAGTAGGACATGAAGTTCCAGCAGGCGCGCTCCCGGGCGGGGCGCGCCGATCAACGGTGTCAGACGGCGACAGGCCGTAGCGAGTAGGTTTTCAGTTGGCTGGCGAAATCACGCAGTGACTGGATACCACTGGCTTCGGCTTCATGAACCCACTCTTTGATCGCGGCGAGCATGTCGTGACCGTTGGTGCTGGTTTTTAGCCAGATATGTTGCAATGCCAAGCGCTTCTCGTAGATCACTTTCAGTGCTTGGCTGTGTTCAAGCATGGTCTGGATGTGCAGATGGTGCTTGTCATCAAGCAGGCTGGTTTCTCGAGAGAGCAGGCGCTTGGCGCGATGGAACTGATGGCGTACCGACACATCGGCCTTGGTCAGTTCTTGTTTCACCAGCGGCGCGATCACCAATTTGCGGTACTGAGCCATGATCTGAAAGCGATTGTTGAGGATTGCCATGGCGGTATCCATGTCAACATGGCCCTTGCCTTCAACCCGGTGGGCGATAGGCGCAACGCGTTGAACCTTAGCCAGACGGAAGAAGCTGAAAACCTTGATCCAGGCCCAGCCCATGTCGAACTCCCACTTCTTGACCGACAACTTGGCCGAGTTCGGGTAGGTGTGATGGTTGTTATGCAGCTCTTCGCCGCCGATCAGGATGCCCCATGGCACCAGATTGGTCGCCGCGTCACGGCATTCGAAATTACGGTAGCCCACGGCATGACCAAGACCATTGACGACGCCTGCGGCCCAGAAGGGAATCCACATCATCTGTATCGCCCAGACGGTGATGCCGATCACGCCGAACAACGCGAGGTCGATCACCGCCATTATCGAGATCCCGAGGAGAGGGAAACGAGTGTACAAGTGGCGTTCGATCCCGTCGTTCGGACAATTTTTGCCGTAGATGCGAAGTGTGTCCGGATTTTCCGCTTCAGCGCGATACAATTCGGCGCCTTTGCGCAGTACAGTAGACAGCCCTTTGATCACAGGACTGTGTGGATCATCGACGGTTTCGCATTTGGCGTGATGCTTGCGGTGAATGGCGGTCCACTCACGGGTGTTCTGGGCAGTGGTCAGCCACAGCCAGAAACGGAAAAAGTGTTTGAGCCCAGCGTTGAGTTCCAACGAACGATGGGCGGAGTAGCGATGTAGATAAACCGTGACGCCGACAATGGTCACATGGGTCATCAACAGGATGGCTACCACCAGTTGCCAAACTGATAAATCAAGAAGACCGTTGTTCCACATAAAATGTGTTGCCCTCAAAAATGCTCGATGAATATAAAAGCAGCAGCAGGCATTATCACTGACTCAGCTGATAAAACCAGTCGCACTTTTAGATAAGAGTCGCCGGATGTTTCTACTCTATAATCCGCGCCTTTCGTAAGGTTTTTTTAATTTTATGTCACTTTCTTCTCGCAATGCGCTGCGGACGGCCCTGCTCTACGCGCTGGTGTCGGCTTTGTGGCTTGAGATCAGCAATGCCTCGCTTCGGCATCTGATCCAGGATCAGGCTAGTTTCGACCAATGGCAGTTGGTAAATGCCTATGCATGGCTGATTTTCAGCGCCGTGCTGATTTTTTTCGCCCGCACCCGGCTCCTCGGCTGCATGGCCGCCGCTGCCCGAGCCGGGCTGAAAAAGCAGGACCAGGAGCGCTTGAGCCAAGCGGAGGCGGTGTTCGATTGCACGTGCGAAGGCGTCGTGGTCACTGACAAGCAGGGTTTGATCGTGCATGTGAACCGGGCCTTCATGGAAATTACCGGTTACCAGGCAAACGAAGTGCTCGGGCTTAACCCGAAAAAATTCAAGTCTGGCCGCCACGGACCTGAATTTTACCAGACCATGTTTCAGGCGTTGAACGCCAGCGGTCAATGGAGCGGTGAGATCTGGAACCGTCGTAAAAACGGCGAGATTTTTCCGCAATGGCAAAGCATCCGCGTCATCAAGGATGAGAACAGTGAAATCAGCCATTATGTGGCGGTATTTTCGGACATCTCCGCCATCAAGCGTTCGCAGCGCGAACTGGTGCACCTGGCGCACTTCGATCCGCTGACCAGTCTGCCTAATCGTCTATTGTTTACCGACCGTACCGAGCAAGCTCTGGAGCATGCCCAGGCCAACAAGCGTGGCTGTGCGTTATTGCTGATCGATCTGGATCACTTCAAGAACATCAACGACAGTCTTGGGCATAACGTTGGCGATCAGGTGCTCAAAATTGTGGCTGAGCGCCTGAATACATTGCTCGGCAACGGCATCACCCTGGCTCGGCTCGGGGGGGATGAGTTCGCCGTGTTGGCAGAAAACTGCCAGCAGGTGGCACAGGCCGCAGAACTGGCTCAAAGAGTCATCGAGGGTTTGAAGAAACCGTTCGTGTTCGAGGGCCATCAGCTGTTTATCAGCGCAAGCGTGGGCATCAGCCTGTTCCCCAGTGATGCCCTGAATGCCGAGCAACTGCTGCGCAACGCGGATTCGGCGTTATTCAAGGCTAAAAGCGAAGGCCGCGAAGGGTATGCCTTGTATACCGAAGAGCTGACCGCGCATGCGCAGCAGCGGGTCGAATTGGCCAGTGAGCTCCGTCGCGCCATAGCGCACGAGGAGTTGCGGGTGTTTTATCAGCCGATACATGACCTTTCCAGCGGCCGTATGTCCGGGGTCGAAGCGCTGGTCCGCTGGCAGCATCCTGAACGGGGGCTGGTGTCCCCGGGCGACTTTATTCCGGTTGCCGAACAAAGTGGCTTGATCGCCGATATCGACATTTGGGTGCTCAAGCACGCCTGCCAGCAGATGAGTGATTGGCGCAAAGCCGGGGTCGGCCTTGAATTTGTCGCGGTGAATGTTTCTAGTCGGATGTTTGGTCGCAGCGATATGTATCAGCACGTCGCGCAGGCTCTTCGCGACACGGGGCTTGATTCGCGTTTTCTAGAACTGGAGGTCACTGAAAGTGCGGTGATGGAAGATCCGGACATGGCCATCGAGCAACTGCATCGCCTGCGCGAGTTGGGCCTGCGACTGGCCATTGATGACTTTGGCACGGGCTATTCATCGTTGCTGCGGCTCAAACGCATGCCGGTGCAGAAACTGAAAATCGATCAGGGCTTTATCGCCGGTTTGCCCCATGACGAGGATGATGTCGCCATCGTTCGAGTGATCATCGCCCTTGCGCAAACATTGGGCATGCAGGTGTTGGCCGAAGGCATCGAGCGTCCCGATCAGGCGAGTTTCCTGCTGGAAAACCATTGCGAGCAGGGCCAGGGCTACTGGTTTGGCCGTCCACAGCCGGCTGAAAAGCTGGATTTACACCATGTGGTGACGTTGTCCTGAGCACCCGAATGTCACGTTGCTGGAAACGCGCAATACGTTTCCTTGCCGGGAAATATCTCTAAATTCTTTTTGGTTATATCTGCATTCTTAAATAGTCTTTTTAAGAATAACTGCGCCTCTCTAAGATTACCTCCACGCCACAAGCAGTTGCCCGCGAATCGCTACTGCAGGCACCTCTTATCAAGGAGAAGAATCATGAGCGCATCTCTACGCAGTGTTGACGGCCAGGACGAAGCAAGCATCCTGCGCGAAATTCAGAGTGCGTTGCGCGACCTGCGCTTCGGCGCAGTGGAAATCACTGTGCATAACGCGCAAGTGGTTCAGATCGAACGCAAAGAAAAATTCCGCCTGCAGACCCCGAACAACAAGACCAGTTGACCTGCGGACCCAGGCGTCCGCCAGCTCCCACAGGGAGATGAGTTCGACCCATCAAGCAAAAGCCAACAATCAAAGAATTGTCCAGGAGCTTCACCATGTCTATTCGTCGTTTTGCCTTGGCTGCGCTCGCCAGCGCTGTTTTTGCAGGTTCCGCCGTTGCCAAGGACATTGAGCTGCTTAATGTGTCCTACGACCCGACGCGCGAGCTGTACCAGGATTACAACGCTGAGTTCATCAGTTTCTGGAAGAAAACCCACGCTGACGATACTGTGAAAATTCAGCAATCCCATGGCGGCTCAGGCAAGCAGGGGCGTGCGGTGATCGACGGTCTGCGCGCGGATGTGGTGACTTTGGCCCTGGCTGGCGACATCGACGAAATTGCGAAAATCGGCAAAACCTTGCCCGAGAACTGGCAAACCCGCCTGCCGGATGCCAGCACGCCATACACTTCAACCATCGTGTTCCTGGTTCGCAAGGGCAACCCTAAAGGCATCAAAGACTGGGGCGACTTGATCAAGAATGACGTGTCGGTCATCACCCCTAACCCGAAAACCTCTGGCGGCGCACGCTGGAACTTCCTTGCCGCGTGGGCTTATGGTCTGAAGGCCGGTGGTAGCGAAGCCAAGGCGCGGGAATACGTGCAGGCCTTGTTCAAGCATGTGCCGGTTCTCGACACGGGCGCTCGCGGTTCAACCATTACCTTCGTCAATAATGGTCAGGGTGACGTGTTGCTGGCATGGGAAAACGAAGCCTTCCTGGCACTGAAAGAAGACGGTGGCGCCGACAAGTTCGACATCGTCGTACCTTCGCTGTCGATTCTGGCCGAGCCGCCGGTATCGATTGTCGACAAGAACGTCGACAAGAAAGGCACCCGTGAAATTGCCACTGCTTACCTGGAGCATCTGTACAGCCCGGCCGGTCAGGAAATCGCCGCGAAAAACTTCTACCGCCCACGTAACGCAGAAGTGGCGGCCAAATATGCCAGGCAATTCCCTAAACTGGACCTGGTGACTATCGACAAAGACTTCGGTGGCTGGAAAACTGCGCAACCGAAATTCTTCAATGATGGCGGCGTGTTCGACCAGATTTACCAGGCGCAATAGCCTGTGCAGCGCTACGTTGAAAAGCGTATCGCTTAGTTTGGCCTTTAGCCCGGATTCATTTCCGGGCTTCGTGCGTTAACCAAGGACTTTTATGTCGCGTCGTATTTCCCCCGTCATACCCGGCTTCGGGCTGACGCTGGGCTACACCTTGGTGTACCTCAGCTTGATTGTGTTGATCCCGCTGGCTGCCATGTTCATCCATGCTGCCCAGCTGACGTGGGATCAATTCTGGGCCATCGTCACTGCCCCGCGTGTGGTTGCCGCCTTGAAGCTGAGTTTTGGCACCGCATTTTATGCCGCCATCATCAATGGCGTGATTGGCACACTGCTGGCTTGGGTGCTGGTGCGTTACACCTTCCCCGGGCGCAAGATCATCGATGCAATGATCGACCTGCCGTTCGCGCTGCCGACCGCTGTCGCCGGTATCGCCCTGACGGCGCTGTATACGCCGACAGGCCTGGTAGGGCAGTTCGCCGCCGACCTGGGCTTCAAGATTGCTTACACCCCGCTTGGCATCACCCTCGCCCTGACCTTTGTCACGCTGCCGTTCGTGGTGCGCACGGTGCAGCCAGTGTTGGCCGATATCCCGCGTGAAGTCGAAGAAGCCGCCGCCTGCCTGGGCGCGAGGCCGTTGCAAGTGTTCCGCTATATTCTGGTGCCGGCCCTGCTTCCCGCATGGCTGACCGGGTTCGCCCTGGCCTTTGCGCGTGGCGTCGGCGAGTACGGATCGGTGATTTTCATTGCCGGCAACATGCCGATGAAAACCGAGATCCTGCCGCTGCTGATCATGGTCAAGCTCGATCAATACGATTACACCGGCGCCACCGCCATTGGCGTGATGATGCTGATGGTTTCTTTCGTCCTGCTGCTGCTGATCAACTTGTTGCAGCGTCGCATCGAAACCCCATCCTAAGGAGGCGCGTATGTCTTACTCAACTGTTTCTGCTGCCGCCTCCGCCAACGCTGCCCGTCGTGGCAGCGCAGTGTCTCGACGGATTCTGATCGGCCTTGGCTGGCTGGTTTTTATCCTGTTTCTGGGGCTGCCGTTGTTCATTGTGGTCTCTCAAGGCCTGAAAAACGGACTGGGCGCGTTCTTCACCGCGATCTTCGAGCCGGACGCATTGTCGGCGCTCAAACTCACCGTGATCGCCGTGCTGATTTCGGTACCGCTCAATGTCGTGTTCGGCGTCAGCGCTGCCTGGTGCGTGAGCAAGTACTCGTTCCGTGGCAAAAGTATGCTGGTGACCCTGATCGACTTGCCGTTTTCGGTGTCACCGGTAATCGCCGGTCTGGTCTACGTCCTGATGTTCGGCGCTCAAGGCTTGTTCGGGCCGTGGCTACAGGATCACGACATCCAGATCGTGTTTGCCTTGCCGGGTATCGTGCTAGCGACTATTTTCGTGACCGTGCCGTTTGTTGCTCGCGAGCTGATCCCGTTGATGCAGGAGCAAGGCACGCAGGAAGAAGAGGCGGCGCGGCTGTTGGGTGCCAACGGCTGGCAGATGTTCTGGCACGTCACGGTCCCGAACATCAAGTGGGGTTTGATCTACGGCGTGGTGCTGTGTACCGCACGGGCCATGGGTGAGTTCGGCGCGGTCTCGGTGGTTTCCGGGCACATTCGCGGCGTCACCAACACCCTGCCGTTGCACGTTGAGATCCTTTATAACGAATACAACCACGTCGCAGCGTTTGCCGTGGCGAGCCTGTTGCTGATCCTGGCGCTGTTCATCCTGCTGCTCAAGCAGTGGAGCGAGTCGCGCATTACCCGTCTGCGCCAAAGTGCGGCGGAGGAATAATTCATGTCGATCGAAGTCCGTAACGTCAGCAAGCGTTTCAACGCTTTCCAGGCCCTGAACTCCATCAATCTGGACATTCAAAGCGGTGAGCTGGTAGCTCTGCTGGGCCCGTCAGGCTGTGGCAAAACCACCTTGCTGCGTATTATTGCCGGCCTGGAAACCCCAGATGAGGGCAGCATCGTTTTCCACGGAGAAGACGTCTCCGGGCACGATGTGCGTGATCGCAATGTCGGGTTCGTGTTCCAGCACTACGCACTGTTTCGCCACATGACGGTGTTCGACAACGTCGCGTTCGGTCTGCGCATGAAACCGAAGAACCAGCGTCCGACCGAAAGTCAGATTGCGGTCAAGGTTCATGAACTGCTGAACATGGTGCAGCTCGATTGGTTGTCGGACCGTTATCCGGAACAGTTGTCCGGCGGTCAGCGTCAGCGTATCGCGCTGGCCCGTGCGTTGGCGGTCGAGCCTAAAGTGCTCTTGCTTGATGAACCGTTCGGCGCGCTGGATGCCAAGGTCCGTAAAGAGCTGCGCCGCTGGCTGGCGCGCCTGCACGAAGACATCAACCTGACCTCGGTCTTCGTGACCCACGACCAGGAAGAAGCCATGGAAGTGGCAGACCGCATCGTGGTGATGAACAAGGGCGTGATCGAGCAGATCGGCTCACCGGGTGAGGTGTATGAAAACCCGGCCAGCGATTTTGTTTACCACTTCCTGGGTGACTCCAACCGTCTGCACCTGGGCGACGATAACCACGTGCTATTCCGCCCGCATGAGGTGTCGTTGTCGCGGCATGAACTGGAAGACCACCACGCGGCCGAAGTGCGTGATATCCGGCCGCTGGGCGCCACCACTCGTGTGACCTTGAAGGTCGAAGGTCAAAGCGAACTGATCGAAGCCGAAGTGGTGAAAGACCACGACAGCCTGATCGGTCTGACACGTGGTGACACCTTGTTCTTCAAGCCGAAGGTCTGGCAGAAACTGGCGGGTAGCTGATCTTTTTGACGCGGCGTGTTCGGCACACCGCGTCAAACCATTCGCCTGTGCCGGCTGTGTGGAGCGAACGCATTCGCGAATGACGTCAATCAAACCAGCGCTTTCTTCCCGCGAATACCGGTAGGCCCGACACGCTCTTCCATGGCGTGCTTGAGTGACTGTCGCAGCCCCAGCAAAAACGCCACTTCGGCCACCACGAACAGTGGCCCGACGATCAGCCCCGACACATCGTCAACGAACGCCGGTTTACGCCCTTCGTAAAAATGGCCGACAAATTGAATCGCCCAACCGACGACAAACAAACCGACGCCGCTGCTCAGCCAGACCAGCGTCGACTGCACGGCAAGCGTGTGTCCTGTCCAAAGGGATAGGCCGAGCAGGGCGCCCATCACCACACCGAACCGCATATCCAGGCGCAAGTAGAACCCTGTAGACCCCAGTGCCAGCAGGGTTGCGGGCGAAAGCCATATGCCGCCTATCACGGCGCCGGGACGCGAAAGGAGCACGGCCACCGCAATGACAATCAGCGGAATGCCGATAAAGTGACTGACGATGTTGCGTGTGTCGCGATGGTAGGCGGCGTATTGACTAAGATGATCAACGAGGTTTTTCATTGTTATTCCTCCTGTGGAACGATGATCATGCCTCGGGATTTGAAAGAGCTTTGTCCGTTACCCGACAAAGTCTGCAATTAAGGAGTTCATATGAGCGGAGCCGTATGGCGGACCCGACTGCTGACCGGCTACTGGTTCAGCAATCTGCCGGCTGGTTTACAGGATAGCTTGCTCAATGCCGCGAAAACGCGACGCCTGACGCCAGGTAAGCCGTTGTTCCGGCGCGGCGATCCGCCGTGTGGGTTGTATGCGGTGCTCGAAGGCGCGATTCGTATTGGCTCGGTCAGCGAGCAAGGCAAGCAGACGTTGCTGTCGCGGATCGAGCTGCCTTACTGGTTTGGCGAGGTGTCGTTGTTCGATGGCCTGCCGCGCACCCATGACGCATTTTCCGAAGCCCACAGCATTCTGTTGCAGGTCCCGCAGTCGGCGCTGGTGACTCTGCTGGAAAAAGAGCCTCAGTATTGGCGCCATTTCGCCTTGTTGATGAGTCAGAAACTACGCCTGACGTTCGTTCATCTCGAGCAGCAAAGCTTGTTGCCTGCCGCCGCGCGCGTGGCCTGTCGCTTACTGTTGATCGCCGAAGGGTATGGCGAGATCAATCGCTCGCGAGAGGTGATCGAGCTGCCTCAGGAGCCGTTGGCGCAAATGCTGTCGATGTCTCGCCAGACCATCAACAAAATCCTCAACGATTTTCAGACTCAGGGTGTCCTGGACATCAGTTATGGCGAAATCAGGATTCTTGACCTGGATAAACTGCGTGCGGCGGCCTCGCAATCAGCCTAGCCTAGACGCACGATAAATGAGGTGCACCATGCGTTTGCTGTTAGTGGAAAACGATCTCAGTACCGCCAATCAGTTGGCCAAGGGGCTTGGCGAGTCGGGGTTTAGGGTCGACGTCGCGGATAACGGCCTGTCCGGCCGCCATTTCGTCGAAGAGAATGCCTACGACCTGATCATCCTCGATGCCATGTTGCCGGGCCTGAATGGCTGGCAACTGCTGCAACTGGTCCGTCAGCGCGGCAATACGCCCGTGTTGTTCCTGACCGCCCGCGATACCATGGAAGACCGGTTGCGCGGGCTGGAACTGGGTGCCGATGATTACCTGCTCAAGCCCTTTACCCTTGAGGAACTGTTGGTCCGGGTTCGGACCTTGCTGCGGCGTGGGCCAACCGGTACTGCCGACAGCTACTCTATTGCCGATCTGGAAATCGACGTACCACTCCAGCGCGTTAGTCGTGGCGGGCAACGGATCTCGTTGAGCGATCAGGAGTTCGAACTGCTGCAGTTGCTGGTCAGCCGTCAGGGTGATGTCATTTCACGCGCGCTGATCGCTTCGCAGGTGTTCAACAATGACATGGACAAGGTCGAAATCGCCATCCATCGCCTGCGCTCTAAAATCGATGAGCGCTACTTGCCGAAACTGATTCATACCGTGGGTGTTGTGGGCTATCAGTTGGAGGTGCTGGAAGGCTGATTGAGCTCTGTTGGCTGACTCCAACATGCACTATAGGCAGCTTTCTGCCCGGTAACGTTTCTGTCACAGCGTTTGGATAAGCTCGAATTGTAAGTTTTTTATGGGCCGCTCCTTAGGCAGGGGGCGGTCCTTTTTTTTGCCTGCCGAATCTATAATCCTTATATTCTTTTAAGGTCTTAATAAATAGCTTCTTATTCCTTAACGAATATATGTCGCGTCCTTATACTTTGCCCATGAACGCAAACAGGCAGGAGGCGCACCCCATGCGTAACGAGTCGATCCGCTATCTGATCGTGCCAGGCTGGCAAGGGTCGTCTGACGACCATTGGCAAACGCATTGGCAGAACAGTTTGCCCAACAGCGCGCGCGTGGAGCAGGCCGACTGGCTCAAACCACGGCGCGAGGATTGGGTCGGTGAATTGCAGCGCGCGATTGTCGCTGACAGCACGCCGGTGATCCTGATCGCTCATAGCCTGGGGTGCATCACCGTTGCGCATTGGGCCGAACTCGCGCCTTTGCAGTCGCTGCGTCAGGTGCGCGGTGCCTTGCTGGTGGCGCCTGCTGACGTTGAACGGCCGAACTGCTCGCCTGCGTTACGTAATTTCGCACCGATTCCTGGGCACCTGCTGCCGTTTCCGACCCAAGTGGTCAGCTCGGATAACGACACGGCGGTCAGTACTCAGCGCGCGCTGGAGCTGGCTCATAACTGGGGCGCAGAAGCAGGCATTCTCAGGGGGGCGGGGCACATCAATGTGAAGTCCGGCCATCAGCGCTGGGAGCAGGGCTTCGCCTATCTGTACCGCCTGCAAAACCGAATGGAACACCACGCTCGGCGTCGCGCCTGAATTCGATCGGCGCGGCAGACGCCATGCTTTACTCATCGACCTCAATAATTTTCACGCCGGACCCTCGGGCCCTATTGTCTATTTTTAACGCGTGAGTCGTCGCAAGGGCTCAGGCGGGAGTTTGCCATGAGCCTTCACGAAACCTTTGGTCAGCCGTTATTGACCTTCCCCGATGCGGAAAAAAGCCCGCTGAGCATTCGCGCCAAAGCGCTGGTGTTCGTCGACCCGCGCTCGCGTCAGTTGCGCGAAGAGCTGGAGCAACTGGCACCGCGCTCGTTACCGGTGCTGATCCGTGGCGAAACCGGCAGCGGCAAGGAACTGCTGGCCCGGCATATCCATCGCGCCAGCGACCGTGGGGGCTTATTCGTGTCAGTGAACTGCGGAGCGATCAGCCCGACGTACGCCGATGCCGAGCTGTTCGGCTATGCCGCCGGCGCTCACAGCAGCTCCGCCAGCAGTCGTGCGGGATGGTTCGGTTCGGCCAATGGCGGGACCTTGTACCTGGATGAAATCGGCGATTTGCCGCTGCCGATACAGATCAAGCTGTTGGCGGCGCTGGAGAACCATGAAGTGACCCGCGTTGGCGCCCAGCAACCCAGCCCGGTGGACGTGCGTCTGGTGGCCGCCACCAGCATCGATCTGGCGCAGGCGGTGGCCGTCGGTAAATTTAACGAGCGGCTTTATCACTACCTCAGCGAAGGTCGACTGGACCTGCCTGCGTTACGCGAGCGAGTGGGTGACATCCTGTCTTTGGCCGAATATTTTCTCGGCATTTACAGCCAGCGTTTGGGCTTGCCGGTGCCACTGATCAGTGAAACTGCGCAACAGGTATTGGAGCGGCACAGTTGGCCGGGCAATACTCGCGAGCTGGAGAACGTTATTCATTTCGCGCTGTTGGTCAGCAGTGGCGATGAAATTTTGCCCGAACACCTTAATCTGCCCGACAGCGCGAATCCTCTGGCGCAGATCGAGCAGCAAGCGGAGCACTTGCTCGCTTTCGCGCATCCCGGGCAACTGTCGGAATTGCAGCGATTGCTGGAGCGCCTGAGCCAACGCGTGTCGCAAACCCCGCGTTAGACGCTGTGTTTCGCGGAGAGAGTGGCGCTTAATGCTAGTCAGCACAAAAAAGCATAACCATTGACGTAAAAAGTATTGTCATGGAATAAGAAATATCGGTAATGTCCGTTTCACGCCGCTGAGTCATAAGGTTCAACCGATGATCAGCGGCAACTCACTGATAAGCCGTCGTTTGTGACGACCGCGACTTTCGCTAAGGACACCGCATGAAAAAGACGTTGTTGTTGACCGCCCTCGCTGCTGCGCTTTCGATTGGCCTGGCCCACGCGGGTGAAAAACTGGTCGTCGGCGCTACGCCTGTTCCGCACGCCGAGATTCTTGAGTTGATCAAGCCTGAGCTGGCAAAAGAAGGCGTGGACCTGGAAATCAAAGTCTTCAACGACTACGTGCAGCCGAACCTGCAGGTTTTCCAGAAGAAGCTCGATGCCAACTACTTCCAGACCAAGCCGTACCTGGATGGCTTCAACAAAGGCAAGAAGGCTGATCTGGTTACCGTCGTCGGCGTTCACGTCGAACCGTTCGGTGGCTACTCGTCCAAGTACAAATCCCTGGCTGACCTGCCGGACGGCGCAACTGTTGCCATTCCAAACGAAGGCAGCAACGCTGGCCGTGCACTGCTGCTGTTGGAGAAAGCCGGTCTGATCACCCTGAACGACCCGACTGACGCACTGGCAACGGTAAAGGACGTCAAGACCAACCCCAAGAACCTGAAGTTCAAGGAGCTGGAGTCGGCCATGTTGGCGCGCGCTTACAATCAGGTTGATCTGGACATGATCAACACCAACTATGCGTTGGAAGCCAAGCTCAACCCGAAGAAGGATGCACTGATTCTCGAAGGCGCTGATTCGCCTTACGTGAACTTCCTGGTGGCGCGTCCAGACAACGCCCACAGCGATGCAATCCAGAAACTGGCCAAGGCGCTGACCAGCCCTGAAGTCAAAGCATTCATTGCCAAGAAGTACGACGGCGCGGTACTGCCGGCGTTCTGATCTGAATTCAAGCGTTAACGTTTTTTACGCCGGCGGCTTTCATTAGCGTCGGCGTTTTTGCGTTTGGAACTGACCTGCCCGGCGGATCGCTAGTGTGTTCAGTGATATCTATATTCCTCAACGGTATTTAAATTAAGTTTCTTATACCTATAAAGTTCTGACTCTTGTTACCCAGCACACCCGGAGTCGGAGTTCTCATGCCAGCAGCCTCCCAAGCGTCCTCATCTGTATACATAGCCGATCAAGCATTCGACATACGCTCGTTCGCCGAAAAAGTGGGTGCGGAAATCATCGGCCTGGATCTGTCCCGGCCTCTCAGCGATGCGGACTTCGCCCGTGTCCATCAGGCGCACCTGGACTACCACGTCGTGGTGTTTCGCGATCAACACATCACCCCGCAGCAGCAGATTGATTTCAGTCGGCGTTTCGGCATCCTGCAAATCCATGTACTCAAGCAGTTTCTGCTAAAAAACCATCCGGAAATTCTTATCGTTTCGAACATCGTCGAGGACGGTCAGCCGATTGGCTTGGGCGATGCCGGCAAGTATTGGCACTCGGACCTGTCCTACAAGGAACTGCCGAGCCTCGGTTCGATGCTGCACGCCCAGGAGCTGCCTGACGAAGGTGGTGACACGTTGTTCGCCAATCTGCACGTTGCCTGGGATACGTTGCCGCACGCCCTGCGTGAGGCGGTCGAAGGCCTCTCGGCGGTGCATTCCTACACCTCGCGCTACAGCGACGGCAAAAATGCCGCCAACTGGCGCCCGGCGCTGACGTCGGAGCAGCTTGCACAAGTGGCTGAAGTGACTCACCCGATTGTGCGCACCCATCCAGAAACCGGGCGCAAGGCGTTGTTCGTCAGCGAAGGATTCACCACGCGCATCGTCGGCCTGCCGGAAGACGAAAGTCGCCAGTTGCTGGATCAACTCTATGCCCACAGCGTGCGTCCAGAGCATGTCTATCGGCACCAATGGCAGCCCCATGATCTGGTGTTCTGGGACAACCGCTCGCTGATCCATTTGGCTGCGGGTTGCCCCACTGAACTGCGCCGCAAGCTGTTCCGTACCACGATTCAAGGTGATGCGCCGTTCTGATCGAGGGAGTTGTTTCATGAACGCTGTTTTGCAGGACCACACGGCCAGCGATAGTTTTATCGCACACAAGGTCAATCAGCAGACGGCTGAGCCTTTGTTGCAAGTACAGGGCGTGAGCCTGGAGTACCGCACCCCCGAGCGGGTGGTGCGGGCGACTCATCAAGTGAGTTTTGAAATCGACCCTGCGGATCGCTTCGTGCTGCTGGGGCCCTCGGGCTGCGGCAAATCCACCTTGCTCAAAGCTGTGGCCGGCTTCATTCAGCCCAGTGAAGGGCAGATCCGTCTGGCGGGCGTGCAAATCAAAGAACCTGGCCCGGACCGGATAGTGGTGTTCCAGGAGTTCGATCAGTTGCCGCCCTGGAAAACCGTGATCCAGAACGTGATTTTCCCGTTGGTGGCGTCTCGCACTCTCAAGCGTCGCGAGGCCGAAGAGCGTGCGCGTTACTACCTGGACAAAGTCGGCTTGAGCGCGTTTGCCGACGCCTACCCGCACACCTTGTCCGGCGGTATGAAAGCGCGGGTGGCGATTGCTCGCGCCTTGGCCATGCAGCCAAAAATCCTGTTGATGGACGAACCCTTTGCCGCCCTCGATGCACTGACCCGACGCAAGATGCAGGAAGAACTCCTGGCGCTGTGGGACGAGGTGCGTTTCACCTTGTTGTTCGTCACCCACTCCATCGAAGAAGCGCTGGTGGTCGGTAACCGAATTTTGCTGCTTTCGCCCCATCCAGGCCGCGTTCGGGCTGAAATCAACAGCCATCAATACGACCTGAACAGCCTCGGCGGTGCCGGTTTTCAAAACACCGCGCAACGCATTCATCGCCTGTTGTTCGATGAGGGTGGGACCGAACCGGTGGACCGCGAACTGAGCTTCCAGGATGTGCGCATAGCGTACTGACCATGACCCCGTCTCCCAGAAAAACGCTAACCCCTGTAGGAGCTGACTTGTCTGCGAAAGGCTGGGGTCGCGTCCGCCCCGGAGGACCTTCATACGGGGATGAATCCAGCCATTTTGCGACTGCTGCGCAGCCGATTCGCAGACAAGTCAGCTCCTACCTGGACATGATCCACCAAGAGAATTCGAGCATGAGCGTCCGAGAGGAATACGAAATCACGCTGACGCCTTTTACTCAGGCGGCACTGGCGGGTGATATCCCGCTGACGCAACGTATCTGGCAACTGAGCTGGGTGCGCAAAAGCGTGATCCTGATCGCCCTGGCGGTGATCTGGGAACTGGCTGCGCGTGTGCAAAACAATGACCTGCTGCTGCCGAGTTTTTTGCAGACCGCCGCTGCTTTCTACGACGGCATCATCACCGGTGAGTTGCTGAACAAGGTCTGGATTTCCCTGACCGTGCTGGTCAAGGGCTACCTGATCGGGATCATCCTTGCGTTCGGCTTGACGACGCTGGCGGTATCAACGCAATTGGGCCGCGACCTGCTCAGCACGCTGACCGCGATGCTCAACCCGTTGCCTGCGATTGCCTTGCTGCCGTTGTCGCTGCTGTGGTTTGGCCTGGGTGAGAACAGCCTGATTTTCGTGCTGGTGCATTCGGTGCTGTGGGCGCTGGCACTGAATACGTATGCGGGCTTTCTCGGTGTCTCGGAAACCCAGCGCATGGCCGGGCGTAACTATGGCCTCAAGGGGCTGCGCTTCGTCTGGTTCATTCTGATCCCTGCCGCGCTGCCATCGATTCTGGCCGGGCTGAAAATTGGCTGGGCCTTCGCCTGGCGCACGTTGATCGCCGCAGAGCTGGTGTTTGGTGCGTCGTCGGGTAAAGGCGGGTTGGGTTGGTACATCTTTCAGAATCGCAACGAGCTGTATACCGACAAAGTATTCGCCGGGTTGGCCGCCGTTATTTTGATCGGCTTGCTGGTGGAAAACCTGCTGTTCAACAACATCGAACGCCTGACCGTAAAACGCTGGGGCATGCAGCGCTGACAACACGCGTAACCTTCTTATCTGCATTGCGAGGATCACATGGCCACTTCTTTCAAGCGTCCGGCGCTGACAGCACTTGCGACGGCATTCGGTTTATTCGGGGCACTCCTGAGCAGCGGCGTGCAAGCAGAAGGCAAGATCAGCATCGCCCAACAATTCGGTATCGGCTACCTGATTCTCGACGTGGTGCGCGATCAGCAATTGATCGAGAAACACGGTAAACAGCAGGGCCTGGACATCAAGGTCGACTGGAACAGCATCTCGGGATCTACGGCCATGAACGAAGCATTGCTGGCCGGTGCGCTGGATGTGGTCTCGGCCGGGGTTCCTCCGATGTTGACCCTCTGGGATCGCACCAAGGGCAAACAGAACGTCAAGGCCATCGCTTCGCTGGGTTCGATGCCTAACTACCTGCTTAGCAACAACCCGGACGTGAAGAGCTTGAAAGACTTCACTGACAAGGACCGTATCGCCGTGCCTGCCGCAGGTGTCGGCTTCCAGTCACGCACGTTGCAGATCGAAACGGCCAAGCAGTTTGGCGATGCCGACTTCAAACGCTTCGATACGATCTCCGTCAGCCTGCCGCACCCGGATGCTACCTCGGCGTTGATCGCCGGCGGGTCTGAAATCAGTTCACACTTTTCCAGCCCGCCGTTCCAGTATCAGGAGCTGGAAAACCCGAAGGTGCATAAGGTGCTCAGCTCCTATGACGTGCTCGGCGGTCAGGCCACGTTCAACGTGCTCTACACCACTGAAAAATTTCACGACGAAAACCCCAAGACCTACAAAGCGTTCTATGACGCCCTGGCTGAAGCCGAGCACATCATCAAGGCCGACAAGCCTGCCGCTGCTCAGACCTACATTCGTGTGGAGCAATCGAAATTGCCATTGGCCTTCGTCGAAAAAATCGTCGCCGACCCGGAAATCGATTTCACCATCACCCCTCAGCGCACCTTCATCTACGCCAGCAAATTGCAGGAATTGGGCGTGCTGAAAAACAAGGCTGACAGCTGGAAAGACTTCTTCTTCGAAGAAGCACATGGCGCGCCGGGAAGCTGATTTCTACTCATAGATGGTGGCTGCGATCTTTTAGGACCGGTACTACAGACAGTTTTTTTGTTTTCCACTAATTTCTGCTACTTCGAGTCAGTTGCCGATTTTCGGGCGCGCGGGGGCAGCATGTTTTACATGAACCGATGTTTGTATTCAGGGCTGCTGATCTGCGCCCTGTTAATGGCGCCATGGGCCGCCGCCGATACCTGGTTGGAAAACGACTATTGGCGAATAGAGATAGACCCGGCAACACTGGCGATTCGTGCCATTCCTGCCCGGGGTGCAGCAGTGCAAGCCTCCGCCGGAGTGGTTGCGCATCGGGTCAGCGCTCTGGATAAGCATGCGGAGCGCATCAACTGGCTGTGGGATGACGGTGCCTGGCAGCTCAGCGCAACGCTGGATCAGCGTGAACTCTCTCTGACTATTCAAGCCCGAGACCCCGGTGAGCTGGTTTTTCTCCGGCAACCCGGTCATGCGATGGGGAAGGGCTTGATATGGCCGCTTGCTGAAGGGCGTTATGTCCCGGCAGGTGATCCAGTGTGGCAGCGGTTCCTGCTGGATCAGGGCGAATTCAATACCACTCAGGACCTCAGCTTGCCGCTGTGGGGTATCGATCATGGCGGTTTCACCCTGAACTGGCTGATGACGAATCCCTACAATAACCGCCTGACATTGAGCGCCGAAGGCCTGGGGTTGGCGATTGCGGCCAGTCATGAATTCACCTCGCTGGCCCCGTTGACGCCGCTGACCTTTAGCCTCTATTTGGGCGAGGCCGACCCGCTGGCTGGCGCCAAACGCTATCGACAGGGGCTGATTCAAGCTGGACGCTATGAAACCTTCAGCGACAAACTGCGGAAGACCCCAGAAGCCGCGAAGTTGCTGGGAGCCAGTCACATCTATTTATGGGGCAATGATTTACTCGGGCCGGATGATGTACGCAGTTGGCCGCGCTTGCTTGAACTACTGCGCGGCAAAGGAACATTGGCTACAGCGTTGCGCGGTTATCTTGATGCTGCAGCCACGCAGATGCTGGAAATCGCCCAGCCCCCGCTTAGCCGTTACCAACAGGCCACCCTGTTGAGCGGCCTTAATCAAGCCCTGAACACCAAAGCGCGAGAAAGTTGGCAGGGGGCGGCCAGACCGGATATGCAGGCGTTGGCCAATCGCTACGGCGAACTGCGCGAGGAGTTCGCGAAGGCTTTCGTCACGGCGCTGACACCGCAGCCTGAGCGGTGGGGCAGCATCATGTCCGAGACGACGATCAAGCAACTCCAGGCCGCCAAGCTGACGCGTTTGTGGCTGGGAGTGGCCGAAGGTTGGGAAGGCGGCCTGTGGCATCCCGAGGCGATACGCGCCGGCGTACAGGCTGGCTATCTGATGGCCCCATACGACTCTTATCAAACGGCATTGTCGTCGACGGAAAACCCGGACTGGACTACCGCGCATCTGGGAAACGACGCCTATCGCGATTGCGCCATATTATTGAAGCGCGGCGAGTTCAAGAGTGGGTTCCAGCAGTCAGGACATTACACCGACCCGCGCTGCGTGCGGCCTTTACTTGAGGCTCGAATAAAGGCGATTCAGGCTAAAGCCGGGTTCAACAGTTGGTTCCTCGATGCCTACGCGACCAGCATGTTGTTCGACAGCTATCGTCCTGACGCCAGCATGACCCAAGCGCAAAATGCCGCTGGCAATATTGATGCCTCACGCTGGATCGCTGAAACCTTGAAGCTGGTCGCAGGCTCTGAAGACGGAAATGCTGTCACCGCCCAAGGCATCCTGTTCGCTCATGGTATGCAGACGCCGGTTATTGGTTGGGGCGATCCGGACCTCAGCAAAAACAAACAGTCACCGTACTATCTGGGTGACTGGTACCCACCAGAACAGCCGAGCGTATTCTTCAAGCAGGTTCCGATCAAAGAACCCTATCGAACCGTCCATTTCGATCCCGCTACGAGGCTCCCCCTGTATCAGGCCGTGTTCCATGGCTCGGTGATCACCACTCATCACTGGCTGTTCGACAACGTCAAGCTGAGTAACGTGAGAGCGGAGAACGAGTTGATACAACTGCTCTACAACGTGCCGCCGCTTTACCACCTGAGTGCTGACACGCTGAAGCATCGGTTGCCGCTGATTGAGCGCCAGAACGCTTTTTTCCAACCTTTGCACCAACGTTTGGGGACTCAGTCTTTGACGGAATTCCGCTGGCTGACGCCCGATCGGCAAGTTCAGCAGACCACGTTTACCGATGGCACGCGATTGGTGGCCAACTTTGATCGCCAGGTGCGGGAGGTCGTCGGCAAGCGCTTTGCCGGGCAGTCTATTACAGCGTTTGAGGCGGACGGGCAGGTGACGGAATATATTGCCGACCAAAATCTCTGTGGGAAGTCCTTCAAGCCTTGCGCCACACACTCGCCAGCCACGGCTGTTTCTCGCGGGGCAGTCCTTCGGGGCGGTAATAGTGTTCAAGCTCGGTGAAGCCCACGTCATTGAGCAGTTCGCGCCAGGCTTCCAGGTCGTGATAGGAGCCATAACGGCTGCCGTTCCAGCCTTCCTGATTTTCGCCCCTTGGATTGGAGCTGAACAGCACGCCGCCCGGCTTCAGCGTTGCGTGCAGTTCGCGCAGGACCCGTGGCAGTTCCTGGCGGGGGACGTGGAACAACACTGCGTTGGCGAAGATGCCGTCGAAGCGCTCGGCCGGTAGATCTAGTTCGAGAAAGTTCTGCTGCAAGACTTCACAGCCGGTCTCGGCACGGGCCATGTCGGCGAAACGCTCGGCGCCGTCCAGACCCACCGCACTATGACCCATGGCGCTGAAGGTCTTCAGATCGCGTCCCGGTCCGCAGCCAAAATCCAGAATATGCCACGGCGCCTCGCCTTCGATATGTCGCAGCAGCGCGGCTATGTTCTGGCTGACGTCGTGGTCACGGGTGCCTTCGCGGAAGTCGTCAGCCACTTCGTTGTAGTGGCCGACGGTGGTGGCGGTGATTTTGGCGAGGTCCTGCGGGGCGAGTTTCATTGCGGGTCTGTCTGGGCGTGGGTAAGTGATGAATATACCCCCGCCCAGCCGTTGTTCAATCACTCAACGCTTGTTCAGCACCTGAGCCAGTCGATCACCGCCAAACTGAATCACTGCGACCAGCACCACTAACAAGGCAATCACAGTGAGCATCACCTGGCTGTCGAAGCGCTGATAACCGTAGCGGTAGGCGATGTCACCCAATCCACCTGCGCCGATAGCCCCGGCCATGGCCGACGAGTTGATCATCGTCACCAGTGTAATGGTGAAGCCGCCGACGATACCCGGCAACGCTTCGGGCAGCAGCACATGCCAGATGATGTGCCATCGGCGGCAGCCCATGGCTTGCGCGGCTTCGATCAGGCCATGGTCGACCTCGCGCAGGCTGACTTCAGCGATGCGCGCAAAAAACGGCGTCGCTGCGATGGTCAGCGGCACCACGGCCGCCCAGACGCCGTAGGTGGTGCCGACGATCAGCCGGGTGAACGGAATCAGCGCGACCATCAGGATCAGGAACGGAATCGAGCGGAACAGATTTACGAAGGCGCCCAGCACGCGATTCAGAGTGGGCGCTTCGTAGATTCCGCCTTTGGCGCTGGTGACCAGAATCACTGCCAGCGGAATGCCCAGCAGCAGGGCAATCAATGACGATACCCCGACCATCAAAAACGTATCGATGACACCTTGAAGCAGTCGATCAAACCACATAACCCAATACCTCCGCGCGTTGCGCCAGTGTGCGGGCGCGATTGAGTAATTCGTCCAAGTCATGTGGCGAGTGGGCGACCTCGATCACCAGATGCCCCAGTGCGCGGCCCTGAATGCGCTCAACCCCACCCTGCAACAAGCTGATGCGCCCGCCAAGGGAATTGAACAGCGCGGCCAGGTCCGGCTCTTCGCCGCCAACGCCAGTGAAATGCACGTCCAGTACCACCGCAGCCGTGGGGTGCTGTGGCTCGGGGTTCAAGCGCGCTTGCACATCCTCGGGGAGCCCGTGTTGCAGCGGCGCCAGCAAGGTTTTGCTGACGTCGTGCCGAGGGTTGCCGAACACCTGCCACACAGGGCCGTGCTCGACGATTTGACCGTGTTCAAGCACCACCACCCGGTCGCAGATATCGCGGATGACCGCCATTTCATGGGTGATCAAAATGATGGTCAGGCCCAGCCGTTTATTGATCTCGCGTAGCAGACCGAGAATCGATTGCGTGGTCTCCGGGTCCAGCGCCGAGGTGGCTTCATCGCACAGCAGAATCGCCGGATCATGGACCAGGGCGCGGGCAATCCCCACGCGCTGTTTCTGTCCGCCCGACAGCTGTGCCGGGTAGGCCTTGTGCTTGTCTTGCAAACCGACCAGTTCCAGCAGTTCGGCGACTTTGCGCTGGCGCTGTTCACGAGGCACGCCGGCGACTTTGAGCGGCAGTTCGACGTTCTGCCACACGGTCTTGGCCGACATCAGGTTGAAGTGCTGAAAGATCATCCCGATACGCCGACGCAGCTGCACCAGATGGTCTTCGTCGAACTCGCTGATGTCCACCTGATCGATCAGCACCCGACCGCTGCTCGGGCGCTCCAGGCGGTTGATGGTCCGAATCAATGAAGACTTGCCCGCGCCGCTACGGCCGATGATGCCGAACACCTCACCGCGTTGAATCGCCAGGTCGATGTTCTGCAGTGCATCCACCGGCCCGTGCTGGCTGTCATAGGTTTTGCCCAGGTTGATAAAACGCACATGGGCCCGATTCAAGTCCGGGTGCAGCTCCGAGGGCTGCTCGGCCCTGGGCGATTCATGCTGTAACTGGCGTTGGGCGGTCGCGTTCATGTTCAGCCTTCCCAGCCGGCTTGATAGAGTTTGCCATGGGCTTTATCCAGGGCGGCGCGAACAACGGGCGAGTGCTGGTAGATGTCGACGAACTTGGCCAGACGCGGGTCATTTTTGTTCTCGGGCTTGATCACGAACTGGATCACGTATTCCTTATGATCCAGACCGTCGAACAGCAACGCGGAACCGGCATCGAAGGTTTTCGACAGGCGAATGTAGGCCGGGTAGCCCTGCACCAGATCAGCGTCATCGTAGGCGCGCACCAGTTGCACAGCCTCGACCTGAATCAGTTTGATTTTTTTCGGGTTGGCAACGATGTCTTCTTCGGTGGCCTTGTAGCCGACGCCAGGTTTGAGGGTGATCAGCCCGGCTTTGGCCAGCAGTTGCAGGCCGCGTCCGCTGTTGATCGGGTCGTTGGCGATGGCCACGGTGGCGCCAGTCGGCAGCTCATCGAGGCTTTTGTACTTCTTCGAATACAGCCCGACGTTGTTGATGATCCCGGACGCGTAAGGCACCAGATGGAAGCCCGCTGCGGCATTGGCATTTTCCAGGAACGGGACGTGCTGGAAGTAATTCACGTCGATATCGCCTGCCGCGAGGCTGACGTTCGGGGCGATCCAGTCGCTGAACTCCACCAGCTCTACCTTCAGGCCTTGCTTGCCGGCTTCTGCAACGGCCGCTTCCAGCGGGATGGCAAAGGCGGCGGTAGTGCCGACTTTGAGCGGTTTATCGTCGGCGTGGGCGTTGAGAGTGAAGAGCGCGAGGGCCAGGGTGATTATTGTTTTGGTCATGGCTGAAATCCTGGGAGTAATAAGGGCTGGAGTTGATGTTGTCTGACCGTGCGCAACAGTTGCATTGTTATTTCCCCGCATGTCGATACCCCGTCCCCGCATGCGACGCAGGTAAACGTGGGCCCTCGCGAAACAACTTCTCGCGCAGGGTGCCGCTGTCATAAGCGGTTTTGTAAGAACCACGGCGTTGCAGTTCCGGAATCACCACATCGATGAAATCCGCATAGCTTTCCGGGGTCACGGTGCGGGTCAGGTTGAAGCCGTCGAGACCGGTTTCGGCGATCCAGGATTCCAGTTCGTCAGCCACCTGTTCCGGCGAGCCGACCAGGGTGAAGTAGCGCCCGCCCAGCGCGTGTTGATCGAGCAGTTTGCGGCGGGTCCAATCATTGTTTTTCAGGCTCTTGGTCGCCGACTGGATCGCGTTGCTTTTCACGTACTGGATCGGCTCGTCCAGTGTGTATTCCGCGAAGTCGATCCCGGTAGAGGCCGCAAAATGCGCAACGCCTGCTTCGGCGCTGGCGTATTCCAGATACTCCCGATGCTTGGCGCGGGCCAGTTCCTCGGTGGCGCCGACGATCACATTCAAGCCCATGAACACCTTGATGTCCTCGGGGTTACGCCCGGCGGCTTTGGCGCTGGCGCGAACCTTGTCCACTTGCTCGCGGGTCGCGACCTTGTTTTGTCCGCTGATAAAAACGCACTCGGCATGGCGCCCGGCGAACTGCAAACCGCGATCAGAAGTGCCTGCCTGAAACAACACCGGGGTGCGCTGCGGTGACGGTTCGCAAAGGTGATAACCCTCGACCTGGTAGAACTCGCCTTTGTGCCGAACCTTGTGCACTTTTTCGGGCTGGGCATAGATCCGTTGCTGGCGATCATTGATCACCGCGTCATCTTCCCAGCTGCCTTCCCAGAGTTTGTACAGCACCTCCAGGTATTCATCGGCCTGATCATAACGACGGTCGTGTTCGACCTGTTCGCTCAGGCCAATGGCCTTGGCTGCGCTGTCCAGATAACCGGTAACAATGTTCCAGCCCACGCGGCCACGGCTCAGGTGGTCGAGGGTCGACATGCGTCGGGCAAACAGATACGGCGCTTCATACGTGAGGTTGGCGGTCAGGCCGAACCCCAGATTTTTCGTGACCGCCGCCATGGCCGACAGCAGCATCAGCGGGTCATTGACCGGCAACTGGATCGACTCTTTAAGCGTGACATCCACCGAGTTCTGATACACGTCGTACACACCGGTGATATCGGCGATGAACAAGCCATCGAACAGGCCGCGCTCCAGCAGTTGCGCCAGCTCAGTCCAGTATTCGAGAGTCTTGTACTCGGTGGAGTTGTCCCTGGGATGCGTCCAAAGGCCATGGTTGATATGGCCAATGCAGTTCATGTTGAACGCATTGAGGAGGATTTTTTTCTTCGTCATCAGAGGGTCCCCCGCAGTGGCGGGTTTGTATCATTGAGGTAGTAATTGCCGATGGCGTGATATTTCCAGCGCACCGGGTCGTGCAGGGTGTGCACGCGGGCGTTGCGCCAGTGACGGTCCAGGCCATGCTCGGCCAATGTGGCTTGACTGCCCACCAGCTCGAATAAGGTGCTGCCCGCTGCGAGAGAGATTTCGGTACTGATGGCGCGTGCTTCGGCCACCGCAATGGACGCGGCAGCGACGTTTTCAGCGGTGCTGTCGGCTTGGGCGCGATCAAGAAACTCACCGGCGCGTTCCAGCAGCGCTTCGGCCGCGTGCAGGCGAACGCCGAGCTTGCCGAAGCTATGCAGGGTCAATGGGTCGTCCACGGCTTTTTCGATACCGGAATCAATCCATGGCCGGGTGCGAGTGCGGACGAAGTGCAAGGCGTCCTTATAGGCCGCGCGGGCGATGCCGGTGTCGATGGCCGCATGAAGAATCTGTGCCAGCGGGCCTACGGTAGTTGGGCGTTCGAAGGCGGTTTGAAACGGCACCACGTCATCGGCGCTGACAAACACGTTATCGAACACCACAGAGCCGCTGCCGGTGGTGCGCTGGCCGAAGCCGCTCCAGTCATCGATCACCGTCAGGCCCGCAGCGTCACGCGGGACGAAGGCCAGTTGTTGCACACCTTGTTCGTCCACCACCGAGGTCGGTATGCGCTGCGCATACAAGGCGCCGGTCGCGTAAAACTTGCGGCCGTTGATGCGATAGCCATCACCGTCCTGGGTCAGGCGCGTAGTGCGGTCGTGAGCGGTTCTGGTGCCCAACTCGGCCAGTGCGTTACCGAAGCGTTGCCCGGCTAGTACTTCCGCGTACAGGCGTTTTTGCTGTTGAGCGCTGCCATTCACGCGCAGCACCTCAAGGGCATAGAAATGGTTCTGAGGAATCTGTCCGAGGGACGAGTCAGCCTCGGCGATCAGTTGTGTGACCTTGGCCAGGGTGACGATGGAAACGCCCGCACCGCCGAAAGCTTTTGGCACGCTGATGCCCCACAGACCGGAGCGGGAAAACAGTTCCAGTTCTTCGTGTGGCAAGCGGCGTTCACGGTCACGCAGGGCGCTGTCGCGCTTAAAATGTTCAGCCAGATCGGCGGCCATGTTCAAGGCTTGGGCGTCGCTGTCGATCACTGCTGCCGTTTGCGGCAGGTGAGATATAAGGCTCATACGTTCTCCAGTGCTCTGGTCAGATCCAGGAATGCCGGGCCGGCACTGTGCCGTTCAGGTGGTAAGCGCCGACGGCGTGGTATTTCCAGCGCACCGGGTCGTGGAGCGTGTGAACGCGAGCGTTGCGCCAATGGCGGTCGAGGTTGAACTCGGCCAGAGTGGCGCGACTGCCTGCCAGCTCGAACAGCTTTTCGCTGGCGAGCAGGGAGATTTCAGTGGTCAGGACCTTGGCTTCTGCAACGGCAATCGAGGCGCGAGCGGCAGAGGCTACGTCCACGGGCGCGGCGTTGACCTCATCCAGCACCTGACCCGCTTTGCGCAGTAATGCTTCGGCGGCGTGCAGTTCGAGTTTCAGTTTGCCGATGTCGGCGATCACGTACAGATCGTCGCTGGCCCGTTCGACGTTGGCATCGATCCATGGGCGCGAGCGCTCGCGGACAAAACGAATGCTGTCGTCGATGGCTTCGCGAGCGATCCCGACATCGATGGCCGCCTGGATCAATTGCGACACGGCGCCCTGAATGTTCGGCGTATGCGCCAGGCGCCAGTTCTCGATGATGTGCTCGGCTTCCACCGGCACGTTATTGAGCAGCACCGTACCGCTGGCGGTGGTGCGTTGGCCAAAGCCGGACCAGTCATCGACAATGCGCAAACCCGGTGTGCCACGCGGGACGAATACCAGCACTTGTCGACCGTCATCGTTCAGTGCTTTGACTGCCACCCAATGCGCGAACAGCGCCCCGGTGGAATAGAACTTCTGGCCGTTGAGGACAAACCCGTCGCCCTTGGCGGTGATTCTAGCTTTGATATCCAGGGTGTTTTTGGTGTCGCGTTCAGGCCCGGCATTGCCGATGCGCCAGCCGTTCAGCACGCTTTGAAACACCTGTTTTTTTTGTGTTTCGTTGGCGCTGCCCAACAACGAATTGAGGATGCCCACCTGATTCTGCGGGATCTGCCCCAGCGCAGGGTCAGCAGCGGAAATGATCTTGAACACCTCCGCCAGGGTAACGAATGAAACCTGCGGGCCACCGTATTCACGGGGGATGGAAATGCTCCCCAACCCGCTGCGGGTGAAGTGTTCGATTTGGGCCCACGGCAGTTTGCGCTGACGATCACGCTGTGCCGCCTGCAAGCGCGCGAGCTGCGCCAATTCATGGGCAGCGGCGATGGCTTGGGCGTCGTTACTCAGGACCTTCGCTGGCAATAGCAGCGGGGCGATGTCCAGATCGCTCTGGAGGAGTGTAGCCACGAGATCCGACATCAGCGCCGCTCCGTGGCGGTACGCAATGCCCTGGCGATCTGCACGGGGGTGATTGTGAAAGTGACCATTCCAAACCTCACATCGACATAAGCCGCGTCTCTGCGGCGAAAACAAACTGACGGTGGTCCGGTGGTCCGGTCTATATACCCTAAGCGTGTATAAAAATTAAATAAACTTACTTTTTGGAATAAGCATAGACGGGAGAGTTGCAGGTCGTGATTTAAAGCTCTGTGGTGTATTTAATCAGCGACGCCACTGACGTTAAGTGCGCGTGGTGGCGCCCAGCGCGACGTGTTGCCCACCCGGTCGATAATGCAGTAAGTCACTTCCAGCTGATGGTCTTCGCCGCCTTCCAGAATCAATGCCGGCGGAATATTCAATGTAATAGGCTTGCCCACATCGCTGGCATCGATGGCTGGCAGATCCATGCGTACATCCCCCCAGCGCAGGGTGATTTCATCTTTGGCGGCCATGTTTTGGTACGCTTCAATGGTCAGCTCAACACCCTGTCGTCGCTGTTTTGCGGTGAGCCCGTGGCGCAGCAGAGTGTCGGGTACAGCCAAGGGCGCGAGGCTCTGGTTTTCTTCGGGGCTCAACGGGTTGGGGTGACCACCAGGGCAATCGAGTTTTACCCATACATCTATGCTCGCGGAGAGCGACGGCGTACTGCCGATCTTTTGGATCTGGTACCAGATTTTGACCTTGCCGCTCTGTAAAAAACTTTCCGGGACACGCAGTGCCAGGGTCTCGCCGATATCTGCGGTCGTCAGCAGCTTTGATGCAACGTAACGGCCACCCCAGAACAGTTCGATCAGGTCGCCCTCGTCCATGGCCGCATAAGGCTTGATAGTGACCCGCAGATGCGCGGCGGCACTCACGCCAATACCGTGCTTGTTTGCTTGGGGCAAATAAGGGGCATGCAGTTTGATCTGATGGGACGTTTGGGTCGCACAAGCCATGTTGAATACTCCTCGTGATCAGCGGCTAACACGCGGCGCCGCGGATACCTCTATGAATGGATATCAATGAATCGTGATAGCCAGCTAAGAGAGGATGGGAACGAGTGTCAAGGCAGTGCGAGCGTGAAACGCGAGCTTCGGATGGAATCAGACAGTTCCTACATTTGTACGGCTTGTGGGTTACTTGGGTCTCAGTACTGCGTCCTACTCAGCAACCCCAAGAAATGTCAGGCGCGAAAAAAAACAGCGCCGGGTGAGCGCTGTTTTTTGTTATCTGCAGGGTTGATCAGTGCCTGCTTCGTTCCAGAAACTGGCGAGTCCGCTCTTCCTTAGGGTTGGCAAACAGCGCCTTGGCGTCGCCTTGTTCAACGATCACGCCCTTGTCGATAAAGATCACCCGGTTGGCGACATCCCGGGCAAAACTCATCTCGTGAGTCACGATGACCATGGTGCGTTTCTCTTCCGCCAGGGCGCGGATGGTCGTCAATACTTCACCCACCAACTCCGGGTCCAGCGCTGAGGTGGGCTCATCGAACAGAATGACCTCGGGCTCCATGGCCAAGGCGCGGGCAATCGCTACCCGCTGTTGCTGGCCGCCGGACAGTCGCCGTGGGTACGCGTCTTCCTTGCCGGCCAGGCCGACCTTGGCCAGCAGCTTACGCGCCAGCGCCTCGGCTTGCGGGCGGGGCATTTTTTTTACCACCAGCGGGCCTTCCATCACGTTTTCCAGCGCGGTGCGATGGGGGAACAGGTTGAAGTTCTGAAAGACGAAACCCACGTGCTGGCGCAGTTGTCGAATCAAGCCTTGCTGCTGACTCAGCGGGCGACTGCCATCGATCTCGATGTCACCGACGATGATCTTGCCGCTGGTGGGTTCTTCGAGAAAATTGAGGCAACGCAACAGGGTGGTTTTACCGGAACCGCTGGGTCCGATGATGGCCACAACCTCGCCAGCTTCGACGGTCAAATCGATGCCGTTGAGTACCGTCTGCCCTTTGAATTTCTTGGTCAGTTTTTCAACCACGATCATGCTTCAAGACTCCTGATCATGTCGGTTGACCCTCGCTTCCAGGCGGTGCTGCAGGTGCGCGAGCAGGCTGGCAAGGATCCAGTAGATCAGTGCGGCGGCAAGGTACATGGTGAAAATTTCGAAGGTCCGCGCAGTGATCAACTGTGCCTGACGGAACAGCTCGGGCACCTGAATGGTTGCCGCCAACGCGGTGTCCTTGACCAGTGAAATGAAGCTGTTGCCCAGCGGCGGCAAAGCGGTTCTCGCGGCTTGCGGAAGAATCGCCCGGCGCATGGTTTGCGCACGGGTCATGCCGATGCTGGCCGCAGCTTCCCATTGTCCGCGATCCACTGCGCCAATGGCTGAACGCAGAATTTCGCAGGCATAAGCGCCCATGTTCAGGGAAAAACCGATCAGCGCTGCGGGCAGCGGGTCCAGTTCTATCCCCAGTTGTGGCAGGCCGTAATAGATCATGAACAACTGGACGAGCAAGGGTGTGCCGCGAAAGAACGACACATATACCCGTGCAATTCCGCTCAGCAGCTTGAGGTGCGATAAACGCATCAATGCCAGGCCGAAGCCCAGCAGCAAGCCGAAGAACATCCCGCCCAGACTGAGGATGACCGTGAAATATGCGCCCTTAAGCAGAAAGGGCGCGGAGTCCAGCGCTAGCTTCAGACTCTCTTCAATCATTGGGTCACGTCAGAGCCAAAGTACTTCTGCGACAACTTGGCGAGGGTCCCGTCGGCACGCAGTTTGTCGATGGCTTTGTTGATGGCGGCGACCAACTCGGGCTCGCCTTTGCGTATCGCGATACCGGATTCCTGGCGGGAAAACGGCGCGCCGGACACGGCTAGCTTGTCATTGGTTTTTTTGACCATTTCGAATGCGGCCAGACGGTCAACGAGGATCGCGTCAGTGCGGCCGGCGATCAGGTCCTGGAATTTGGTAGGGTCATCGTCATAGGTTTTGACGATGGCTTTAGGCACGTTTTCCTTGAGCCATTGTTCGTAGTTGGTGCCCAGGCCGACGCCGACTTTTTTGTCTGCAAGGGAGTCAGGTGTCGGGAACTTGCCTGCGTCCTTCTTCTGGGTCAGCGCTTGAATCCCGGAGATTGTGTAGGGCTCGGAAAAGTCGTACTTCTTCTTGCGCTCTTCGGAGATGGTCACCTGATTGATCACGACATCAAGGCGTTTGGATTCCAGCGCCGCGAGGATGCCATCCCATTTGGTCGGTTGCAGTTTGGCTTTCACCCCCAGCTCTTTGGCCAGGGCTTGGGAGAACTCGACTTCAAAGCCGTTGAGGTCGCCTTTCTCGTCCACGAAGCTGAACGGCGGATACGTGCCTTCAAGGCCGACATTGATCGTGCCGCTGTCCTTGATTTTTTGCAGCTGGTCCCCGGCGACGGCTTGCCCGATCAGGCTGGAGCCGAGCACAAGGCTCAATGTGGAAAGAAGAAATGTCCGGCGGATGGCAGCAATGTTCATGACGAGCCCCTTATGGTGTTTTGAGCGACAGGCAAGAATCAGACCCAATGAACGCTACTGCGGCCTTGAAACTTAATCCAGTTATTTCAGGCGACTTTATTCCCTTAGTGAGCCTTCACAGGGCGTGGCTAATCCTGCACGCCGTGTGACTATAGGGGCTGCTGCATATGAATTAAAATAATTAAAAATAATTTATATATTTCTAATTGGAATATGGAGGCTGGCTGGAAAATCAGCCCGAAAAGGCGCCGGGATAAGCGAACAAGGCCGGCGCGCCGCCCGTGTGCAGGAAGATGATCGGACCCTCATTGAAGCGCTGGCGACCGATGCCGTCGAGCAGCCCAGACATGGCTTTGCCGGTGTACACAGGATCGAGCAACAGGCCTTCCTGGCTGGCGACCAGCTTGATTGTGGCCAGGGTGCCCGCGTTGGGTGCGCCGTAACCGGGTGCGAAATATTCATCCCACAGGTCGATCTTGAAGCTGCTCGGCAGATTGATGCCCAGTAACTCTGCAGTTCTCTGTGCCAGTCCTTCGACTTTCGGCCGCTGGGCTTCTTCGCTACGTGACACGGTAACGCCCACCACAGGCAACCGGGGCAACGCTTCGCTGAGTCCCAAGGCCAGGCCGCTTTGCGTGCCCGCACTGCCAGACGCGAGGACCACGGCGGCAAATGTCAGCCCGGTCTGCTCGATTTGTTCGGCCAACTCCAGCCCTGCGCGCACATACCCCAGCGCGCCCAACGCGTTGGAGCCACCAATCGGCACCGAATAAGGCTTTTTGCCGCCAGCCCGCAGACGGGCGGCGAGGGCATGCAGTTGCTCATCGGCGTTATCCAGGTTCTCGACCAGCTCGACCTTGGCGTCGAACAGGTCCAGTAACAGGCGGTTGCCATTGCTCAAGTAGCTGGTGTCGGTGCTGGCGATGGGGTTTTCCAGCAGCGCGACGCAACCCAGGCCCAGACGTGCAGCCAGCGCGGCCGTCTGGCGCACGTGGTTGGACTGGATTCCTCCGGCGGTAATCAACGTGTCGGCACCTTGGGCCAACGCGTCGGCAGCCAGGTATTCGAGCTTGCGCACCTTGTTGCCGCCCAGTGCCAGTGTGGTGGTGTCATCGCGTTTGACATAAATATCCCGGCCGGTCCAGGCAGACAGACGCTCCAGTTTTTCCAGTGGAGTGGGGGCGCCGAGCAATTTCAGGCGGTTAAAACGAGCGAGCTGTTGTTTGATCATGGTGGTCAATTGGCCGGGAAGTGAGTCGATGGACTATAGGCAACCGACTGAGCCCTGTGCAACATTTGCAGGAATGAACGGTGTTCGGCAAAGGCCCTACGGAAATTGTTAATTTTTCGTCGCAAAAGTTTGCCGTAGAGTGGGAGCATCAGCGGCCGTTATCGTGCGACCGTGAACGTGGCTCTTTTACCTTGAATGCAGAAGGAGTGGTGAGCGTGAGCGATATTCCAGAGGCATCGGCCGACAGCCGTACCGATAACTGGCAGTTGCAGCAAATCGTCAACCAATTGCGTGCGGCGCGTGATGACTGGCGCACGCGTAATGGGCGTGTGAGTGGTGAGCATGGCGGTCGTGAGCTGCCTTCACGAGCGGCCATGCGCGACATTCTCGAAGCACTGTGTGGGGCGTTGTTCCCGATGCGCCTGGGGCCGGTGGACTTGCGCGAAGAGAGCGAGGACTTCTACGTCGGCCATACCCTCGACGTGTCCCTCAATGCGTTGTTGGCGCAGGCTCGCCTGGAACTGCGCTATGTGGCGCGTCAACATGGCAAGAACGTCGCCGCTGCCGACACGCACGCGGTGCAGCTGATTCAGGATTTCGCCAGCGCCTTGCCGGTGATTCGCCGTTTGCTGGACACCGACGTGCTGGCGGCCTACCACGGCGACCCGGCTGCGCGCAGCGTCGACGAAGTGTTGCTGTGCTATCCGGGCATTCTGGCGGTCATTCATCACCGCTTGGCGCACCACCTGTACCGCGCCGGCCTGCCGTTGCTGGCACGGATCAGTTCGGAGATTGCACACTCGGCCACCGGCATCGACATCCACCCCGGCGCGCAGATTGGCCAGAGCTTCTTTATCGATCACGGGACAGGTGTGGTCATCGGTGAAACCGCGATCATCGGCGAACGTGTGCGCATCTATCAGGCTGTGACTCTGGGCGCGAAACGCTTCCCGGCGGACGAAGACGGTCAATTGCAAAAAGGCCACGCCCGTCATCCGATAGTCGAAGACGACGTGGTGATCTATGCCGGTGCGACCATTCTTGGGCGCATCACCATCGGCGAAGGTTCGACCATTGGCGGCAACGTCTGGCTGACCCGCAGCGTACCGGCTGGCTGCAACCTGACCCAGGCTAACCTGTTGCAGCAGGATGATGGGTGTCAGAAGTAGGGCGCTGAGTCGCCTGACACCTCATTCTCATGAATGAATTCGCTCCCACAGAGATTGCTTTTCTGTGGGAACGATTAGTGCTCTCCATGCGTCACACCTCCATACCAAGCGAGCGACAACCCGCCTGCGATTAGTCCTCGCGGGGCCATTTATGTTTAACTTGACCGTTCGTTCAAGTTAAATTCGGTGGTTCGCTGCCCGCTCACAACAGGAGGCTTACCCCTTGAGTTCGTTTTTCCCGGTTACTTCCCTCTTCCATGAGGCGCAGTCCCTATGAGTGCGCCTACCCCGCAGGTCAGCAGCCAAGTTCGGATGAATCCGCCGGTTTTTTATTTTGCGGCGGGTTTCATTTTGCTGTTCGGGCTGCTGGTGATTGTCTTTCCGCAACGCTCCGGCGAGTGGTTACTGGCGGCGCAAAACTGGGCGGCCAACACGGTCGGCTGGTATTACATGCTGGCGATGACCCTGTATCTGGTCTTCGTGGTGGTCACCGCCTTGTCTGGCTACGGCAAGATCAAGCTCGGTGCCGACCACGACGAACCCGAGTTCAGTTATTTGTCCTGGGCCGGCATGTTGTTCGCTGCCGGGATCAGCATCACCCTGTTCTTTTTCTGCGTTTCCGAGCCGCTCACCCACATGCTGCAACCGCCACAGGGCGAGGGCGGTACCACCGAGTCGGCGCGACAGGCCATGCAGCTGCTGTTTCTGCATTGGGGTTTGCATGGTTGGGGTGTGTTCGCGTTTGTCGGCATGGCGTTGGCGTATTTCGCCTATCGGCATAACCTGCCGCTGGCCTTGCGCTCGGCGTTGTACCCGCTGATCGGCAAGCGCATCAACGGTCCTATTGGCTATGCGGTGGATGGTTTCGGCATCATCGCCACGGTGTTCGGGCTGGGCGCCGACATGGGCTTTGGCGTACTGCACCTTAATTCAGGCCTCGACTATCTGTTCGGTATGCCACATACCCAATGGATTCAGGTGGGGTTGATCACCCTGATGATGGGGGCGGCGATTCTGGTGGCCATCGCGGGCGTGGACAAGGGCGTGCGCGTCATGTCCGACATCAACATGTTGTTGGCCTGCGCGCTGCTGCTGTTCGTGTTGTTCGCCGGTCCCACCCAGCATCTGCTGAACACGCTGGTGCAGAACATCGGTGATTACCTGGGCGCGCTGCCCACCAAGAGTTTCGATGTTTACGCCTACGATAAAACCGGCGACTGGCTGGGCAGCTGGACCGTGTTTTATTGGGCATGGTGGATCGCGTGGTCGCCCTTTGTCGGGCTGTTTATTGCGCGTATTTCCCGTGGCCGCACCATCCGTGAGTTCGTCTGCGGCGTGCTCTTGATTCCGCTGGGTTTCACCTTGGCCTGGATGTCGATTTTTGGTAACAGCGCCATTGACCAGGTACTCAATCACGGGATGGTCGCGCTCGGGCAGTCAGCCATCGACGACCCTTCGATGACCCTCTACCTGCTGCTGGAAAACTACCCGTGGAGCAAAACTGTCATTGCCGTGACGGTGTTCATCAGCTTTGTGTTCTTTGTCACCTCGGCGGATTCTGGCACCGTGGTGCTGTCGACCCTGTCCGCGCGTGGCGGGAGTGCAGACGAGGATGGACCGAAATGGCTGCGGGTGTTCTGGGGCGTAGCGACTGCCCTGATCACCAGCGGGTTGTTGTTTGCTGGCAGTATCGATTCGCTGAAATCGGCGGTGGTGCTGACGTCGTTGCCGTTCTCGCTGATTCTGTTGCTGATGATGTGGGGGCTGCACAAGGCTTTCTATCTGGAGTCGCAGCGGCAAATCGCCCAGCTGCATTCGCTGGCGCCGGTGTCCGGCTCGCGCCTTGGGCGTGGCGGGTGGCGACAGCGCTTGACCCAGGCTGTGCACTTCCCGTCACGCGACGAGGTCTATCGTTTCCTTGAGCAGACGGTGCGTCCGGCCATCGAAGAGGTCACGGCGGTGTTCGTCGAGAAGGGCCTGAAGGTGGTGACCCAGCCCGATCCGAGCAACGACAGCGTCAGCCTGGAAGTCGGCCACGGCGACGAGCGTCCGTTCATCTATCACGTGATGATGCGCGGTTATTTCACGCCGACCTTTGCTCGCGCCGGCATGGGTTCGAAAGGCATGAACAATCGGCGTTACTACCGCGCCGAAGTTCACTTGAGTGAAGGCAGTCAGGATTACGATCTGGTCGGCTACACCAGGGAGCAGGTGATCAACGACATCCTTGACCAATACGAGCGGCACTTGCAGTTCCTGCATTTGGTGCGCTGATGCAAAAAAAAGCGCCTGAATGCCCCGATGATCGGGCTTCAGGCCAGCCCGCCGTTGGCGCGCAAAATCTGCCCGTTGACCCAGCCGGCATCCGGGCCGACGAGGAAGGAGACGACGTTGGCGATGTCTTCTGGCTGACCCAGGCGTTGCAACGGTGGCATCTTGGCGAACTGCTGGATCTGCTCTTCGCTTTTACCGTGCAGGAACAACTCAGTCGCAACGGGCCCAGGCGCGACGGCGTTGACGGTGATGTTGCGGCCGCGCAGTTCTTTGGCAAACACATGGGTGAAGGATTCGACGGCCGCCTTGGTGGCGTTGTAGATCGCGTAACCCGGCAGGTTCAGTGCCAGGGCGGTGCTGGAGAAATTGACGATACGACCGTCGTCATTCATCCGCGTAGCGGCTTCCCGCAGGGTGTTGAAGGTGCCACGCGTGTTGATCCCGAAGGTCTGTTCGAACAACTCGTCGCTGGTGTCGGCCAAGGGGGAGGGATTCATCACGCCTGCGTTATTGATCAGCACGTCGACACGGCCCAGTTGCTGTTCGGTCACGTCGAACAGAGTGCGCACGTCGGCCGCGTTCGATACGTCAGCCTTGATGGCAACAGCCTGGCCGCCGTTGGCGACGATCCGGGCGACCAAGGTGTCGGCTTCGGCAGCACTGTTGGCGTAGTTGACGGCGATGGCGAAACCGTCGGCAGCCAGACGCTTGGCGATTTCAGCGCCAATGCCGCGTGATGCGCCGGTAACGATAGCGACTTTGCGCGCGCGGGTGTGAGTGGCCTGATTCTGGGTAGTAGGGATCATGCTGCACCTCCTGACTGAATGTGTTTGTAGATTCACATGTTTATTCAGGGCGATAAATGGCCGTAAATTGCCTTTACTGTTCAATAAATCTCAACAATACAGTGCAGTACGGGGGCGTCTTGATTAGTCGGACTATTGGGGTGGGGCGCTTACGGGTATGCTCGGTCAGCTCGCCTGACCCCGTTGCAGCAATCGGTGTATTAAAAAAAGCAGGAACTGCGAGCTACGTTCAGGGGTCGCACCCATGCACCTTTAACGAGAGAGGATTCGATGACTTATATCGCTGCCGAAAACCGTTATGAATCCATTCCGTACCGCCGCGTCGGCCGTAGCGGCCTGGTTTTACCGGCCTTGTCCCTTGGGCTGTGGCACAACTTCGGCGACAGCACGCCGATGGACACTCAGCGTTCACTGCTGCGTACCGCCTTCGATCTGGGCATCAACCACTTCGATTTGGCCAACAACTATGGCCCGCCCTATGGCAGCGCCGAGATCAACTTCGGTCGTCTGCTGCGCGAAGACTTCAAGCATTACCGAGATGAGCTGATCATCTCCAGCAAAGCCGGTTGGGACATGTGGCCGGGGCCTTATGGTCAGGGCGGCGGCTCGCGCAAATACGTGCTGGCCAGCCTCGATCAGAGCTTGCAGCGCATGGGCCTCGATTACGTCGATATCTTTTATTCGCACCGTTTCGACCCGCTGACCCCGCTGGAAGAAACCGCCAGCGCCCTGGCCACCGCCGTGCAGCAAGGCAAGGCCCTGTACATCGGCATCTCGTCTTATTCCGGGTCGAAAACCCGCGAAATGGCGGCGTTGCTCAACGAATGGAAAGTGCCGCTGCTGATTCATCAACCGGCTTACAACCTGCTCAACCGCTGGGTCGAAAAAGACCTGTTGGACGCCACCGAAGAACTCGGCGCAGGAGTGATCGCCTTTACGGCACTGGCGCAAGGTTTGTTGACCGACAAATACCTGAATGGCGTGCCGAAGGATTCGCGGGTCAATCGCCCGGGCGGTGGGTCATTGCAGGCGTCGCACCTGTCCGAGAGCAACATCGCTCACGTGCGTGCCCTCAATGAAATCGCCCAGCGTCGTGGCCAGAGCCTGGCGCAAATGGCGCTGGCCTGGACCCTGCGTGATCCACGCGTGACCTCGGCGTTGATCGGCGCCAGTCACCCAGAGCAAATCATCGAAAACGTCGGGGCCTTGAAAAACCTGTCGTTCAGCAGCGAAGAGCTGGCCGAAATCGACCGCTTCGCAGTTGAAGGCGGGATCAATCTTTGGGAAAAACCGTCGACTGATCAGTAATTGACAGCGCTACTATAGGAGTCTGTGCCTGACGCATATTTTTAACTGTGGGAGACTTTACGACCAGGTTTGCCAAGGACGGCGCTCCACGATAAGGTTTCAGGACTTGTTGGGGTTTCACCAAGAGGTGTTGGCTTGTTTCTATCTTCGCTCTTACACGATGCATTCTTTATCGGCGCTTTGGTGGAAGGGGTGGGGCGAGGTCTCCCACGGTCTGTACTGTCTCATCAGTCAGAAGCGAACTGTTCGTCCCACCACCCCTTCAAGTCCTACCATACAAGCGAATGAATTCGCTCCCACATGGGTCCTTTAGTACACCAAATCTGTGGGAGCTGGCTTGCCTGCGAAGGGTTTGATGCGCTTTGTCAGACAGGCCGCTATAACGCAATCTCTGGTCTCTCACGCTCAAACGGGTAATACACCGGCCCGAGTTTCGCTCGCCACGCCACGGCCATGAACCTTGGCACCTCACTTCTCGGATTTGCGGGTAATTGCCCTGGATTGATCGGTGGCGTCCATTTAACGGTAAAGAATGGCGTGCTGCTGATCAGGCTCATGAGCGCCCCCTCTGCATGATAATCGGATCGGTCGAGGTTTCTGGTGTCACAGGCTGCACGCGCGGAATGTGCGGCGGCCGTTTCGTGTCAGGGCCGAATGTGGGGTCTGGCGGCACCGCATTATGGTATTCCGGAAATCGATCCTGAAAATCTATGGCAGCTTGAATGATCATCGCTTCGTTGAAGCGTGTTCCCCAGAATGCTGCAGTGATCGGCAATTGCGCGGGTAGACCGGTCCGCCCATATCCTATGGGAAATGTCAGCATGGGCCAACCTTGTAAGTTAGGCACGTCGTAGTGTGAACGTTGGTTCGGCAGCCTTTCGCTGCCATCAAAGCGCCTGCCGATGTGAGCACCCAATGGCATGACCAGCATAAAGTCCACGGCGTAATCATCAAGCGCCTGTTGGAGAAGCGCTTGCTCTCGTCGGCGCCGTTCCTCAGCTTCCGTTCTCATGGCAGAGGTGATGTAGCTCGCAGAGGTATTGGTCGCGGGGTGGTAATGCCCAAGTAACTCGGTCCGGTACTCGGCTGGCAGGTCCTGCGCAAATTCCGCAACCGACTGCCAGTGTCGACAGTCGAGTCCGTTACTCCAGAAAACTGCTTTGAATGGCGTGATGGGTTCTAGGTCCGGCAGTAACCCTAACTCGTGAGAGTGGGTGAAAGGTGCATTGTCGGGAATCTGTAGATCCAGGCCCGGGAATTCAACGACAGTGGCACCCAGGTCCCGTAGTTGCCCCTTAAAGCGATCGAACGCTAGCTTGTAGTCGGGGTCGTAGGTGTCGGCGGGAGGAACGGAGATGGAGTTCATCCAGTCCGTTTGAGGCACCCCAATGGTCAGCCCGCGCAGAGGCAAAAGGCCCTCTCTGGCGGTCGTTGGCAGCAGGTTTGGCGGGATCGGTGCCGACAGGGTATGGGGATCGTTGAGCTGATCGATCCCCGAGATGAGTGACAAAATCAGTGAGGCATCGCGAACCGACCGGCACATCGGACCTATCACATCAAGGCCGTTACTTGCGGGCATCAGACCGGCTACGGATACCAGCCCAAGAGATGGTTTGATCGCGCTGGCTCCGTTGCACGCTGCGGGGATGATCATCGAGCCGCCGGTTTCCTCGCCCAGCGACGCCGCGCAAAGGCGGGCCACTGGCGCGACCCCTGAGCCTTGGCTGGATCCGCCGGGTGCTCGCGCCGGGTCCCAGGCATTTCCAGCAAAAGTCCCCGTTGTATCGCCCGAGTAAGCCGAACACGTATTGTGCCCGACCAACACCGCACCTTGTGCCCGAAGCTTGGTCACACAGGTAGCATCCTGAAGCGCAATATTGCTGCTGAATGCCGCAGTGCCGTTTGTACTCTTTCGGTCTTGTATGCCGATTGAATCTTTCACTCCCATCGCAATACCACACAGTGGTGGTGCCGGGCCGCGTTCGTCGTTGGGATTGCTTAGCCATTCATCGGCCAGTCTGGCTTGTTCCTGGGCCTCTATCAGATCGATGCGCACGAAGGCGTTGTAGCCGCCGTTTTCATCATAGGTTTCGAAGGTGCCGTTGAATTGGCTGATTCTATTCAGGTAGGCGAGGAGCACTTGTTCTGCGGTCAACTTATTCGGATTGCCCTCGCGGAACAACGCAGACATTTCGACGACTTCATAGTCGACGATTCGGTCGCGTTTTTTGATTGAGGAACCACGGGGGAGCGCTGCGAGAAGGCGGGCATTGAGTGCCTGCTCTTCGGGGGTAAATGCAAAAGTCGGTTTTTCCATGACGGCTATCTCCTTGATGACCTCAGGATCGAGGTCATTTTTGGAGCTAACCAGTGAAAGACAGATCTGTAAACCCTGTCAGAAATGACAGGTCATGGCAGCCGAATAGTCTGCGTAGGGGCAAACAATCGCATTTCCCTGTGCAGACAGGTCTTCCCGTGAGCGATCTGGAATCAACCAAAGCGCAAAAAGATCTTAGGCGTCGTCGCCTTCGTCTTCGTCGCCGTCGATTTTCATCCCCAATTCCTTGATCTTGCGCGTCAAGGTATTGCGGCCCCAGCCCAGCAACACGGCGGCATCGCGGCGGCGGCCAGCGGTGTGCTTGAGGGCGGTTTCGATCATGATCCGCTCGAACGTCGGAACCGCACTGTCGAGCAGACTGGACTGCCCGCGTGCCAGCGCCTGATCGGCCCATTGGCGCAGCGCATGTTCCCAGTTGGTAACCGGTGCGGCGTCATGCGGCAGGCTAAGCAGTTCTGGTGGCAGGTCGCTGATGTGCACCTCGCGACCTGAGGCCATGACGGTGATCCAGCGGCAGGTGTTTTCCAGCTGACGGACGTTGCCCGGCCATGGCAGGTGCTTGAGGTATTCCTCGGTTTCGGCTTTGAGCAGTTTCGGCTCGACCGACAACTCTTGCGCGGCACGGGCGAGGAAGTGCTTGGCCAGGGTCGGAATGTCTTCGCGACGGTCGGACATCCGTGGAATGTGGATGCGAATCACGTTGAGGCGGTGGAACAAGTCCTCACGGAATTTACCCGCTTGCACCAGGGTTTCCAGATTCTGGTGAGTCGCGGCAATGATGCGTACATCGACCTTGACCGGGGTATGCCCACCGACACGGTAGAACTCGCCATCAGCCAGTACCCGCAGCAAGCGCGTCTGGGTATCTGCCGGCATATCGCCGATTTCATCAAGGAACAGGGTGCCGCCGTCCGCTTGTTCGAAACGGCCGCGACGCAGGTTGGCCGCGCCGGTAAAGGCGCCTTTTTCGTGGCCGAACAGCTCGGACTCCATCAAGTCCTTAGGAATCGCTGCCATGTTCAATGCAATGAACGGCGATGCGGCTCGGGGGCTGTGGCGGTGCAACGCATGGGCGACCAGTTCTTTACCGGTGCCGGACTCGCCGTTGATCAGTACGGTGATGTTGGAATGGCTCAGGCGCCCGATGGCGCGAAACACTTCCTGCATCGCCGGGGCTTCGCCGATGATTTCCGGGGTGCGGGTCAGGGCTGGCACGACCTGCATGCCGTGTTGTTCCTGGGCATGCTGATTGGCGCGTTTGACCAGCGATACGGCCTCATCGACATCAAACGGCTTGGGCAGGTATTCGAACGCACCGCCTTGATATGACGCCACTGCACTGTCGAGATCTGAATGCGCGGTCATGATGATGACCGGCAAGCGCGGATGCAGTTCGCGGATCCGGGCCAACAACTCCAGGCCACTGGCGCCCGGCATGCGAATGTCGGAAATGATCACATCAGGCTGCTGGCGGGCCAGGCGACTCATCACCCCGTCGGCGCTGTCGAAGCTTTGGGTGGTCATGCCTTCTTGTTGCAGGGCTTTTTCCAACACCCAGCGGATAGAACGGTCGTCATCGACGATCCATACAGTTTCACTACGGCTCATGTCGACGCGGCTCCTTGTTCTAGCGGCAGGAAGATCGAGAAGGTGGTGTGGCCAGGATGGCTGTCACACTCGATCAGTCCCTGATGCTGACTGATGATGTTCTGGGTAATCGCGAGGCCGAGCCCGGTGCCATCCGGTCGGCCGCTGACCATGGGGTAAAAAATGGTTTCCTGAAGCTCGGCCGGAACGCCCGGACCGTTGTCGATGATTTCAATCTTGCACACCAGACGGTGGCGGACGTGGCCGATGGTGAACTGGCGCAAGGCGCGGGTACGCATGCTGATCCGGCCCAGACGCAACTCGTTCTGACTGCTGATGGCCTGCATGGCGTTGCGCACGATATTGAGGACGGCCTGGATCATTTGCTCGCGGTCGATCAACACGTCTGGAATGCTCGGGTCGTAATCGCGCACCAAGGTGATGCAGCCTTGGCTTTCGGCGTCGACCAGGCTGCACACGCGCTCGAGCACTTCGTGCACGTTGGTCATTGCCAGCGAAGGCAGCTTGTTGGAACCCAGCATGCGGTCGACCAGATTACGCAGGCGGTCGGCCTCTTCGATGATGACGTTGGTGTAATCCTTGAGGCTCTCTTCAGGCAGCTCCCGGGCCAGCAGTTGGGCGGCACCGCGAATCCCGCCGAGCGGGTTCTTGATTTCGTGGGCCAGGCCGCGCACCAGCATTTTGGTGGTTTCCTGCTTGGACAGCTGAGCCTCTTCCTTGGTAATCCGCAGCAAGCGATCACGTGGGTGGACCTCCAGCAGGAGCAGGGTTTCGCCTCCGCTGAGGATCGGGGTGACGGCGTAGTCGACGGTCAAGGTCTGCCCGGTCAACGCGGTGAGCATCGCTTCGCGCTTAGTGAACGGGTGAGCCTGTTCGACAGCCTGACGCAGCGAGCTCAGTGCTTCAGCCGATTCGGTGAACAGCTCGCTGATGAATTGTCCATGGCTGCGTTGGCCGCTGATGGCCAGCAGCATTTCCGCTGCTGGATTCATGTACTCAAGACGCAGGTTCGAGTTGAGTAAAATGGTGGCAGTGGTCAGGTTGTCGAGTAAAAGCCGGTGCAGCGCGTCACTGATAGTCATTACTTGTCGTTGACCTCTTTTGGCACATTGCAACCCCAGGCGGGCCCGGATCGCAGGCGCTGGTTGGTCTTCGCCAGCATGGGTTTAGCCGCTGATACGGTACTGATAGTACGAATCTGCAAAAACCAAACCAAGGCTCCGAAAAGAAGCGCCAAACCCGCAAAATCGGGCTTTTTTCGGACATTGGGTCGTTAGAGGCTGCTCTCCGCCAGGATTTTCGAACCAAAATGGGTGGCTTCGTCGATCACGCTGCAAGCTATCGCACCAATATAGTGCCTGACGCTGTTGAGTGGTCAGAAGAAAGGCAGGAGGCTGCTTTTTTTCTCCGCAGGCTTATCGGCAAGGGCGCATTCGGGGCGTACACCGTAATCCGCTTCCTTGCACGGCTGCGCCAGACGTTTTTGCGCCAGGGTGATGCGCAACATATGGAAGGGCTGGTTGGGTGTTCGCTCTACGATGCGATCCGTTTCATCCATAATCTCGACGGCCAGCTGGTGTGTCCCGCGATCAATGTTGATCAGTGGGAACACCGGACTGCGACCTGCTTGCCCGTAGGGTTGGCCGTCGACCAGCAAGCGATACGTGTGACCGTTCTGCAGGGCCGGGTCATTGCTGACGCTGACGATCAGTTTCCCCGTCATGCTGCGCACCGTTGCATCCGGTTCGGGCACCAGGATCCGCAGGAGTTGGTAGCGGAATATGGGCGCGGGTTTTGTGGGGGCGTGGGCCTTCTGCACGACGTGCTTGCGTGGCTGGGAGCTCATATTGCTGGGCGGGATCTCGACGCGATGCGCGTTGCCAGGGTGCGCCTGGTCAGTGAACACCCGGTTGCCTTGCGGATCGACGTAGGTATAGACGTCGGCAACCGCTGGTAATGCGAACAAAATCAGGCATAGCAGCAACAGGCTGCGCACGGGGTTTGATCGGGAAGGCATCTTAAGGTTTACCGAGATGGACGCGCTGCACGCTGATCGTGACGGTCGGGCTTTGCTGGATGATCTGTTGGTCGTTTATCACGCGGACCGCGAGGCTGTGCTCCCCCCGGTCAAGGTTCACTACCTGGAGCCTCGGGACGTTGCTGGGTTGTCCGTAAGCGTTACCGTCGAGCACCAGTTGCAAGAGATGCCCGGGTTGCAGGCGTGGTTGCAGCTGGACGCCAATCGTGAATGTTCCGTTGTTGGCGCGCAGCGCTTCATCGGTCGGCAGGTCACTCAGCGTCAGCACGCCATAGGCGTCGGATGACTGACCCTGATTGGCGCTGGAGGGCGCGTTGTTTTGCTGAGCGGCAGGCTTCTTGGTATCGACACTGTTCAGTGGCGGCAACTGCACGGTTTCGCTTGGTGTGCCGTTGGGTGGTTGATTGCTGTAGGCGGGATTGCCATTGGCGTCGGTGTATTTATAAATCTGCGCCGCAGCGGGCAAGGCGATCGACAGCAGCAGAAATATAAGGCTTCGATGCATGGAATCGTCCAATGGCAATAGCGCGGGTTTTAGTTGGTAGGCTCTACCGATATCGGCATACCGGGGGTGCCAGCATAGAACACAATGAGTTCGGTGGGGCTATTGCCACTGAGGCCGCGGTGAACAATGTTATTCATTTCAGGTAAAACCTGTCCGGCTGTCAATGTTACGGTTTTATCGCTATCCCGTGCCTGAACGATCAACTCGCCCGAGACTACATAACCGGCCGCCGGCATTGGGTGGGAATGCCAATCGAAGCTGCTGCCGGGTGCCATGGTTACTTTTCGAACAGTCAGTTCTGGCTGTCCTTGTGGGTATGCAACATAGGGCGTGCCGTCCCAGGACGATGAGCTCTGCAAAAGGATCTTTGAATCAATGGCTGGCTTCATCTGGGCGTTGGCCGTACCGATGAGAGTCAAGAGGCTTAGGGAGAGCAGGGCTTGTTTGATCATATTCAACTTCCTCGGTCTGCCAGGGCGAAACGCCCTGAGCGCAGCCGAGTAAACGTCATGATCAGGGGCACAAACCAGCCTTCAAGAATTGCAGAAAATGTCGGAAATACGAAGTCATGTAATGGAGGCTCAGCGTCGTATTTTCATGCTAAAGCGGGTTCTCCAGACCTGAGGGGCTAGCTGTTAGCAATCTTGTCAGCGGGGCTGCTGGGTGATGATACAAAGCTCCCCGACTGCACGTCCCAGTGCGATGTCATGGATGGCGTCGTTTGCCTGAAGCTGTCGTTGCTGGTTCAGCCAGGTCGGGCATTGTGGATCGTGCCGGTAGGGCGTGAAGGCTGCGAAGTTTTGCAGCAATCGAATTTGCAGTCGGTCGAGCTGTGGGCGGACTTGATTGACCAGGTCCGGTCTCGCTGTATTCGGCGCCTTGCCTGCCGCGTGCCAATTGGCCAGTAGCGTGTACTGCACCAGCTTGTTCGCCTCGATTTGCGCCGCCAGGAATTGACTGACTTCTTCGGGATTGAGCTTGTAGGCCGGGGCCAGCTTTGCCGCGTTGGCGATGACCTGTTGTTCGCGCAGGCTGTCCTGGATCGGTTTTCCGCTGTCCCATTTGGTGAGTGCGACCTGATCGGCGATGCTCAAGCGTTCACTGACGGTCTGGATCAAGGGCGCCAGCGAGTCGGGTGGTTGAGAGGGTGTGGGCGTATTGGCGCAGGCGCTTATGCTGACTATGGCCGCACATAGAAGAGACAAATGCGGCAGTCGATGTGAATTCGACATGGGTAGACCTCTGGCTGATTCGGCGACCTGATAAAGCCAGAGAGTTAACGCCACAGGTTGTGCTCAAAGCCAGAAACCAATTGTTAAAAAATATCAGGCATAAAAAAGGCCCCCCGAAGGAGGCCTCTATTACGTCGATGCGGCTGACGTAACTGGATTAGCAGCTGTAGTACAGCTCGTATTCCAGTGGGTGTACGAAGGTGCGTACTTTGATTTCTTCTTCGCTTTTCAGAGCGATGTAAGCGTCGATGAAGTCATCGCTGAATACGCCGCCTTTGGTCAGGAACGCACGACCTTTGTCCAGCTCTTCCAGGGCTTCTTTCAAGCTGCCGCAAACTTGTGGGATCTCTTTCGCCTCTTCAGGCGGCAGGTCGTACAGGTTTTTGTCAGCAGCGTCGCCTGGGTGGATTTTGTTCTGGATGCCGTCCAGGCCAGCCATCAACAGTGCAGCGAAGCCCAGGTACGGGTTAGCTGCTGGATCCGGGAAGCGAGCTTCGATACGGCGAGCTTTAGGGCTGGACACGTAAGGAATACGGATCGACGCGGAACGGTTGCGAGCCGAGTAGGCGAGCATTACCGGTGCTTCGAAACCTGGGACCAGACGCTTGTAGGAGTTGGTCGACGGGTTGGTGAAGCCGTTCAGTGCTTTACCGTGCTTGATGATGCCGCCGATGAAGAACAGGGCGGTATCGGACAGGCCGGCATAGCCTTCGCCTGCGAAGGTGTTCTTGCCATCTTTGGAGATGGACATGTGTACGTGCATACCTGAACCGTTGTCGCCATACAGAGGCTTAGGCATGAAGGTAGCGGTACGGCCGTAGGCATCGGCTACGTTGTGTACGCAGTATTTCAGGGTCTGAACTTCATCAGCCTTGGCAACCAGGGTGTTGAATTTCACGCCGATTTCGTTCTGACCGGCAGTCGCCACTTCGTGGTGGTGAACTTCGATGACCAGGCCCATTTCTTCCATGGCATTACACATGGAGGTACGGATTTCGTGGTCGTGGTCGAACGGTGGAACCGGGAAGTAGCCGCCTTTGATACCTGGACGGTGGCCACGGTTGCCGCCTTCCACGTCCTGGTCGGACATCCAGGAGCCTTGTTCGGAGAAGATCTTGAACATGGAACCGGAGATGTCGGACTTGAACTTCACTTCGTCGAAGATGAAGAATTCTGGTTCCGGGCCAACGAAAACAGTGTCGCCGATACCCGTGGACTTCAGGTATTCCTCAGCGCGACGGGCAATGGCGCGTGGGTCGCGGTCATAGCCTTGCATGGTCGAAGGTTCGATGATGTCGCAAACCAGGATGATGGTTGGCTCTTCGGTGAACGGGTCGAGCACGGCAGTGCTGTCGTCAGGCATAAGGATCATGTCGGACGCTTCGATGCCTTTCCAGCCCGCAATGGAGGAACCGTCGAACATTTTGCCGATTTCAAAGAAATCTTCATCCAGCGCATCGCGAGCCGGCATGGTCACGTGGTGCTGAGTGCCTTTGGTATCAGTGAAGCGCAGATCAATCCATTTAACGTCATGATCTTTGATGAGTTGAACCGACTTCGACATGGTGTCCTCCGGGTGGCTTCGGGCCACTTTAGTGGTTTGGCCCTTAGAATTGGGTGATGCCGGCGCGAATACTCTGCCAAGGCAACCTGCCTCACAAGGGAGCAAATTGCATGCCAGTGCCCCGACTTGGGTTTTTCGCGCCAAACGCAGGCATTGCGGGCATTAAAGCTGATAAATCGAAAATTTGATGCACTGATATGATGCGGATTGATGAGAGAGCGGTCTTTTTTGGTGCGTGCAATATTGGCTGTACGATAACTGGTTAAACCTTGAGCAATTTCCGCTATAATCCTGCCCCCTATTTTTCGGCTGGCACCTCGCGCGTTTTTTACATGAAACTAATCGTAAAAGTCTTCCCCGAAATCACTATCAAAAGCCGGCCGGTGCGTAAGCGTTTCATCCGCCAGTTGGCCAAAAACATCCGTACCGTGCTCCGTGATCTGGACCCGGCATTGGTGGTGGGAGGCGTGTGGGACAATCTTGAGGTCGAAACCAGGGTTAGCGAGCCGAAAGCCTTGCAGGAGATGATTGAGCGCCTGAGTTGCATGCCGGGCATCGCACATTTTTTGCAGGTCAATGAATACCCGCTAGGCGATATGGACGACATCGTCGCCAAGTGTAAAGAACACGTCGGCGCATCGTTGGCCGGCAAAATGTTTTCAGTGCGCTGCAAGCGTGCCGGCAAACACAGTTTCAGCTCCATGGATGTCGAGAAATACGTCGGTAGCCAACTTCGCCAGCAGTGCGGCGCTGCCGGAATTTCCCTGAAAGCACCCGAAATCGAAGTGCGCATGGAAATTCGCGACCAACGGTTGTTTGTGATTCACGGTCAGCACAACAGCATCGGCGGTTATCCGCTGGGTGCGCTCGAGCAGACACTGGTGCTGATGTCCGGCGGTTTCGATTCCACGGTCGCGGCCTACCAGATCATGCGCCGTGGGCTGATGAGCCACTTCTGCTTCTTCAATCTCGGTGGTCGCGCCCACGAATTAGGGGTGATGGAAGTCGCCCATTTCTTGTGGAAGAAGTACGGTAGCTCGCAACGCGTGCTATTTGTCAGCGTCCCGTTTGAAGAAGTACTGGGAGAAATTCTCGGTAAAGTCGATAACAGTCATATGGGCGTGGTGTTGAAGCGTATGATGTTGCGCGCAGCGACCCGTATCGCTGATCGGCTCGAGATTGATGTGCTGGTAACAGGCGAGGCGATCTCTCAGGTCTCCAGCCAGACCCTGCCCAATCTGTCGCTGATCGATTCGGTCACGGAAAAGCTGGTTTTGCGTCCACTGATCGCCAGCCACAAGCAAGACATCATCGATCAGGCTTACGATATAGGCACTGCCGATTTCGCCAAGCACATGCCCGAGTATTGTGGGGTGATTTCGGTCAACCCCAAGACCCACGCCAAGCGCAACCGCGTGGAGTATGAAGAACAGCAGTTTGATATGGCGGTGCTCGAGCGTGCGCTTGAGCAAGCCAGGTTGGTGCCGATCGATCGCGTTATCGACGAATTGGGCCAGGACATTGAAATCGAGGAAGTCAGTGAAGCACTGGCCGGTCAGGTCATCGTCGACATCCGTCATCCGGATGCTCAGCATGACGAACCGCTGGAGTTGCCTGGCATTGAAATACAGACGCTGCCGTTCTATGCATTGAACAGCCGCTTCAAGGAACTGGATGAGACTCGCCAGTACCTGTTGTATTGCGACAAAGGCGTGATGAGTCGCCTGCATGCCCACCATTTGCTCAGTGAGGGGCATGCCAATGTGCGCGTTTATCGACCGAGCTAAGTGCCCGGGGCTGTTTGCCTGTGGCTTGCGTCACCGGCCCCCCGACGCCAGTCGTCAAGCCGTCATGGCTTTCGCCGACTCTACTGTTAATAGCTGCCTACAATAGGCAGCTGACCGAATCCTCTGATCGAGATACACAAGTGATCGAAAATCTACGTAACATCGCCATCATTGCTCACGTTGACCATGGTAAAACCACCCTGGTAGACAAACTCTTGCGTCAATCCGGCACCCTGGAGCGCAACGAGCTCAACGACGAGCGCGTGATGGACTCCAACGACCAGGAGAAAGAACGCGGTATTACCATTCTTGCCAAGAACACCGCTATCAACTGGAACGGCTTCCACATCAACATCGTGGATACCCCGGGCCACGCCGACTTCGGCGGCGAAGTTGAACGCGTAATGTCGATGGTTGACTCCGTTCTGCTGCTGGTTGACGCTCAAGACGGCCCTATGCCGCAAACCCGTTTCGTGACCAAGAAGGCTTTCGAAGCCGGCCTGCGTCCGATCGTTGTGATCAACAAGGTCGACCGTCCGGGCGCTCGTCCAGACTGGGTTCTGGATCAGATCTTCGACCTGTTCGACAACCTGGGTGCTACTGAAGAACAGCTGGACTTCCACGTTGTTTACGCGTCTGCACTGAACGGTATTGCCGGTCTGTCGCACACCGATATGGCCGAAGACATGACCCCGCTGTACCAGGCCATCGTCGACCACGTGCCGGCTCCAAAAGTCGACCGTGACGGTCCGTTCCAGATGCAAATCTCCGCTCTGGACTACAACAGCTTCCTGGGCGTCATCGGTGTTGGCCGTATCGCTCGTGGTCGCGTCAAGCCGAACACTCAGGTTGTAGCTATCGACATCGACGGCAAGCGCCGTAACGGTCGTATCCTCAAGCTGATGGGTCACCACGGTCTGCACCGTATCGACGTTGACGAAGCAGCTGCCGGCGATATCGTTTGCATCAGCGGCTTCGACCAGCTGTTCATCTCCGACACTCTGTGCGACCCACTGAACGTCGAAGCGATGAAGCCGCTGACCGTTGACGAACCAACCGTTTCCATGACTTTCCAGGTAAACGACTCGCCTTTCTGCGGTAAAGAAGGCAAGTTCGTCACCAGCCGTAACATCAAGGAACGTCTGGACAAAGAATTGCTGTTCAACGTTGCACTGCGCGTTGAAGAAGGCGACTCGGCTGACAAGTTCAAAGTGTCCGGCCGTGGTGAGCTGCACCTCTCGGTACTGATCGAAACCATGCGTCGCGAAGGCTTCGAAATGGGCGTTGGTCGTCCAGAAGTGATCATCCGTATGGTTGACGGCGTTAAGCACGAACCGTACGAAAACGTCACCATCGACCTGCCGGAAATTGCGCAAGGCGCGATCATGGAGCAAATCGGTATCCGTAAAGGCGACCTGACCAACATGGTTCCGGATGGCAAAGGGCGCGTTCGCCTTGAGTACAACATCCCGGCACGTGGCTTGATCGGTTTCCGTAACGAATTCCTGACCCTGACATCCGGTGCCGGCATCCTGACCAGCATCTTCGACCGTTACGACGTAATGAAGTCCGGCGACATGTCCGGTCGTCAGAACGGCGTACTGGTTTCGGTTGCTACCGGTAAGGCTCTGACCTACTCGCTGGAAACTCTGCAGGCGCGTGGCAAGCTGTTCCTGGGTCACGGTGAAGACGTGTACGAAGGTCAAATCGTCGGCATCAACAGCCGTGACAACGACCTGGGCGTTAACCCAACCAAAGGCAAGAAGCTCGACAACATGCGTGCTTCCGGTAAAGACGAAACCATCGCTTTGGTTCCGCCTATCCGTTTCACTTTGGAACAAGCGCTGGAATTCGTTCAAGAAGACGAACTCTGCGAAGTAACGCCGAAGTCGATCCGCCTGCGTAAGAAAATCCTTGGTGAAAGCGAGCGCACCCGCTCTGCCAAGAAAAACGGCAACTGATTCATTAGTTAGCTGTTAAAAAAACGCCCCCGACCGCAAGGTCGGGGGCGTTTTTGTTTGTCTGGAAAATGTCAGAAACGCTGTAAGAGTGGTGCGTCAAGTTTGACTGGGTTGGTCCACTCGAGCGCTAATTAGACGGTATATGACAGACACGGCTCCCCAGCGGGCAGGCGACCGGTGTTGATCAGAAGGTTGGTTTAGCGGACTTTAAAGCAGCGCTGGCTGCGTGGGGAGTGCAGCCAGCGGCAGATATAGCGACACGTGCGATCACTCAGCGGCGATCATGATCATCCCAATGTTTGCGATGACCATAGGCATGACCACGACCGCGATGGTCGCCGCGGTAATCACGACGATCATCGCGACCACGGTAGCGGCGGTCTCCACGACCATCGTCGCGGCTTTCGTTGCCCATGTAGTTACCCAGGGCGCCACCTGCACCGCCACCGGCTGCTGCGCCGATCAGGCTGCCGGTAGTGCCGCCGACGCTGCGGCCAAGCACGTTGCCGCCCGCTGCGCCCAAGCCGCCACCAATAGCGGCTTCACCACGGTTGCGACGGTCTGCGCCCACTGCGCCACCTGCCGCACCGCCTAGACCAGCGCCAATCGCTGAACCTGTGCTGCCGCCCAATTGTTGGCCGACAACGGAACCGAGTACCCCACCCAATGCACCGCCCACGCCGGCTTCAGCGGTGCCGCCAGCTGAGGCAAAACCACTGGCCAGGGAGAGAGACAACAACAGAATCGAGGAATACTTCATGTATGGAACCTCATAGGGATGACGGCGCGATCCTGAGGCCATGTCAGTATTGCTACAATCTAAATCCGACGAGTAACACGTATTATAAGAAAACACTAACATGCTGTTTTTTAACGGGAACTTTAGTTGTAAATAGCACTCTGAGCTTACTTGGCATACATGCCGTTAGTCGCTGTATGCCATTGTTCCTTGTCAGTTTACATAATCCGTCCGTCGTCACTTGCTGTTTCCAGGCGGATAGCGATGAACTTTGACGTTGGTGTATGGCTGCCGTCACCCACGCTTTCGAGTGGCACTAACGGGTTCACTTCCGGGTAATAAGCGGCTGCTTGTCCGGCGGGAATATCGAATGCCAGCAGGGTGAAGCCTTTTACGCGGCGCTCGCGACCATCGTCCCAGATCGACACCAGGTCCGCCTTCTGCCCCGGCTTGAAGCCCAGGCGGATAATGTCTGCTTCGTTGACGAACAACACATCCCGCTGACCTTTGACCCCGCGATAACGGTCGTCCAGCCCATAAATAGTGGTGTTGTACTGATCGTGCGAGCGCATGGACTGCATGATCAGGTCGGGAGTCTGGCCGGTAGAGCGTACGTTCTCATGCACCAGGTCCAGCGGCAGGACGTTGGCCTTGAAGTTGGCTCGGGCGGTGGGTGTGTTCCAGCGGCGTTTACTGGCTGCATTGCCGAGATAGAAGCCCCCCGGATTTTTCAGGCGCTCATTGAAGTCCTTGAAACCGGGGATGGTGTCAGCAATCAGGTCGCGAATACGGCTGTAATCCGCAGTCAGCCACAACCAGTCCACGGGTTGCGTGCCCAGGGTCGCGGCAGCGATACCGGCGATGATTGCCGGCTCCGAACGCATCTGTCTGGACAGGGGCTGCAGTTGGCCATTGGACGCATGAACCATGCTGAACGAGTCTTCCACCGTCACCGCTTGTGGGCCTTCGGACTGGATATCAATATCGGTCCGGCCGAAGCATGGCAGGATCAGTGCGTGTGCGCCGTGAGTCAGGTGGCTGCGGTTGAGCTTGGTGCTGATCTGCACCGTCAGGTCGCAGTTGTTCAAGGCTTCAACGGTGCGTGTGCTGTCTGGTGTGGCTTGGGCGAAGTTGCCACCCAGGCCGATAAAGACCCTTGATTTGCCCGCGAGCATTGAGTGGATAGCTTCCACCACGTTATGACCCGATGCGCGTGGGGCTTTGAACTGGAAGCGTTTTTCCAGCGCATCAAGGAATAACGCAGGTGGGCGCTCATTGATGCCCATGGTCCGGTCGCCCTGCACGTTACTGTGACCACGCACTGGGCACAGGCCTGCGCCGGGCTTGCCGATGTTGCCGCGCAGGAGCATCAGGTTGGCAATTTCCTGAATGGTCGGCACCGAATGGCGATGCTGAGTGATGCCCATCGCCCAGCACATGATGACTTTCTGACCTTTGCAGTACATCTTCGCCGCGTGCTCGATATCGGCAAGGGGCAAGCCGGACTGCTCAATGATCTCTTCCCACGAGGTGTCATCGACGGTCGCCAGGTAATCAAGCACGCCGTCGGTGTGTTCGTTTAGGAAGGCGTGATCGAAGACCGACGGTGCGTTGTTGGCCTGAGCCTCGCGTTCCCATTGCAACAGGTACTTGGCCATGCCGCGCAACAGCGCCATGTCGCCACCCAATGCCGGGCGGAAGTACGCAGTGTTGGTCGGCTCCGAGCCGTTGGTGAGCATTTCCAGCGGGTGCTGCGGATGCTGGAAGCGTTCCAGGCCGCGTTCTTTGAGCGGGTTGACGCACACCACTTGCGCGCCGCGTTTGACGGCTTCACGCAGCGGTTCGAGCATGCGCGGGTGGTTGGTGCCGGGGTTTTGGCCGAGAACGAAAATCGCATCGGCGTGTTCGAAGTCATCGAAGGTTACCGTGCCTTTGCCGACGCCAACGCTTTGCGCCAGGGCGACACCGCTGGCCTCGTGGCACATGTTCGAGCAGTCGGGGAAATTGTTGGTGCCGTAGGCGCGTACGAACAGCTGATACAGGTAGGCGGCTTCATTGCTGGCCCGGCCCGAGGTATAGAACTCGGCCATGTTTGGGCTTGGCAGGTTACGCAGATGCTTGCCAATCAGGGCGAACGCGTCGTCCCAACTGATTGGCGTGTAACGATCGGTTTCAGCGTTGTAGCTCATCGGCTCGGTCAGGCGACCCTGGTACTCGAGCCAGTAGTCGCTTTGCTCACGCAGGGCGCTGACGCTGTAGCGGGCGAAGAACGAGGCATCGACACGGCGCTTGGTGGCTTCCCAGTTGACCGCCTTGGCGCCGTTCTCGCAGAACTTCACGATGCCGCTTTCCGGCGAATCGCCCCACGCGCAGCCTGGGCAGTCGAAGCCGCCGTTCTGGTTAGTCTTGAGCATCATGCGCAGGTTCTTCAGTGCGTTATCACTGCTCAGCCAAGCCTGCGTAACACTGACCAGTGCGCCCCAGCCGCCCGCCGCGCCTCTGTACGGTTTGTAGCGGGGCGTCGGGGTTTTGTCGGCTTGGTGACGAATGCTCACGCTTGATTCTCCATCGCAGGGCTATAGACCCGCGGCGCACTGTGTTGCGGCAGGTGGATTAAATTGAGGTTGTGTCGGCGTGCCCATTGCAGGGCCAGGCCGGTGGGCGAGGACAGGCTGACCAGCGTCTGAATGCGGGCGCGCAGTACTTTCTGGATCAGTTCCAGGCTGCAACGGCTGGTGACGATGGCAATCCCGCCAGTCAATGGAATGTTCTGGCGGATCAACGCACCGATCAGTTTGTCGAGGGCGTTATGCCGGCCGATGTCTTCGCGGCCCAGCAGCAGCTCTCCCGTGCTGTCCATGAACAGCGCGGCATGTACCGCGCCGCAATGCTGGCCCAGTGGCTGGAATGCGCTGATGCGTTGGCGCAGCCCTTCCAGCCAGATCGCAGGCGGCAATGGCGCGCCCGGCAATACATCGAGTTCGGGTAACGCTTGCTCGACCGCTTCCACACCGCACAGGCCACAGCCACTGGTCCCGGCCAGTTGGCGACGCTGCTGTTTGAGGTTCCAGAAGGCGCGGCTGGCGATCTCCACCTGCGCGTGCTGCGCAGAACCCGAGCCGCTGAGCTTCAGGTCGTAGATTTCGTCGGGAGAGGCAATGATGCCGCTGCCCAGGCTGAAGCCGACGATGAAGTCTTCGAGATCGGTCGGGCTGACCAGCATCACCGCTTGGCTGATGCCATTGTAGGCAATGGCCAGCGCCACCTCTTCGGCCAGCGCCGTGCTCCCCGAGGCTTCGCGTTCAAGGTTTGAGTAGCTGTAGGCGTGGCTTGCGGCGGACGCGGGCGCCGTGCTGACCGTGCGCTTGGCGGGCATGGGATCGTACCGGCAGGTTATTTGCCTTTAGCCTAGGCCTGTCGTCGGATAACGTCTAATCGCTAGTGCTGATGCCTTGATAGATGACGTCGATCAAGATGCTTCGATGATTTTCTGGTAGGCCGCGAAGCATGCTTCGGCCAGGGCAGAGTGCGGCGCGCTACGACGCATGATCAAACCCAGCCGGGCCAGGGTTTTGGCCTCCGCGATAGGGTGCAGGCGCAGGTGCTCGGTCAGGGTCTCCAGACCGCCATCAAGTGGCATGATCGCGCAACAGAAACCGCCATGCACCGCTTGCAGCAACTGATGGACCGCGTCGGTTTGCAACAAGGGCAGGGGGTTCAGGCCCCGACTGTGGAAATTGTGGTCGATGGATTGACGAAAGTGCATGCCGCTGGTCAGTAGGCCGAGGGGCAGCTCGATCAGGCTTTCCCAGCTGAGTGGATCTTCACCGAAGCTGAAGTGACGGTGATCGTAAAGCAGGCCCATGCGTGTTTTTGCCAGTGCCAGAGAATCAAAGCGCTCACCGTCGAGCCGGTCCAGATACGACACGCCCAGATCCAGCTGATTGCTCGCCAACTGCTCCAGAATCTGCTCGGAGCTGAGCGCCGACAGTTCGAAGCGCAGGTTGGGGTGCAACTGATGCAGGCGTTGCATCAGTGGCAGTGGATCGAAACTCGACAGCGGCACCACGCCCAGGCGCAACGTACCGACCAGATGCCCCCGGCACGCTGCCGCTTCGGCGTACAAGCCGTCATAGGCGGCGAGTACCGTCCGCGCCCAGGCCAATACCCGTTCACCCGGCGCGGTAAAACTTTCGAAGCGCTGACCACGATTGACCAGCGGCAACTCCAGCTCTTCTTCCAGGCTGCGCAGGCGCATCGACAGGGTCGGCTGGGTAATGTGGCAGCGCGCCGCCGCTTGGCCGAAGTGCCGGGTCTCGTCGAGGGCGATGAGGAATTTAAGCTGTTTGATGTCCATCTTCGCTCCGGGGCGTTATGCAGGCAGTTCGTCCTGTAGCTGGCTTGCCTGCGATCAGGTTGATGCGGTGTGTCAGGTAAAACGCCATCGTGGGCAAGCCCGCTCCTACAGTGTCCGCGCAGCTAAAGCCCCGCAATCAACGTCCGATAATCCGCTACCGCGGCAAACTCTTCGGTGTTCTTCGGGCCCTTGCGGCTGTCGGGTTCGCTGACGGCCAGCAGATGGGCGATTCCGAATGTTCGGGCGCTGCGCAGGATCGGCAGGGTGTCATCGATGAACAGGCTGCGACCTGGCTCGAAGGCGATGTCGGCGTGCAACGCAGCCCAGAACTGCGCGTTCTCTTTGGCGAACCCGTAGTCGTGGGAGCTGATCATGCGTTCGAAGTAGGGCGCCAGTTGCACCCGCTCCATCTTTAATGACAGCGAGTCGCGGTGGGCGTTGGTGATCATGATCACGCGTTTGCCGGCCTGCTTGATTGCCATCAAAAACGTTTCGGCATCCGGACGCAGGGAGATCAGGTGCGCAGTTTCCAGTTTCAGCTCGCGCAGCGGTAGCTTCAGCTCGGCGCTCCAGAAGTCCAGGCAGTACCAGTTGAGCGTGCCAGCATTCTTTTCGAACAGCGGGGCCATTTCCAGTTCGGCCATGGCCCGGCTGACCCCGTGCAGTTCGGCGTAGCGCTGTGGCAGGTGCTCCATCCAGAAATGGTTGTCGTAATGCAAGTCGAGCAGGGTGCCGTCCATATCGAGCAGAACGGTATCAATGTCGCGCCAGGGTAAAGAAGGCATTCAGGTCTCTCGGGCGGTGAATGAGCCACGTCAGCATATCCGACACAGACAATCGGGAAAGCCACGGTATAGTACTCCGTCCACGCCAAGGAGCTTGCCATGCGACAGAAACCCACCATCCTCGCCCGCGAAATCGTCGCCAGTAGCCATCTGTTCCGTGTCGAAGCGTTGCAGTTACGTTTTGCCAACGGCGTCGAGCGCACGTACGAGCGTCTGGTGAGTAGAGGCGTTGGTTATGGCGCAGTGATGATCGTCGCGATGCTCGATGCCGACCACGCGGTATTGATCGAGGAGTACTGCGGGGGGACCGACGAGTACGAGTTGTCTTTGCCCAAGGGCCTGATCGAACCGGGCGAAGACATCCTGGCCGCTGCCAATCGTGAGCTTAAGGAGGAAGCCGGGTTTGGCGCTCATCAGCTTGAGCATTTGACCGAGCTGTCCCTGTCGCCCGGTTACATGAGCCAGAAGATTCAGGTGGTGTTGGCCACTGATTTGTATGAAGAGAGCCTGCCGGGCGACGAGCCAGAGCCGATGCGCGTCGACAAGGTCAATCTGCGTGAACTGTCCAGCCTGATTCAACACCCACAGTTCAGCGAGGGCCGTGCCTTGGCGGCGCTGTATCTGGTCCGCGACTTATTGACCCAGCGTGGAGTATTCGAGCCATGACCCAAGCGTTCGCTCATCTGCCGCATCCGTTGTTGGCGCCCGTGATTGAGCTGGCCAGACGTGCAGGCGAAGTGATCCTGCCGTATTGGCGCGCAAATGTGTCCGTCGTCACCAAGACCGATGCGTCGCCCGTCACCGCCGCGGATATAGCGGCGCATCATCTATTGGTCGCGGGTTTGCAGGCGCTGGCGCCTGATATTCATGTGCTGTCTGAAGAAGATGCCGACATTCCCCTCAGTGAGCGCTCCACTTGGGAGCGCTGGTGGCTGGTCGATCCGCTGGACGGCACCAAGGAATTCATTTCCGGCAGCGAAGAATTCACCGTCAACATCGCCCTGATCGAACAGGGGCGCGTGGTGTTTGGCGTGGTCTCGATGCCCACCAATAATCGCTGCTACTTCGGCGGTGCGGGGTTGGGCGCGTGGCGCAGTGATGATGAGGCGCATGCTGCGCCGATCCGCGTGCGAACGGCGCCAGCACCCGGCCAAGCGTTTACCGTGGTCGCCAGCCGTCGTCACACCAGCCCGGCACAGGAACGCTTGTTGGCGGGATTGTCCGAGAGTCTGGGTGATTTGCAACTGACCAGCGTCGGCAGCTCACTGAAGTTCTGCCTGCTGGCCGAAGGGGCCGCCGATTGTTATCCGCGTCTGGCGCCGACCTCGCAGTGGGACACCGCTGCGGCTCAAGGGGTACTCGAAGGCGCAGGCGGCGAAGTGCTCGATCTGGCAGGCGAGACGTTCAGCTACCCGTCGCGCGAGTCGCTGCTCAACACCTCGTTTCTCGCGTTGCCGGCGAACGCGCCGTGGCGCAGCAAGCTGTTGGCGCTGGCCAAATCCGAGCTATAGGGCTTAACGATGCAACACAAACTGCCCGCTGAAACGTACTGCCGCGTCGTCACTGCCCTGATTGAAAATGTGCGTCGGCAAGGTCAAGCGGGCGCGTCCATAACGGCGGTACGTGCTTAGAAATTTTTCCCAGGCGGCATCCTCTGGCGCCTCGCACGTGGCGATGGCGTCGGCGGTGACCGGTAGCGGATAGCTGATCTGCCCTTCCTGAATCACAATATGCCCGTCTTCGATTCCCTCTTCGCGCAGGCGCAAATGCAGCCAGCCCCAACCCGCCAGCACGGCCGCGCTGTACAGGCTACCGCCGAACATGGTGTTTTTGTGATTGGTGTTGGGGGCCAGGGGCAAATGCAGACGCAGCTGTTGCCCTTGCCAGCTGAGCACCTTGAGGCCCATCTCGCGGGTCAGAGGGATGTCGTGATGCAGCACCTTCTGCAAATGGTGGCTGTCGTTATTCATGCGGGCTCCTATTTATCAATCGAGCTCATCGGCAGCGCTGCCGCTGCTGTCACCAAAGCTCAGGCCGTGTTTGCGCAACTTGTCGTGCAGGGTTTTGCGTGGCAGCCCCAAGGCTTCGGCGAGGCTGCGCACGGAACTGTGAGGCCGGGTCAGCTCTGCCGCGATCAAGGATCGTTCGAAGCTTTCAACCTGCTCGCTGAGCCCGCCTCCGGTGGTTGGCATATTAGGGACTTCATTGCCTTCAAGGGCCAGTTCCAGGCCAAGGGCAAAGCGTTCTGCGACGTTCTGCAGTTCGCGCACATTGCCCGGCCAGGTGTGCCGCAACAGCAAGGCGCGTTGGCCCGGTTGCAGTTCGTGTTTGGGCAATCCGTGGCGGGTGCTGGCTGAGTCGGCAAAGTGCTGGAACAGCATCAACGCGTCTTCGCCACGCTCGCGCAGCGGTGGAATTTTCAGCGGTGCGACGTTCAACCGGTAATACAAGTCAGCGCGGAAGCGTCCTTGATCGGCAGACTGACGCAGGTCTTCCTTGGTCGCGGCGATCACCCTGATATCCAGTGGAATCTGCTGATTGCCACCCAAGCGCTCGACCACGCGCTCTTGCAGCAAGCGCAGCAATTTGACCTGCACCTCCAGGCTCATGCTCTCGATTTCGTCGAGAAACAGCGTACCGCCGTTGGCGAATTCGAACTTGCCGATCCGGCGTTTTTGCGCGCCAGTGAACGCGCCCGGCTCATGCCCGAACAGCTCGCTTTCGACGACGGACTCGGCCAGTGCCCCTGCGTTGATCGCGACAAAAGGCCCGGCACGGCGGTTGGACAGGTCGTGCAAGGCGCGGGCAACCACTTCTTTGCCAGTGCCGGTTTCACCGAGTATCAGCACGTCGGCCTTGGTCGCGGCCAAGGCACCGATCTGTTCACGTAGACGCAACATTGGCGCGGACTGACCGACCAGGCGCGTACTCAATTGGGTCCGATCACTCAAGGCCAGGCGCAGGCTGCGGTTGTCCAGCACCAGGCTGCGCAGATCAAGCGCGCGGCGCACGCTGTCGAGCATGGCGTCGCTGGAGAACGGCTTCTCCAGGAAATCATAGGCGCCGGCGCGCATGGCTTGCACCGCCAACGGCACGTCGCCATGACCGGTCATCAGCAGCACGGGCAGTTCCGGGTCCTGAGTATGCAGTTGTGCGAGCAGTTCGAGCCCGTCGATGCCGGGCATGCGGATATCACTCACCACCACGCCAGGCCAGTCGCGCTCAATGCGACTCGCCAGGCCCTTGGCGTCGGCCAACGCCAGAACGTGCAAGCCGGCAAGGTCCAGGGTCTGGCTGAGGGCGCCTCGCAGATGCGGGTCGTCGTCGATCAGCACCACCTGAATCCGGCTGTCGATGGCGTGGTCCGTACTCATGCAGATAGATCCTCTGGCGGTTGAAGATTGACCCCGGCCGCCCCGGCCTGCAGGTGCAGGGTCAGCAGGGCGCCGCCGTCGGGATGATTGGCGAGCAGTAACTCTCCGCCCAGCGCGCGCATCAGCGTATCGCAAATCGCCAGGCCGAGGCCCAAACCCTGGGTGCGGGTCTTGGTGGTGAAGAACGGCTCGCGGGCACGGGCCAGAGCTTCTTTGGAAAAACCCGGGCCGTTATCGCGGATATACAGATTGACGCCTTCGGGAGTCTGTTCGGCACTCAGCCAGAGTTTGCGTGGCGGACCTTTTTCGGTGAGCGCATCAAGGGCATTGGCCAACAAGTTACCGAGTACCTGACGCAAGCGGGTTTCACCGGCCTGGACCCAGAGTGTCGCGTCCGGCATGTCGCGGATCAGTTCAACTTCCATTGCCCGACGACGTTTGGACAGCAGCGCCAAGGCATCGTCGAGCGCCGGTTGCAGGGCGACACTTTCCGGCGCATGCCGATCACGTCGGGCAAACGCGCGCAGATGGGCAATGATCGAGGCCATGCGTCCGGTGAGTTCGCTGATCAGCTTGAGATTGCCGCGAGCGTCCTCGGTGCGTTCGTGATCGAGCAGCACTTCGGCGTTTTCCGCATAGCTGCGGATCGCCGCCAGCGGTTGATTGAGTTCATGGCTAATGCTGGCAGACATGGTCCCCAGTGCCGAGAGTTTACCGGCCTGCACCAGTTCGTCTTGTGCGCGGACGAGTTCCTGCTGCGCCTGCTCGCGCTCCAGTACTTCTTGCTTGAGTCGACTGTTCAGGCCTTCCAGGTCGGCGGTACGTTCGATTACGCGCATTTCCAGCTCGCGACGGGCCTTGGCTTCGAAGGCAATGCGGTCCAGATAATGGCGCCGGCGTTGCATCATCAGGCCCAGCAGCAGCATCAGCACCAACAGGGTCGCGCCGCCGACAGCGACGGCGGTACGCACCGGTCGGTCGATCAGCCCACGTGGGGCAAGGATACTCACGGCCCAGCCGGTCTCGTCGATCTGCTGGGTTTGCGTCAACCAGGCCTTTTCGTCGAGGTGCAACGGTTTTGGGTTCCGGGTCGGATAGGGCTGGATGGCGTTGATCGCTTGCTGTTCTTCCTGGCTCAGCGGACGGGTTGCGCGAAAGCGCCATTCCGGGTTTGAGGTCAGGATCACCACGCCATTGTGATCGGTCAGCAGCAATTGCTCTGGGGTTTTGCCCCACAAGGTCTCGGTGCGGTCCAGATCGACCTTGACCACCAGCACCCCAATCACCTTGTCGCCATCGTGCACGGCACCGGCAAAGAAGTAACCGCGTTTGGCCGAAGTCGTGCCCAAGCCGAAAAAGCGCCCCAGGCCGCCGGCCATGGCTTCACTGAAGTAAGGGCGAAAGGCGAAGTTGCGCCCCACGAAACTGTCGCGCTGGTCCCAGTTGGACGCTGCCAGCGTATTGCCGCTGGGGTCCATCAGGTACATCACCTCTGCCCCGGTCTGTTCGCAAATATCCTTGAGTAACCGGTTGGCGTCTTCCAGAGTGACCTTTTGCTGGGGATTCGCCAACACCGCGCGCAGGGCTGGAAGATCGCCGAGAATTTGTGGTAATACTTCATAGCGATGCAGGGTGCCGAGCAGGTTGGCGACGTAGAGATCAAGCGTCTGGCGGTTCTGGCTGACCAGCTCGTTGCCGTAATAACGCTCGGCCAGATGCTGCAGTGGCCACAACAGCGGCGCAAGACAAAGCGCCAGCAACGCAAGGCTGCGCCAGCGGGGGCGTCGGGCAACGGTGGACGTCGTGATCATAGAAATGCGCCAGATGATGTTCGCCTGACACGGATTATTTGTAGGCACTGACGTGTCTGCGAAAGCGGTGTCCCAGGTACTCCGCGTGACGCCGCTCTCAGACACGTCAGTGCCTACGCCCTCCGGGCAGAAGCTGATCGACCCATTATGCCTACTGCTGACCGGCTAAGCACTCCAGCAACGCGTGATGCCAATCAGGCTGCTGCACCTGCCATTCACGCTGCAGAAGACTGCAATCGAGGCGTGAGTTCAGCGGGCGTTCGGCGGGAGTCGGGTAGGCGCTGGACGGAATCGCTTCCAGCGTCGCACAGGGCTTGCCTTGTTTGATCAGTTGCTCACCAATGGCCTGAGCAAAACCGAACCACGACGTCTCGCCGCTGGCGGTCAGGTGATACGTACCCCAGGCGCCAGCCTGTCCGTCGCGCCAGTGTTCGATCAGCAAGCGCGTGCTGTGGGCGATGGTGCCGGCCCAGGTGGGTGCGCCGATCTGGTCCGAGACGATGCGCAATTCTGCCCGCTCTTGCAGCAGGCGTTGCATGGTCAGCAGGAAGTTACGCCCGTGCAGGGAGTAAACCCAGCTGGTGCGCAGGATCAGGTGTTTGCCCCCCACCGCCGCAATCGCCTGTTCGCCCGCCAGTTTGCTACGACCATACACACCCAGCGGGTTCGGCAGATCCTGCTCGGTATAGGCCGAGTCTTTTTTGCCGTCGAACACGTAATCGGTGGAGTAGTGAATCAGGGGGATGCCCAGCCGATCAGCTTCTTCAGCGAAAATACCCGGTGCCGTGGCATTGATCGCGAAGGCCAGCTCGGGTTCGTTTTCAGCCTGATCGACTGCGGTGTGCGCTGCCGCATTAATGATCAGGTCTGGACGTAGTGCGCGCACGTGGTCACGAATGGCCTCGGGCTGGCCAAGGTCCAGTTGATCGCGCCCCAGCACGTGCAGTTCGCCGAGATCAGCCAGGCTTTTCTGCAACTCGCGTGACACCTGACCATGCTGTCCACTGATCAATATCTTCAGTGGTGGAGTGGAGGACTGGGTCATGAGAACAGCTCAGCCTCATTCAGGCTTCTGCCGTTTTGATCCTTCTCCGACAGTTTCGGGATGTCGGTGAGCTGCCAGTCAATTGCCAGGTCCGGGTCATTCCAGCGAATGCAGCGCTCGGCACGAGGCTGATAGTAGTCGGTGGTCTTGTAGAGGAATTCGGCGTAGTCGCTGAGCACCAGGAACCCGTGAGCAAAGCCTTGCGGAATCCACAACTGACGATTGTTTTCGGCAGAAAGCCGGATGCTGGCCCAGCGACCGAAGGTCGGTGAGCTGCGGCGAATATCCACCGCGACATCCAGCACTTCTCCCGCCGTGACCCGAACCAATTTGCCTTGGGTGTGTTCCAGTTGGTAATGCAGGCCCCGCAACACGCCCTTTTGCGAGCGTGAGTGGTTGTCCTGAACGAAGTCCGCTTCTATGCCAGTGTCTTGTTTAAAGTCGCGCGCATTGAAGCTTTCATAGAAAAACCCGCGCTCGTCGCCAAATACTTTGGGTTCCAGGATCAGGACCCCAGGCAGTTCAGTCGGCACCACCTTCATTATTGATATTCCCCGGCAAGCTTGAACAGGTATTGGCCATAGCCGGTCTTGCCAAATGCATCTGCGCGGTTGAGCAGGTGCTCGCGGTCGATCCAGCCGTTTTGGAACGCGATCTCTTCCAGGCAAGCCACTTTCAGGCCCTGACGATGCTCAATGGTCTGAACGTACTGCGACGCTTCCAGCAGACTGTCGTGGGTGCCGGTATCAAGCCAGGCAAAACCCCGACCGAAGCGCTCGACCCGCAGATCGCCGCGTTCCAGATAGGCGTTGTTGACGTCGGTAATCTCCAGCTCGCCACGGGGCGAAGGCTTCACCGCTTTGGCGATCTCGATAACGTCATTGTCGTAGAAATACAGACCGGTCACGGCGTAGCTGGATTTCGGCTTTTTCGGCTTTTCTTCGATGGACAGCGCACGGCCACTCTCATCGAAATCAATCACGCCAAAACGCTCTGGATCCTTGACCCAATAACCGAAGACCGTCGCGCCTTTGGGGTGCTCGGCGGCACTTTGCAACTGCTCGCTGAAATGCTGTCCGTGGAAAATGTTGTCGCCCAGAATCAGGCACACCGGGTCATCGCCGATGAATTCTTCGCCGATCAGAAACGCCTGGGCCAGGCCGTCCGGAGTGGGCTGTTCCTTGTAGTGAAAATGCACGCCAAACTGGCTGCCATCACCCAGCAGGTTGCGATATTGCGGCAAGTCCTGCGGGGTGGAAATAACCAGGATTTCACGGATGCCGGCCAGCATCAGGACCGAGATCGGGTAATAGATCATCGGTTTGTCATAGACCGGCAGCAATTGTTTGGAAACACCAAGGGTGATGGGGTGCAGACGCGTGCCCGAACCGCCAGCCAGAACGATGCCTTTCATCATGCGATCAAATCCTTAAGGTCAGTGAATCCCAGTCGTTCGCCTTGGTAGCTGCCGTCCTGGACCCTACGGCACCAGTCTAGGTTATCCAAATACCACTGCACGGTTTTGCGCAGACCCGATTCGAATGTTTCTTCAGGGGTCCAGCCCAGCTCGCGCTCGATCTTGCTGGCGTCGATGGCATAGCGCATATCGTGGCCTGGGCGATCGGTTACGTAGGTGATCAGATCAGCGAAATTCGCTACACCCGGCGGATGCTCAGGCGCCAGTTCTTCAAGTAGCGCGCAGATGCCGCGCACCACATCGATATTCTTTTGCTCATTGTGCCCGCCGATGTTGTACGTCTCGCCGACAACACCCTCGGTTACCACTTTAAGCAGCGCCCGGGCGTGATCTTCGACATACAGCCAGTCGCGTACTTGCAGGCCATTGCCATACACCGGTAGCGGTTTACCCGCCAAGGCGTTGAGGATCACCAGCGGGATGAGCTTCTCCGGGAAGTGGAACGGCCCGTAGTTATTGGAGCAGTTAGTGACGACAACCGGCAGGCCATAGGTGCGGTGCCAGGCCCGAACCAGGTGATCGGACGCCGCTTTGCTGGCCGAATACGGCGAGCTTGGCGCGTAAGGCGTGGTTTCGGTGAACAGGTCATCGACGCCGTGCAGGTCGCCGTACACCTCGTCTGTAGAAATATGGTGGAAGCGGAACGCCGCACGTTCTGCTTCAGGCAGCTTGCTCCAGTAGGCGCGTGTGGCCTCAAGCAGGCTGTAGGTGCCGACGATGTTGGTCTGAATGAATTCCGCCGGACCATCAATAGAACGGTCAACGTGGGACTCAGCAGCCAAATGCATAATCGCGTGGGGCTCGAAGCGTGCCAGCACAGCGCTGACAGCGGCCTGATCAACGATATCGGCCTGCACAAACTCATAGCGGGTGTTGGTCGCAATGCTTTGCAGCGACTCCAGATTGCCGGCGTAGGTCAGTTTGTCGTAATTGAGGACTTCGTGATCGGTGTTCTGGATCAGGTGACGGATCAGCGCCGAACCGATAAAGCCGGCACCGCCTGTAACGAGGATTCGCATGAGTTTGCCTTCTTCCTTGGATGGACGTTAAGCGGATGAGACATAGCTTGTCGGCAGGAGAGGGCAGGTGCAAGAGCGATTGATCGAGAAAACGCTACAAAGCCATGAAAAAAACACATGAGGAGCAGGTTGCGCGCCATAAAACTGTCGCGACCGAAGTTGGTGACCATAAACACCTAAATTTTTTGAGTTTTCCCGTGCGTTAAGTGCGGCAAAAAAAACGCAGAAGGTCGTCCGCGCGCCCGCGATCCTGTAGATACCGTATTGATCCCCAATGAGCATGCGCCCACTGCGTCCTCTCTGCCGTTCATAGAAGCCGTTCATTTCTTCCTTATTGTGGTTTTTCCTGAACACACCCCTTGCACATCGCCCAGCCAACTGGCGATATAGGCCGCTAACAAGAACCGTTGAGGTCGTCATGTCGCTCGCCACGTTGATTCATCGTTCCAGTCTGCCGTGCCCGGAAGTCAGCGCCGAGCAGGCGTTGCTATTGCTTGAGCAGCATTACGGGTTGAGCGGCACGCTCAAGGAGTTGGGTAGCCAGCAGGATCGTAACTATTTGCTCGACAGCGCTCAGGGGCGCTATGTCTTGAAGATTTGCCACGGTGATTATTCGTTGCGCGAGCTTCAGGCACAGCACGCGGCGTTGGGGCATTTAGGGGCGGAGCCGGGGTTGCGTGTGCCTCGGGTGATGGCGGCCAGCAACGGTGAGGAATTGCTTTCGCTGGAGATCGGCGGTCGGACGGTGCAGGCGCGGTTGCTTGAGTTCATCGACGGTCAGTCGTTAGCCCATTTGCCCCACCTGAGCCGCGACGTGGTGGTGGGATTGGGTGAACTGTGCGCTCAGGTCGACCTGGCGCTGGCGAGTTTTCAGCACGCGGGGCTGGAGCGAACGCTGCAGTGGGACCCGCGGCATGCCGATGCGTTGATCAGGCATCTATTACCGGTCATCAATAACGCTGAAGAGCGCGCCTTGCTCGCACACGCCGCCGAGCAGGCGGCGCACCGCTTACGACCGCTGGTGGCGAAGCTGCCGGTGCAGGCGATTCACCTGGATATCACCGAATATAACGTGGTCTGGGTACGCGATCAGCAGCGCCAATGGCAGTTGCAGGGCTTGATTGATTTCGGGGACTTGGTCACTACCTGGCGAGTTGCCGACCTGTCAGTGACGTGCGCGGCGCTGTTGCACCATGCCGATGGCAATCCGCTGTACATCCTGCCGGCGATTCAGGCGTATCAGGCCATCAACCCGTTGCAACCCGAAGAGTTGCAGGCGCTGTGGCCATTGATCGTCGCGCGGGCCGCGATTCTGGTGCTCAGCAGCGAGCAGCAGGCCAGCATCGAACCGCACAACACTTACATCCAGGCCAATTTGCAGAGCGAGTGGGGTATCTTCGATGTGGCCACTTCGGTGCCTCTCGAATTGATGGAGGCGGCGATTCTGGCCAGCGTCGGGCTGGCTCAGCCAGAGACCCGCGCTGAATCGTTCTTGCCCCTGCTGCCCAGCCTGAGTGGTCGCGAATTCACCCCTGTCGACCTGGGTGTGCTCAGTACGCACTTCGCCGCCGGCAATTGGGAGAAGCGCGGTATTGATGAACAGCTGTTGTTCGAAGCGGGCATCAAAAGCGGACTGGCCTCGACCCGATATGGTGAATACCGCTTGTCGCGCACGGTCCCCGACAGCGCTAAAGAGCCTGACACCTGCGCTTTGCATGTCGAACTGCATGTGCCTTCAGGCACTGAGCTGCATGCGCCATTCGGCGGCACGTTGCGTCTGACCGCTGATGCTGCGCTGTGGTTGATCGGCGAGCAGATGAATCTGCGCGTGTGGGGCGTGACCTCTTCGCTGGACTCAGGGTGTGCCGTGCGTGCAGGTCAGGAGATTGGTCAGAGCAGCGGCTCTTTGATCGTCCAGCTGTGTCGCGTGACCGATATCAGTCCGCCGTTGTTCAGTACGCCTTCGTGGGCGCCAGCCTGGCAAGTGGTATGCCCTTCGCCCGCCGCGCTACTGGGATTCGATTGCGATGCGCCGCCGATTGAAGACTCAGCGAAGCTGCTGGCGCGTCGCGATGCCAGCTTCGCCCGGTCGCAGAAGCACTATTATCAGGACCCGCCGCAGATCGAGCGGGGCTGGCGCAATCACCTGATTGATATGCAGGGTCGGTCTTATCTGGACATGCTCAACAACGTCGCGGTATTGGGGCATGGGCACCCGCGCATGGCCGAAGAATCCGCACGCCAGTGGTCGTTGCTCAACACCAACTCGCGCTTTCATTACGCGGCCATCGCCGAATTCTCCGAACGATTGCTGGAGCTGGCGCCGGACTCCATGGACCGGGTGTTTCTGGTCAACAGCGGCACCGAAGCCAATGACCTGGCGATTCGTCTTGCCTGGGCTTACAGCGGCGGGCGCGACATGCTCAGCGTGCTGGAGGCGTATCACGGCTGGTCAGTGGCGACCGATGCCATCTCCACCTCGATTGCCGACAATCCGCAAGCCTTGAGCACCCGGCCTGATTGGGTGCACCCGGTGACAGCGCCGAATACCTATCGCGGTGAGTTCCGTGGCAGCGACAGCGCGCCGGATTACGTACGCAGCGTCGAACACACGCTGGCGGAGCTGGCCAGCCAGGAACGTCAGGTCGCCGGTTTCATCTGTGAGCCGGTGTACGGCAACGCGGGCGGAATCTCGTTGCCACCAGGCTATCTGCAGCAGGTATATGCCAAGGTCCGCGCCCAGGGCGGGGTGTGCATCGCTGACGAAGTTCAAGTGGGTTACGGCCGTTTGGGCCATTACTTCTGGGGCTTCGAAGAGCAGGGCGTGGTGCCGGACATCATCACCATGGCCAAGGGCATGGGCAACGGCCAGCCATTGGGTGCGGTCATCACCCGTCGGGAAATTGCCGAAGCGCTGGAGGCCGAGGGTTATTTCTTCTCATCTGCGGGCGGTAGTCCGGTCAGTTGCCGCGTCGGCCTGGCCGTACTGGATGTGATGGACAAGGAACAGCTGTGGGAAAACGCCCGAGTGGTAGGCGGTCATTTCAAGGCACGCCTGGAAGCCTTGATCGATAAACATCCATTGGTCGGTGCGGTGCATGGCTCCGGCTTCTATCTGGGCGTGGAGTTGATCCGCGACCGTGAAACTCTGGAGCCTGCCACTGAGGAAACCGCCTACCTGTGTGATCGACTGCGTGAGTTAGGGATCTTCATGCAGCCCACCGGTGACTACTTGAACATCCTCAAGATCAAGCCGCCGATGTGCACCACCCGGCAGAGTGTGGATTTCTTTGTGGATACGGTGTCGAAGGTGCTGGGCGAACTCGGCTGACTCGAATTCATTCGCGAAGTGTGAGGCAAGGAAAGCAGGCCTGATAATCGATTGTTATCGACTTAAAGGCCTGATTATTTTTGCTTTCCGTCTAATCATCCTTCCAAAGCCGATTTTTATCGTCTATAAAGTTGCCAAGATTGTCACGGGTCCTCTGCTAAGGTGAGGGCCCCACCGCATTTGCCCAGGAGGAGATTTCCATGAGCCGTATCGTTACTGTCGCCGCCACCCAGATGGCCTGTTCCTGGGATCTTGAAGCGAACATCGAAACCGCTGAAAAGCTGGTGCGCGAAGCCGCTGCCAAAGGCGCGCAGATCATCCTGATTCAGGAATTGTTCGAGACCCCGTATTTCTGCCAGAAGCCGAACCCGGACTATCTGCAGTTGGCCACGCCCATGGAAGAAAACGTCGCCATCAAGCACTTCCAGAAAGTCGCTAAAGAACTGAAAGTCGTGCTGCCTATCAGCTTTTTCGAACTGGCGGGGCGTGCACGCTTCAACAGCATCGTGATCATCGACGCTGACGGCACCAACCTCGGGATTTATCGTAAAAGCCACATCCCGGATGGCCCTGGCTATCACGAGAAGTACTACTTCAACCCGGGCGACACCGGCTTCAAAGTCTGGCAAACCCGTTACGCGAAAATCGGCGTGGGTATCTGTTGGGATCAGTGGTTCCCGGAATGCGCCCGCAGCATGGCGTTGCTGGGTGCGGAAATCCTGTTCTACCCAACGGCCATCGGCAGCGAGCCGCATGACAAGACCATCAGCTCCCGCGACCACTGGCAGCGCGTGCAACAAGGCCATGCCGGCGCCAACCTGATGCCGCTGATCGCCAGCAACCGTATCGGTAACGAAGAGCAGGACGGCTACGACATCACGTTCTACGGCTCGTCGTTTATTGCTAACCAGTTCGGCGAAAAAGTCGCAGAGCTCAACGAAACCGAAGAAGGCGTACTGGTTCACAGCTTCGACCTCGACGAGCTTGAGCACACGCGTAGCGCGTGGGGCACTTTCCGTGATCGTCGTCCTAACCTGTACGGCGCGATCAAAACGCTCGACGGTTCCCTGGAGTCCTGATCGCCATGACCACGCTGAAAAGCACACCACGCGCCGATGGCTTCTACATGCCTGCCGAATGGGCGCAGCAGACCCAGACTTGGATGATCTGGCCCGAGCGCCCGGACAACTGGCGCCTGGGCGGCAAGCCGGTACAGAGCGCCCATGTCGCGCTGGCCAAAGCCATCGCGCGTTTCGAACCGGTGACCGTGGGTGTTTCTGCCGCGCAATACGACAACGCTCGTGCGCGCCTCGATGTGCCGAACATTCGCGTCGTGGAGATCAGCAACAACGATGCCTGGATACGCGATACCGGGCCAACCTTCGTCATTAATGACAAGGGCCAAGTGCGCGGCGTCGACTGGGGCTTCAACGCGTGGGGTGGTTTCGACGGCGGTCTGTACGCGCCGTGGAACTTCGACGAGCAGGTGGCCAGCAAGGTGCTGGAGATTGAACGTTGCCCACGCTATGTGACCGAAGGCTTTGTGCTTGAGGGCGGCTCGATTCACGTCGACGGCGAAGGCACACTGATTACCACCGAAGAATGCCTGCTCAATCGCAACCGTAATGCGCATCTGTCTCGCGAAGAGATCGAAGCGGTGCTGCGTGATCATCTGGCGGTAGAGAAGATCATTTGGCTGCCGGACGGCCTGTACAACGACGAAACCGACGGCCATGTGGATAACTTTTGTTGCTACGTGCGCCCCGGTGAAGTGTTACTGGCGTGGACCGATGATCCAAAAGACCCCAACTATCCACGTTGCCAGGCGGCGATGCGCGTCCTGGAACACGCGCACGACGCCAAGGGTCGCCCGTTTATTGTGCATAAAATGCCCATTCCCGGTCCGCTGTTTGCCACCGAAGAAGAGTGTGCAGGCGTCGATCAGGTGCACGGCAGTCAGGAGCGCAACCCGACGGTGCGGCTGGCTGGCTCTTACGTTAACTTCCTGATAGTCAATGGAGGCCTTATTGCGCCTAGCTTTGACGACCCTCTCGACGAAACGGCGCGTGAGATTTTGCAGCGTCTGTTCCCGGAACATGAGGTTGTCATGGTGCCAGGCCGCGAACTGTTGCTTGGTGGCGGGAATATCCACTGCCTGACCCAGCAGCAACCGGCCCCGCACAAAGGCTGAGTTGGTCTTGTTCTTGCTATTAAAGCCCATCAATTGATGGGCTTTTTATTGGCGTCAAATCGCTGACCCATACTGTCCTTCTCGGGGCTGTCATAAAGCACAGGTACATTTAGCCGCTCAAGACTCAAGAGGTTGTCCCCCATGAACGCAGGTATTGAGCAGCCCTTTGCTCGTAGTTTGTCTGCAAGTAGCGAATCACGCCAGTTGATGGCGGACTGGTTAAGGACAACCAGAAGATCCCAGGCGCCGGAGCCAGACTCACGACAGTTGTTGCAGGCTCGCTACCCGGTTGGATTGATCAGCGACGCAGAGCTAGACGCATTGATGCTGATTCTGGACCGCTGAGTTTTCAAAATTGACACCCCGGTAACCCACGGCTAGGATTCGCGCCCGCCTGTGGCTACCCGCCATGTACGTAGCATCAGTAGTCCACTGCGATGATTTCGTGCGGGCCTTCTGAGTCGGTCCGATTGACCAGACTCAAAGGCCGCAACCCCTGTCCGGCCAAGGCCACAGCGCGTGATCAACTCGCATTAAGGAAAACAAGATGTTGAATGTACGTATTGGCGTGATCGTCATGTGCGCCACTCAGGCAATGGCCGATGGACAAGCGGATTCCAAAGGTTTTGTCGAGGACAGCAGCCTCAACCTGCTCTTGCGCAACGCTTACATCAGCCGTGATTACAAGAACGGCGTTCAGGACAGGGCCGAATGGGGTCAGTCCGTCACCGCTGATTTCGCATCGGGCTTCACCCAGGGCACCGTTGGCTTTGGCGTCGATGCATTTGCGATGTACGCGGTGCGTCTGGACGGCGGTAAAGGCAAAAGCGGCCGTGCGGGTATCGACTTTTTCAAGCAGGACAGCAGCGGCGAAGCGGCTGACGACCTGGCCAAAGGCGGCGGTGCCGTCAAAGTACGTTTCTCCAATACCGTGATCAAGTACGGCGAGCAAATGCCGTCGCTGCCAGTGTTGAGCTACGACAACGTGCGTCTGCTGCCCGAAAGTTTCACCGGCACCCTGATCACGTCCAAGGAAATCGAAGGCCTTGAGCTGAATCTGGGCCGGTTCACCGCCGAGTCGCGTAAAAGCGCTGAAGGCCGTGACAGCGGCGATCTGAAGAAAATCGACGTCTACGGAGGTAGCTACAAATTCACAGACAGTTTCAGCGCAGCGTTCTATGCCTCCAACGACGAAGATGTACTGAAGAAGCAATACCTCAACCTTAACTACGTGTTTGCACTCCAGAAGGACGAGTCGCTGACATTCGACTTCAACGGGTACAAGACCACGCTGGACAAAGATTTCGCTGTCAACGATGCACGCGACAACAAAATCTGGAGCCTGGCGGCGACCTACGCCCTCGGTATCCACTCCTTCACCCTCGCTCACCAGCGCAGCACCGGCGATACCGGCTACAAATACGGCGGTTATCGCAACGCGGGCGGTACGGGTGATGGCGGTAACACCATCTACCTCGCCAACTCCTACTGGTCTGACTTCAACGCCAAAGACGAACGTTCCTGGCAACTGGGTTACGGGGTCAACCTGGGCACGCTCGTGATGCCAGGCCTGACCTATAAAGTCGCCTACGTACGTGGCGACCACATCGACGACGGCTCCGGCCGCGGCAATGGCGAAGAACGCGAAATCTTCAGCCAGTTGCAATACGTCGTACAGACTGGCCCGGCGAAAAACCTCTCCGTGCGCCTGCGCAACTCCTTCTTGCGCGTCTCGGACAACGCCAGTTTCTACAATGATGAAGGTAACGAAACCCGTATCTTCGTCGACTACCCGATCAACATTTTCTGATGCTTGAACGTGTGACGCGCTGATAAAAAACGCCTCGGGTCGATCGGGGAGTTTTTGTGTGCGGGGTACATTAAATACAAGGCCGCAACCGCCTTCGTCTATAGAGGCAGGCTCATGGACTGATGGCGACAACCCATGACGCTCGTTACCATGCGCCTATCTTCTCGCTCCCGGTCACCGTAATGGCCCTCGCTGCTCCGCCCGACCTCAGTGACACCGCCGTCCCCGTGCAGCCCCTGGCGCGGACGTATCCGCGTGGCCTGTATATCGAGCCGCACGAGCATGTCTGGGGGCAGGTGCTGTACGCCATGTCCGGCGTCATGTGGCTTGAAACCCCGCACGAAGCGCTGGTCGTGCCGCCGCAACGTGCGGTGTGGTTACCGCCGGGCGTGGTGCATGGGATTCGGGTGGTGTCGGACCTGGAAATGCGCAACATCTACCTGCGCCCGGCGATTGCCGTGACGCTGGAAAGCACAGTGCAGGTCATCGAAGTCGGACGGCTGCTGCGTGAGCTGATCCTCAATCTGGTGGAGCAGGCTCAGGATCAACAGCGGCAGGACTATTACGACGCGGTCGTAGACCTTGCGTTGCTGGAGTTGAGGCGAGCCAAGCGCACCGTGCTGAAAATCCCCTTGCCCGATAGCTCCGACCGGCGCCTGATCAACCTGTGCCAGGCGGTGATGGCGTCGCCCTCGCTGGATGTGTCCTTCGAGCAACACGCGGAAAATGCTGGCGCCAGCGTGCGTACCCTGGCGCGTCTGTTTCAAGCTGCACTGGGCATGGGCTTCGCTGAGTGGCGGCGACAGGTGCAATTGGCAACGGCGGTCGCCGAGCTGATTCAGGGGGTACCGATCAGCACCATCGCGCGCGATCTCGGTTATTCGCCCAGCAGCTTCAGCGATATGTTCCGTCGTGAACTGGGCATGAGCCCTTCGCAGTACCCGGTCGGCGAGCGTGCGGCCTGACGACGGCCCGCGTGATTGTCTGACGTTGTTTGGCAGTAAAGCAGAAGCAGTTGACCGACAGCTTCCTGCGCCTCCTCCTACACTCGGGACACCTAAAACACGGTCGCTCAGCCGCACAGCGCAACGCGACGTCCAGAGATGGAGTTCCTTATGAATGCCCTGCAATTTGCCAAAACCGGCGACCTCGCGGCCCTGCACTACATTGACGTGCCCAAACCCACCCCCGCTCAAGACGAAGTACTGATCCAAGTGAAAGCCGCCGGCCTCAACCCCAGCGACGTGAAAAATGTACTCGGGCGCTTTCCCTACACCACCCTGCCGCGCATCCCCGGTCGGGACTTCTCCGGTATCGTCGTGGAAGGTCCGCAGGCACTGATCGGACAGGAAGTCTGGGGCACGGGTAAAGAACCGGGCTTCATCCGCGACGGTTCGCATGCCGAGTATTTGACCCTGCCCGCCAAAGGCGTCGCCCTCAAGCCCAAAGCCTTGAGCTTTGCCCAGGCTGCCAGCCTTGGCGTCCCGTTCACCACTGCGTGGGATGCACTGGAACGGAGCCTGGTGACTGCTGACACGCGCCTGTTGGTGATCGGCGCCAACGGTGCAGTCGGCAGTGCCGCCCTGGCTCTGGCAAAAATCCGTGGTGCCCACGTGCTCGGCGCAGTGCGTCGCCCCGAGCACGTTAAAGCGCTCAACGACCGAGGCTTCAACGCCATCCAGCTCGACACACCCGAAGACCTCGCCGCCAGCGTCAACGCAGTTTTCACCGGCGGCGCCGACGTCATCTTCGACACCACTGGCTTCTGGCTTCCTGCCGCCGTCACTGCCCTGGCCCCCTTCGGCCGCATCGCCATCATCGCCGCGCCTGCGGATGGGCACGTGCATCTGCCCGCGTTGGCGCTGTATCGCAAAGGTGGGTCTGTTGTGGGCATCAACTCATTGCTCTACGGGACAGAGGCGTGTGCCGGGATGCTGGATCAATTTGGGCGGTTTTTTGATGAAGGATTATTGCCTTTGCCGACCGGGTTGTTTGAGTCGCCATTGAGTGAGGGGCTGGCGCGGTACGAGGAGGTTAACAAGGGGAGTGGGGATAAGGTGGTTTTGCTGCCTTAAGACAGGGGTCAGAGGCCGGTTTTCCGGCCTCCAAGACGTCGCGCCAGGGATTGTTACCGTTTCGGTAAAGAACATTATGCTTCTTTTGGGTATAACTATATAACCATCCTTGTAAACTACACACATGCCCTAGCAAACGAACTCAGCAGAGCATGGTACTTCGTGTTAGACCTAACTTTAAAAGGGTCTAGCAACTTCTTCCGCCTCCTCGGCAAGTGAAGTCAGTCGGTTGTGATTGATTTAAAGGCCTGTAAATAACATGAAAAGTTTAATCGTACTTGCGTTGGTCGGCTTCTCTACAATCGCCGCGGCTGACGAAGTGCAAGCTGTTAATAGCGCAGCTGTTGAACAGTACACGTACTCTATGAATCTCGATATTGCTAAAGTTATTCACATGGATTCAGTGCCGGACACCTGCGGTGTCGTTCCGATGCACATGACTTACGAAGACCACAAAGGTCAGCGTCACACCCTCGAATACAGCGTGATGGGTAACGGCTGCTCAAACGGCTAAGCCTCACGCTTCAGATCGACATGTGACCCAAGCCCCCTCTTATGAGGGGGCTTTTTGTTGTGTGCTCGATAAGGCGTACGTCCTCGGTAACGGCTGCTGGTCATCCGCAGCCCGCAGGCCAAGGCACGGACTGATCGGCGCAACGCCTGGGAAAACACCGCCTCAGGGATTGTTACCGTTTCGGTAAAGAATATTATGGTTCTTTTGGGTTTAACTAAATACCCACCCTTGTAAACTAACCCCATTCCCTGGTAACCGAAACAAACAGGGCATGGTACTTCGTGTTAGACCTAACTCTAAACGGTTTAACAACTTCTTCCGCCACGTTGGCAAATGAAGTCAGTCAGTTGTGATTGATTTAAAGGCCTGTAAATAAAATGAAAAGTTTAATCGTACTTGCGTTGGTCGGCTTCTCCTCAATCGCAGCAGCTGGCGAAGTGCAAGCCGTCAACAACCCAGCCGTTGAACAGTACACATACGCCACAGAACTTGATGTCGCTAAAGTGATTAGCATGGACTCAGTCCCTGACACATGTGGTGTTGTTCCGGTGCAAATGACTTACGAAGACCATCAAGGTCAGCGTCACACCCTCCAATACAGCGTGATGGGTAACGGCTGCTCAAACGGCTAAGCCTCACGCTTCAAGCAGAGACGTGACCCAAGCCCCCTCCTGATGAGGGGGCTTTTTGTTGTGTGTGGCGGAAAGGCATCAAGGGTGCAGAGATCTGAAATTTAAGTAGGACGGATCGCAAAGTGCTTCAGCGCTGCGATTAAGGTCATGCCTTACCGTAGACTCGGAGCGTGGCATGAGGCCACTCAGCGACTAAGGACGGCAGATGTATCAATACAAGATGGTTCAGGTTCCACCCAACATCGAAGTAAAGGTCAAGAACTCAGGCACTGAAGCCGCCGTGTATTTGGAGTCGATCGCCAATCAATACGCAGAGCAGGGTTGGGAGTTCTACCGCGTAGACAGCGTCGGGGTTCAGATCAAGCCCGGTTGCTTTGAAGCACTTTTTGGAAAAAAAGCCGATTTCAGCACCTACTACGTCATTACCTTCCGCAAGCCTCGGTGATGATTCGGCTGTTACTGGCGCTCATACGCCTGTATCAAGCCATGGCCCCTCAAAGGTTGAGAGGGGCCTGCCGGTTTGAGCCGTCGTGTTCCTGCTATGGCAAATTGGCCATCGAAAGATACGGTCCCTGGAAGGGGAGCCGGATGACGTTCAATCGTATCTGCCGATGCCGAATCCCCAACGGCGGAGAGGATTACCCGTAAGCTCTCCAGAGGAATTGTGCCCGTGCCGAGCCATTCCTTCCGTGCTTGTCGACTCCATGCAGCTGCCAGCACCCTGGATTGCAGCTGCTACGCTTGTCTTTGTGACGATTATTCGTTTTTTCCCCATGATTTCGCCGGAAAAACGGCAGAGAGAACTGCTCGCGCCAGTTATTTAGACGCGCCGGAAAATAAATAACCTCACCCAGTAAACACTAAGCCTAATGGCTGGCCGTGGTTTGACTAGTTCTGGCGCCCAAGCGAGTTGGATTTCGTTGAGCAAAGGAGTGGACATGTCTGCCGACAAGAAAAAAACTATCAAAAGTAAAACAAAAGCAGAGGCATTCGGGATTTTCGAGCCGGTCTTTCGCTCGCGCAAAGAACGCGTGCATGCAGGCGAGAGCTTGCTTGAGGGCATGCCACATTCGAGTCACGCCGTATGGAAAGCACCGCGCAAACACCGTGACCCTACCGATGTCCTGGAAGAGTCCAACCGGTATCGGCTAGCCAGTCTGGTACCTGTCCGCTATGGGCGTATGTTGCGCAGCCCGTTTACTTTTCTGCGCGGCTCTTCGGGGTTGATGGCATATGACTTGGCCACCACCCCGAACACAGGTATTCAGGTACAGGCCTGCGGGGATTGCCACCTATTGAACTTCGGATTGTTTGCGACCCCCGAGCGCAATCTGATTTTCGACATTAACGATTTCGACGAAACGACGCCCGCACCGTGGGAATGGGATATCAAGCGTCTGGCGATCAGTTTTACCGTGGCCGCGCGCGATAACGGCCTCACCGACAAGGAGGCCGAGGCGAGCGCCGTCGAATGTGTGCGTGCTTATCGCGAGCGTCTGCGCGAATGTTCGAAGATGAGTCCGCTGGAGGTTTGGTACGACCGTCTGGATGCCCAAACGATTGTTGATATGGCCCCCAATGCCAAAGTCAAAAAGGCGCGGGAGCAATTGATTGAAAAAGCAAAGATGCGTGTAGGTGATTACCTTTATCCCACAATCAGTGGCGAGGTCGGGGGGCGGCGGCGTCTGATCGATCAACCGCCCATACTTTTTCACATTTATGAAAAAGACTTTGAGCAGCGCGTTTATAAGGCATTGCAGGATTATCGATTATCCCTGCCGCACGAGCGCCGCGTGCTCTTCGATCGTTACCGTCTGGAAGACATCGCTCTCAAAGCCGTCGGCATCGGTAGCGTGGGTACCCGTTGTTTTGTCGGTCTGTTTTTTTCCGCAGAAAACCATCCTCTGCTCCTGCAATTCAAGGAAGCTTGTCCCTCCGTACTCGAGCCTTATGCGGGCAAGAGCATTTATGACAATCACGGGCAGCGCGTTGTAACGGGGCAGCGGCTGATGCAGTCCTCCAGCGATATTTTTTTGGGCTGGACGCAAGGCCAAAGAGGACGGGATTTCTTTGTGCGCCAGTTACGGGACATGAAAATGTCCGCGCCTGTAGAAGGCGCATCGTTCGCACAAATGAAGATGTATGCCGAGCTGTGCGGTCTTACCCTGGCCCGTGCTCACGCCAAATCCGGGGATGCGGCGCTGATCAGTGGCTACCTGGGCAAGTCGGACACGTTCGACCAGGCCATCGGCGAATTTGCCCTGACCTATGCGGATCAAAATGCAAAAGACCATGCGGCGCTGGTGGCTGCAGAGAAGTCCGGACGGATCAAAGCGCTGATAGAGGAAGATTGATGACGCCGATCCGTTGTGTAGCATTGCTCACCGCAGCCTGCTACTTAGGTGGGTGCGGAACAATGGGGCCAACCTCGATTCAGCGCGATCGTACAGACTACGGCGGTGTTCTTTCCACGACCTGGAAAGAGCAGACGCTGCTCAATGTCGTCAAGTTGCGCTACGGGGACGTACCGGTGTACCTGGATGTCACGTCGATGATCAGCTCCACCGCGATGGAGAGTCAGGTCAGCCTGGGCGCGAGCTGGTTTTCGGGATGGCCTAACGATGGAGATAGCCAAGCCATCGGCGCATACGGCCGTTACACGGACCGACCGACGATCAGCTACACACCACTCTCCGGGGAGAAATTCTCACGCTATCTGCTGCACCCGCTATCACCGGCTTCCGTGTTCTCCCTTGTCCAGGCGGGCTATCCCGTGGATCGCGTGCTGCAATTGACTACCCGCGCCATTAACGGCGTCTACAACCGATCCACATCGCCCACCCGTGCCCGGGCTGCGGATCCACGTTTCTATCAGGTGCTTGAGACGCTAAGACGGATACAGCGGTCGGAATCGCTGGGCATGCGAATTAATCCGGGCGCTGACAGTGACGCCGTTCTGGTTATCATCAATCAGGGCGTTCCTGAAAGCGTCCTGAAGGACAGCCACTTTGTGCGCGAAACCCTTCATCTGCGTCCCGACACAAGTGAACTGACATTGACCTTCGGTATGGTGTCGAGGAGCGATACGGAGGTCGCCCTGCTCACACGTTCCATGTCGGAAATATTCCTAGAGCTTGCCGCGACCATCGAGGTGCCTCCCCAGCACCTGAAGGAAGGACGCGCAAACCCGGCAGCGGCCGCACCCGATAACCCAAGCCCGTGGGACGACCCGCTGGTACGTATCCACTCGAGCGTGGAGCGACCCGCCGATGCGTATTCCGCCGTTCGCTATCGTGGCTATTGGTTCTGGATCGACGACCGCGACATGAAGTCCAAATCGGAATTCCTGTTCATTCTCGTGCTGTTCTCCCTGGCCGAAACCGGCGTACCGCCGCAGGCGCCAGTGATCACCGTGCCCGCGAACTGATACCTACGTGCTGTACACCCGGGCCACTGGCTGGCGAAATCAGGCCAGAGGATCAGGCCTGACTATTGATTACCGCAGTCTTTAAATGTGTAAAAACTACATTTTGGAGGGTCGCAATGAATCCGAATTTCCAACCTTCATTCCGAATCGCAGACGCCGTCGCCCTGGCGACAACGCTTCACGCCGATCAAACCCGCAAGGCCACCGGTATTCCCTATTTGTCCCACCTCATGGGGGTCGCCTGCCTGGTAATGGAGCACGGAGGGGATGAAGACCAGACCATTGCGGGCTTACTCCACGATGCCGTGGAAGATGCTGGCGCGCACGCCGAAGCACAGATCAGAACGCAGTTCGGCGAGCGGGTCACCCGCATCGTGCTCGGCTTCACCGATGGTGTACCGGATGAAAATGGCAAGAGGGGTGATTGGCATACCCGCAAGCAGCGTTATCTGGATCATCTGCCCGATGCGCCAGCAGAGGTCTTGTTAGTCTCCGGCTGCGACAAACTGCACAACGCTCGCGCAATCGTGAGCGATCTCAATACCCATGGCCCCAAGATGTTCTCTCGTTTCAATACTGGGAAGGACGGCACCCTGTGGTACTACGATCAACTGGCAAGCGTCTTCCAGACTTGCCTGCCGAGCCCACTCGCCGACGAACTGACCCGCACAGTGGCCGAGATGAAGCGTTTGGCGGATTGACGTAGGCTGACAGAACCCCAAAACGAAAAAACCCGCCAGAAGGCGGGTTTTTCGGGGGTTTCAGAGATTTTGAAAGCTTTCTCTGGAACCTTGTATGGTGCCGGCACCAAGAGTCGAACTCGGGACCTACTGATTACAAGTCAGTTGCTCTACCAACTGAGCTATACCGGCGTGATGGGCGCAAAGTATATCCAGATTTTTTGGGTTGTAAACCCCTAGCTGACTGATTCGATTGCAAAAACTTTCAGCGATGAGCTTTTTCACTGCTTCTGTCCCGCTGCTTCCCTGATCCACCCTCGACAGTTGGGGTTTTTTCCTTGTGTTGGTCAGGTTCTGTGCACGTTCTGCACCCCTATGTACTGCCGGTAAAACAATGGCTTTGCGGGCCATATTCACTTTTGCTGGAATGCTTATGCACAATCGGAGTTAGGGGTGGCGCGCCAGTGGCTGATTTTGTGCGGCCGTTCTCAACTGCTGCAACTTACTGTTTTTTGGGCGGTTTAGGCTTGAGTGAAAAATGATCAGTCATGAACTTGGCCAGCAGGCTGCGGTTTTCGTGCCTTCTTCGAATTGTTATTAACAGACTTATCCACAGACTGGGCGCGGATGAGTGGAGTATTCAGGCTGCTCCATTCACCCGCGCGTTTGTCTCACCGCCCTTGGCAGGCGTCCACGCGCAGTACGCGTTCCAGTAGCTTGAAGCCGCGTACCAGGACGTAAGCCATCAGCAGGTAGAACATCCCGGCGGCGAAGAATATTTCGACCGGCAGGTAGGTCCTGGCGATGATGGTGCGTGCCATGCCGGTCAGTTCCATTAGGGTGACGGTGCTGGCCAGCGCGCTGGCTTTGAGCATCAGAATCACTTCGTTGCTGTAGGCCGGCAGCCCGATGCGCGATGCGCGCGGCAGGATGATGTAGAACAGGGCTTTCCACTTGGACATGCCCAGCGCCCGCGCCGCTTCGATTTCGCCCGGCGGGATGGCCTGGATCGCGCCCCGCAGGATCTCGGCGATGTAGGCTGCCGTGTGCAGGGTCATGGTGACGGTCGCACACCAGAACGGGTCGCGCAGATACGGCCACAGCGCGCTCGCCCGTACCGAGTCGAATTGCGCCAGCCCGTAATAGACCAGAAACAACTGCACCAGCAGTGGCGTACCACGGAAGAAGAAAATGTACGCGTACGGCAAGGCACGTACGGACAAATGCCGTGACGAGCGCGCGATGCCCAGGGGTATCGCCAGAATCAGCCCGGCGACCACTGCGATGGCGACCAGCTCCAGGGTCAGGGTTGCGCCCTGGGCCAGCCTTGGCAGCCATTTGATGATGACTTCCCAGTTCATGACGAACTCCTCAAGAAACCGCGTGCGGCGCGTTTTTCCAGCAGGTACATGCCGATCATCGCCAGGACTGTCAGCCCCAGGTACATGAAGGCGGCGACCATATAGAAGGTGAACGCCTGTTTGGTGAAGCCCACGGCGATCTGCGAGTGACGCATGATTTCTTCAAGGCCGATCACTGACACCAGTGCTGTGTCCTTCATCAGGATCATGAACAGGTTACCCAGGCCGGGCAGGGCGATGCGCCACATCTGCGGCATGATCAGCTTGATGAAGATCCGCGATGTGGACATGCCCAGCGCCATACCGGCTTCGCGATGACCTTTAGGGATGGCGAGGATGGCCCCTCGGAACACTTCGGTCGCATACGCGCCAAAGCACAAACCGAGCGCGATCACCCCGGCCGCAAAGGCGTTTAGCTCAAGGTCGGGTTTGCCGAGCGCTTCGCCGAGGCTGCGCATAAGGTTGACCGTGCCGAAGTAGATCAGCAGGACCCAGAGTAATTCCGGGATGCCGCGCACCAGCGTCGAGTAGGTACCGCCAAGCCATTGCAGCGACTTGTAGGGTGATGTTTTTGCCAAGGCGCCGAGCAGACCGAGCACCAGCCCCAGGCATAACGCCGACAGGGCCAGTTTGACGGTCATCAGCGCGCCAGCCGCAAGGGCCGGGCCGAATCCGTAGATATCAATGTTCATAGGCAGGCTTTGCTAGGGACCGGCACCGCGACGCTGTCACTGAAACAAGAAGCGGCGGTGCCCGTCGGGCAGGTCAGAGAATACTGAACGGGAAATACTTGTCGTTGATTTTTTTGTAGGTGCCGTCGGCGATGATTTCTTTCAGCGCTTTGTTCAGCTCCTCACGCAGTGGATCGCCTTTGCGCACGGCGATGCCGATTTTGTCGTTGCCGAACACTGGCTCGCCTTTGAATTCAAAGTTTTTGCCCGCGTCGCTTTTGAGCCATTCGTAGTTGACGAATTTGTCTGCCAGCAGTGCATCGACACGCCCGGAGGTCAGGTCGAGGTAGGCGTTTTCCTGAGTGTCATAGAGCTTGATGGTGACGGTGTCACCCAGGTTGTCTTCGAGCCAGCTACCTGCCAGCGTCGCACGCTGGGCACCAATGATTTTGCCTTTCAAGGTTTCCTTGAGGGTGGCCTTGTCGATGGTCAAATCAGTGGTCTTGGGCGCAACGAACTGCAGCTTGTTGGAATAGTACGGGTCAGTGAAGTCGACGGCCTGTTTGCGTTCCTCGGTGATCGACATCGACGAGATCAGGAAATTGAATTTATTCGCGTTCAAGGCCGGGATGATGCCGTCCCAGTCGGACGTGACGATTTCGCATTCGACTTTCATCTTGGCGCAAAGGGCGTTGCCGATGTCGACGTCGAAGCCCACGACCTGGCCGCTGGCGTCTTTGTTATTGAACGGCGGGTAGGCGGCTTCGATGCCCATTTTCAGTTTTTCTGCGGCAAAGGCGCTGGTCGCGAATGTCAGAGTGACGGCAGCGGCCAGGAGAAATTTTTTGTAGGTCTGCATGCGTGTTGCTCCGTTAGCGGTTGCTGGACATGAATTGTTTACAACGCGCCGACAAGGGGTTTTCAAACACCTGTTGCGGCGATCCTTGTTCTTCGACGAGGCCCTGATGCAGGAACACTACTTCGCTGGACACTTGGCGGGCAAAGCTCATTTCGTGGGTTACGAGCAGCATGGTCCGGCCTTCTTCGGCGAGGGCTCTAATGACGTTGAGCACTTCCTGAACCATTTCCGGATCGAGGGCGGAGGTCGGTTCATCGAACAGGATTACTTTAGGCTGCATCGCCAGGGTGCGGGCGATGGCCGCGCGCTGTTGTTGACCGCCAGACAGTTGGGCCGGGTACACATGACGCTTGTCGCCGATGCCGACTTTGGCCAGCAGGGCTTCAGCGACTTCAATGGCTTCAGCCTTGCTTTGCCCCAGTACGCGACGCGGCGCCTCGATGATGTTGTCGAGTACGGTCATGTGCGGCCACAGATTGAAGTTCTGGAACACGAAGCCGATCTCGCTGCGCATGCGATTGATCTGCTTGTTGTCGGCGGCGATCAGATCGCCATTCTTGGCGGCCTTGAGTTTCAGTTCTTCACCGGCCACCAGAATCTGCCCTTGATGCGGGTTTTCCAGCAGATTGATGCAGCGCAGCAGGGTGGATTTACCGGAACCGGAAGAGCCAAGGATCGAGATCACATCGCCATCGCGGGCGGTCAGCGAAATACCTTTGAGTACTTCAAGCGAACCGTAGCGTTTGTGCAAGTTACGGATTTCCAGCGCGGGCGTGGCCTCAGCCATGTGCGGTCCTCATTGTGTTCTGTGTGCTCCTGCTATTGGCGGCCTTCCTTGGCGAGCGCCAAGCTAGCATAGCGTTTGGAAGCAAGCTTCCGGCTATCGAAGGGTTGTCGCATTGCTAACGCAGACTGTCGCGCGGATACAAACCGCACCTCGGAAGGTGCGTTGGTCACGCGACGGCTGGGCAAAAAAGGGCCGCGATGGTGCCAGTTTCGAGAGGGTGTTGGAAGGTTTATTGCCTCGGAGGCAATCCTCTCGGTCATTTTGCGAGCGCACCACATCGGGGCGACAAATGCGCCCTGTGTGTATTTGTCATGCACGCCATCGTTAAGTGGGTGAGGCGTTCAGTAACAAACTCTGGAAAATGGCAAAAGGCCATTCCTATCAAACGCTTATGGAACGAGGCGCAAGCGCGTATATCCGTGGACGACGTCGTTATAGACACATTTTGGCGTAAATCTTGCGTAAAAAATAAGGAACAGCGTCGTTGCTTTCTTTTTACGGGGTGCGCGACGTGTACGACGAACTGAATCTCGCTTCTTTGCAAAGGTAGTTTTAATGAGCAGTGCGCAAAAATCCAACGACCTCGATCAGGGGCTCAAATCGCGACACATCACCATGCTTTCTATCGCCGGTGTGATTGGCGCTGGCTTGTTCGTCGGCTCCGGGCACGCCATCGCCGAGGCGGGCCCGGCTGTGCTGTTGGCCTACTTGGCGGCGGGCACGCTGGTGGTTCTGGTCATGCGCATGCTGGCCGAGATGGCGGTGGCCTCACCTGACACCGGTTCGTTCTCCACCTACGCGGACCGTGCTATCGGCCATTGGGCCGGTTTCACCATTGGTTGGCTGTACTGGTGGTTCTGGGTGCTGGTTATCCCTCTCGAAGCCAACGCCGCCGCGACAATCCTGCATGCCTGGTTTCCCGGCATGGCAATTTGGGCGTTCACGCTGGTTATCACCTTGCTCCTCACGGCCACCAACCTGTTCAGCGTGAAGCATTACGGCGAGTTCGAATTCTGGTTCGCTCTGATCAAGGTGTTGGCCATTATCGGTTTCGTCATTTTGGGCGTTCTGGCGATTTTCGGTCTGTTGCCGGGCAGTCAGGTCAGCGGCGTCAGTCATCTGGTCGACACGCACGGCTTCATGCCCAACGGGATGGGCGCTGTGCTGGCGGCCATGTTGACCACCATGTTTTCGTTCATGGGCACCGAGATCGTTACGATCGCTGCCGCTGAATCGAAGAACCCGGGTGAGCAGATCACCAAGGCCACCAACTCGGTGATCTGGCGGATTTGCCTGTTCTATCTGGTGTCGATTTTCCTTGTCGTCGCGCTGGTGCCGTGGAATGACAGCCGTCTGACCGCGCTGGGTTCTTATCAGACCGTGCTCGACATGATGGGCATTCCTAACGCCAAACTGATCGTCGATCTGGTGGTATTGGTCGCCGTAACCAGTTGCTTGAATTCGGCGCTGTACACCGCCTCGCGGATGCTCTTCTCCCTCGGCAAGCGCGGCGATGCGCCTGCTGTTGCAAGACGCACTAACCGCAGCGGCACGCCTTACTGGGCGGTCATGCTGTCCACCTCAGCGGCCTTCCTGGCGGTATTCGCCAACTACGTCGCTCCGGCGGCGGTTTTCGACTTCCTGCTCGCCAGCTCCGGCGCCATTGCGCTGCTGGTGTACCTGGTCATCGCCATCTCCCAGTTGCGCCTGCGCCACAAACGCACCGCTAATGGCGAGACCATTGCCTTCCGCATGTGGCTGTTCCCAGGGCTGACATGGGCCGTCATCGTCTTCATCGTCGGCGTGCTGACCATCATGCTGTTCCAGGAAGAACACCGCGTCGAAATCCTCGCCACCGGCGTGTTGAGCGCGTTGGTCATCGCAGCAGGATTGCTGGTGGCACGACGCCGCAACATCGCGGTACGGCAGGGCAAGCCGGTACTGAGTTAATGGGGCAGGGCTGTTATAGGGCTCGATAAAACAAAACGGCCGCGATCAGTGATGATCGCGGCCGTTTTTGTTGGGGGGGTAAGCTCAAGCAGCGACGAGCGCTTTCAGGGCTTCTCCAATGGCTCGGGTATGAAGCCCTGATCTCTAAGTGCTTTGATAACGCCGCGTATCAAATAATTATTGGAAAAACCAATCGTGTACTGCCTTGCACCTTCGCTGATAGGAAGTAGCATGTCTTGGTCGACGAGTTTCTTTATCAGGTAGGTTCGCTGAGCGCTTTTAAGCTTGGGTAACACGCCCGATAAATCTGCGGATTTAACGACCTTCGCCTTTATCGCCACGGACAGCACAGACTCTTCTGTCTCGGTGATCCAGCGTCTTTCACGGGCGAAAGCAATGGCAGGATTGAGGATCGACTTCGTCAGGTATGCATACTGTGTGAGTCTATCAACCTTGGCCAGTTCGTCGCGAACGCCTTCCAGGACATAGGTGCACCAGGCTTCGAGCCCTTCTTCTGTGCCTGTATCTGCTGTCGCGAGCATTGTGTAGTAGCGCTCTCGATCATTACAGAAAACGGCTGTGGGGTTGAGAACCCGCCCTCCAGTGCTCACATTGAAACCATACTTCATCAGCATTGCGTAGGTGAGTAGTCTCACCACCCGACCATTCCCATTACCGAATGGGTGTATCCATCCGAACCTATGATGAGCCAACGCCACTTTCATCAGGTCGTATTTTGGCGAGTCGTCCTTGTTTATGAAGTCGACCAGCTCTTGCATGTACCCTTGCACAAGGACGAAGTCAGGCGGCAAGTGCTCTGACTGGGATATGCGTACCGTGCCTTGTCGATAAGCCCCTGGCGTCTTGTCACCTTCGCGGTGGAGTTCCTGCACCGTCATGGCATGCAGCTCGCGGATAACATGCTCGGTAAGCGGGGTGCCGGGCTCCATGATTTTTTCTATGTAATCCATGGCCTTTTCAATGTTGGCCACCTCGCCCAATTGATCGGTGTCTTCCACCCTGCCTTCTACCTTGCTGTCGATGTAGTCAGCAAGGGTGGTGTGGTTCCCTTCGATGCGCGCAGATCCCAGGCTCTCAAGCGTGTGGAATATGGATTTGAGCTGGAAAAAGACCGGGGCGGGCGTGTCCCCTTCAAGTTTTAATCGGCGAAGGTGCTCAAGCTCGCTCAGGACGTCCACCAAGCCTGAGTCAAAGGAGGGATTCAATAGCTTAAGGTCATGGTGAAGAAATTCAGGCATGAGCGGAATATCTCTAATCGCCAAATAGATTATCTATAAAAATTTCAGCGAAAAGCTTGTATTCACTGAGTCCCTGATTAGGGCCTGATAAACATTATATTAAATCAACGATTAAGCTAAGTTAAATTTCTGCGGAAATTATGTGTAAAAACGACAGGTCTTGGGGCGTCGTGGGCAGAGTCAGCGGGCAGGGAAGATCGGCTCGGCGGGCGAGCTTGCCCTGCATGACTCTTAAAAACAAAACGGCCGCGATCAGTGATGATCGCGGCCGTTTTGTTTGGAGCGGGCTTTATTTGAACGGTTCGAGCAGGTCGCCTTCGGCAGCCAGTAGCGCTGCTCCTTTCTTAGTCACGATCTCATTCAGGGAGGCCATGCCTGCATTCCCCGGGTGAAACCGCAAAACCAAAGCCCGGCAAAAAAGCGTCAGGCTGCAAACGAATCAGTCATGTTTGCGCTTGTGTTTGCTGCCACTGGCCATGTCATTGGCAATGGCGCCACCTGCTGCGCCGCCCAGGCCTGCGCCAACGGTTGAGCCGGTAGTACCGCCCAGTTTGCCGCCGATCAGCGAGCCGCCTGCTGATCCGAGGCCGCCACCGAGTGCTGCGGAGGTCTTGTGACCTTTGGGTGCAGAGATCGCGCCTCCTGCTGCGCCGCCGACACCGGCACCCAGTGCTGCACCGGTGCTGCCGCCCATTTTCTGGCCGACGACGTTACCCAGTGCGCCGCCGATGCCCCCGCCAAGTGCGGCGTTGAGATCGCCCCCGGCCATGGCGCTTTGGGCGGCCAGAAGTCCTAGGGCGAGGGTAAGGGCAGAAAGTGTTGTACGCATGTTACTAACCTCAAAAAAAGACGATGCAAAGGTGGGGGACGGCAGACTCCTGGAGCCTGTCCGGTGGATCAGTCTCGGCGAGACAGGGTTTTGTTTTTTTCCTGCAGAATCCGTGATGCCTCGTTGTAGTCGGCCTGGAACACAGGGCCTTCCATCCATACAACGGCAGCGTCTTCGTCTTCGTCGTAGAACATCGCCCGGTACGCGATGAGCAGGCTCATCAAGAAGTCGGTGGCGTCCTCTTCTTCCTCTTCGGCAATGACCAGTTCCAGCACCGGGTATTGAAGAAAGACCACGCACATTGCCAGTTGGCTAATCGCTTCGGCGGCTTTCATGGTCTGGAACAGGTCGTCGAAGTCGGCCGGATCGAAGCCGTTTTCAAGGATGTCCTTGAAGTCGAACGTGCTCAGGTCAATGTCGACGTCATCGAAAGGCTGGTTGATCAGGGGTGACGCGAGAACCGGGTGGACGACGCTCTGCGCGGGTTTGCTCACGCGGTTCTGCCTGGCCTTGGTCTTCGCCCGTTTGGCGCGTTTCTGCTGTTTGTCTGACGAGGCCATGGGCTTGAGTCCTTTTGCAGGCAGGGGGGGCGTTGGGGCGCCATTGAAGCGCATACCTTTCGAATAGCCAAGGGGGGCGTCGGCCGCTGTGCGAGCGAACGATAAATGGCGCCCAATAAAAAACCCCTGAATCTTTCGATGCAGGGGTTTTTCGGTATTTATGGTGCCAGAGACGGAATCGAACCATCGTCTACAGACCGCGTATTTACTGGTATTTGCTGGTTATGTGTCTGGTCAATGCCCCCAAATATGCCCCCAAAACGAAAAGTACCCCTCTCATCCGGTCAATTTTCCCCGGTAATGGGGCCGCTAAGATTCGAGCTATCGGATGAGCGGCCAGACTTGGCCTATTTAGATACCGTCAGAATTTGCACGGCGGCCTTATGCCCCAACTCTGGGGAGTGAGCCTCTGGCTGAGTAAGGTTTTCGCTATCGAGTTCTTGAGGCGTTACCGGGGCCACTCGGTCAGCCAGCATTAAAGCCAGAACTAGAGAGACAAAACCCAATATCACAGGGAATGATCCGCGCCAGAACACGATGCGTTGGCGGCGCTGGTGTGCGTTCATTTGTGCCACCCCTTCTCGGTTCCGGCTAGATTATTTTGTTCGCCTGGCTATGCCGATTCAATGTAGCGTCAGCCGCCGATGTTCGCTAGCCCGTGAAAAGTTGCGGGGGCACCGACTCCTGAAAGTTTAGGACGACTCAGACCATGCCCGTAAAAAGGGGGCACATTTCAAAAAGTGAGTAGATTTGTGAGTAGAAAAAGTCACTGCCGATGACTGACTCCAGTAAACACGCGGGCTGTAGCCAATAGTACGGTTCCTGTAGACAGAACAATCGGCATTTCTCCCGCTTTTACCCTCTGCTCAGGATGGATCAAAACTGAGCCATCCGGTAATTACTGGATATTCCGTAATTAGCCTGGCCTCCCGTTTCGGTATGGCAGGTGTGCGTGGGGTAGATAGCAAACGGCCATCAATCCAGTACAATCATTTTTGTTCTGCGCAACGCAGCTCATGCCAATGAAGGCAGCCATATTTCCCAAGGAGTTACTTTGAAAGCCATCCATAAGACCATCTGCGCTGCCGCCGCAATAGGCGCTACGTTGATCTCTGGCTGCGCCAGCATCGTCAGCGAAAGCAAGCCGAAGGTTGCAATCTACAGCATGCCTACTGGTGCCAAATACGACGTTTTGAACAGTAGCGGCCAAGTTGTAGCGTCCGGAGTTACGCCGGGCGGCGCGATCCTTAAATCGAGCCGTGGTTACTTCAAGAGCGAGAGCTATAGCGTAGCTTTCCACAAGGAAGGGCATGCGGACACGGTGACGCCATTGAAGTCGTCAGTGAATGGCTGGTATTGGGGGAATATCGCGTTCGGCGGCCTGATCGGCATGCTGATCGTTGATCCGCTGACTGGCGCCATGTACACGCTACCCGATGATGTCACTGGGAATCTCCCAAGTCTGGCGAAAGCACAAGCTCCAGCACCTGTACAGACGAAGCCAATCGAGCAGCTATCTCAGCAGTAGGTTGCGACGAAGGGTGCGGCGCAAGGGCGGTCTTGATCTGCCTATCAGTGGGGCTGCCTGCCGGGGAGCAATCGCAGTGATTCAGCTTCCCGGTTTCAAACAGGAGAACTACCCGGATTTTGGGTAGTTTGTCCGCGACACAATCCGCGCATAACGAAAACGTGTCGCGCACTAGATGCCGGAAAGCTTGCCGCTATCTACAGCCGCATTTCCCTGATGATCCGCCGAGGCTCCGAACCCTGCGAGAGCGCACGCCTGGCGTCCTTGGTGAGCTGGTCGAGTGCCTGGCTCTCGAACTCTTCGGCCATGGCTGCGGCCTTCCTCACGATCAGCAATGCCAGCTCGGGTGGAAACACCACCTTGTCGATGGGCAGGTAATCACAGTCAATCACGGACATGGGGTGGCCCTCGCAGATGTGGTCGTGCTCAACAGTCGCTGAACAGGCGTTCGATTATCTGATAACTACCGTGATCCTGGTAGTTTGCTTGGGGCGTCCTGTCACCTATCGAGGCCGGTTGCGAGCGTCAATTCTCCCTTGACGAGCCCACCGAGAATTTTTGACGGGCCGCGCTCGCTGCTACCTCGCTAAATCCTCGCCAGCCCTTACAGATAAAGGCGTCCAGCCAGGCGCTGGCGCATGGTCGTCTGGCAATCCGTCAAACCCTGTCAAAAATTCCGTCAAGGCTGGGTCAAGGATTTTGGCATTCTTGACGGAGTGCGGCGCTCGGATGTGCTGAGATACTCTGCGCACCAGGTGTGCCGCTGCTTTCCGGGCAATCGTCTTGCTGAGCCAGGCCACAATCCGTCCAATGCCTGTCCAGAATCCGTCTGGGGTCTGTCAGGGGTATGAGACGACCAAGCCTGCTTGTTTGACGGCACTCGCATGGATAAAGCCTCGGACGTCCACCTGGCGCGGGTTTCGTCTCATGCCTGTCTCACATCCGACTACCGTTCCGTCAAAGCGTGGTCAAAGTACGCTCACTGCCTTGGTCTGATACTCATAGAATTTGGCCTCTGCAAAACGGCCAGAATGAGTAAAGCCACGAACCGCCTAGATCTCCGAAAGCATTCACTAAGGCCCCCACGATGGAAACCACGATTCCGACGGCGACATTGCTTCCGATACGGCGCTCCTCTGCGGTTGTCGTGACCAGGTCACCACCCTGCAGATCTCCAAGACGTCCGGCCCCCGACTGGGATCGGTAGATTCCATTGGAAAACACAGGTGCCATAGTGAACAGAAGACCAGCCACGGCAATAACCGCCCCGAATCTGTTGAGCATTGTCCAGTCGCCCTTCCAAATCGAAAGGCCGACACCCGCGATTAACGACACGGCCACCAGCACATAGAGGAATGTTCTGTTTGCCAGCCATTGCACCCAGGGGTCAAGCAGGTGGCTGTCCACTCCGTGGTGATTTGCACTCATTGCGTCCTTCCTTTGCTCGTATGAGCCCACAGCAGGCCCTAGGTCGCGAATATAGCGTACTCCCATCGTCGTCTTGCCTGATTGTCCTAAACCTTGATGTGTCGCGGATTGCATTTGCCTGGGAAGACGCAAAGTTGCCAGTCAAACCACCTGCTTTTGGTGGAAACCACAGTGGAAACCAGCGGCTGGCAACCATAGCTTTTGATAACAGGCAGGCTGACCAGGTACGCATTAGCTGGTGCGAACCAGAAGTGCGAACTTGCTGCCGGTACGGCTTGGTGAGCGCATACCGAGAGCGCTGTGCGCGAGACGCGTCTATTTACTTTTTTCCAGATGTGCCAGATTAATAGAGGTGAAGGCATCGGGCGCGAGACTCTCGGCTTTCTCGGTGTAAGAAAAGGCTTACATGGGGAGGCGCGTATGGATTACGAGAATGAATTTCTTTGTTGCGTCATGCTCAATGATCATGCAATGTGCCGCCGCTTCTTAATTACGCATCAAACTGGCGTAATTTGAGGATAGAAGCGACCATCCTTGAAAAACTCATGATCGCACCCATCTGACGGTGTCTTGATAACGCAGCAGAGCAACCCATAGGAGGTTCGGAAATGTCGATTCGTAAAGCCGTTTCTCTCGCCGAGAAAGCCTTAGGCCTGTCTTGGGATGGCGCGTTGCCTGTTGATCCGCAAGAGATAGCAGAAGACCTGCTGATCAAGAATTTTAGCGAGTCGGGCGATGACAGTCTTCCTGTCGTGGTTCGTGGTCGCTCGTCCGAGTTCCTTGACGGATGTAGTGGTCAGGCCAGGCTCGCAAAGGACAGTAGCGGCTACTACTACCTCTGTGAGTACAACAAGGAAGAAATTAGCTACAGGACGCGCTTCACCATCGCTCATGAGCTGGCTCACGTTATGTTAGGCCATGTCCGGGAAGGGAGGGCTCCAAAGCGAGACAAGTCCTTCAACAACTATAACGATCCAGATGAGGTCGCTGCGAATGCGTTCGCGGCCAACCTGCTGATGCCAGAAGATCTTGTGAGAGACCTTTATGGTTCAGCCAGAAATGTGCAGGACTTGGCAGAGGCGTTCGGCGTTTCGTCAGTGGCGATGACTTATCGTCTCAAAAATTTAGGGATAATTTGATGAGTTCGGCGAATGAAACCGTAGCCCATATTGACCGGAGTAGTGATCGAGACCAAGGCGGGCCTAAAGCGACAGCTCCTCGGGATACGGACGATTCTCTTAGTCGAATTACCAACGACACAATGGTGCGGAACGGTCTTGGGCGCGCGCTCACGCTTTGGCTTGCTATCGGAATGGGTGTCTTAGCCGCACTGTGCATAGGGTTTGCCCTATACACAGGAATGCATTTCCTCTCCAACATTGAAGCAGCTGCTGCGAAAGCCGACGAAAGAGAGCGGAATGTATTTTTGGCAAATGAAATTGCTAAGGCTGTACGGACTGCGAACCCAGATGCAGTTAAGGTTGAGCTGACGGCTCTCCCAGATAAACCAAAATTGTTCAACAACTCCGACGCTTTGCAGTTGATGGCGCCTCTAATTCCAGCAACCTTCTCATCTGCACTCGGTTTGATCATCCTAGTAACTTTGACTAGGTTTGTATCAGGCTTCGTTTTGTCTGATCGTAAAGATCCGCCGAAAGATTCGGACTACGGTGCGATTGCGGTATTGGTGCAAGAAATTGTTTCTGCTGTGAAAGCCATACGTAGCAAAGACTAGGGCTTGTCTGGACGCTTTCGCGCACTCCAGGTGCGTGAAAAGTCTGCGTGAAACACTGCGTGAAAACATGCCGATAGGCACTTGACGCGGGTCATTCATGGGGTTATTTCACAAACACGTCATTCGACCTCGATTTGGCGTGTTTTTGCCTCATTCATGGGGTTTGTTTCGCAAGTCAGCTTTCGACCAGTGAAAAGCACTGCGATACCGTAGAAACCTCAGTGGAAACCAGCGCTTTATGAGCCGCGCAAAGTGTCGGCTTTCGGTGGCAACCAGCGTGGCAATCTCACGTTTGGCAACCGCCCGGACTGGTAACCATTGGTGGTAACTTTGCTGGTAACCGCGATCCAGGTTCGCGCCAGCACTGCGAACCAAAGGTACGAGCTTATAACTGGCGCGCCTCTGTCGCGTAGGCGTTGAGGACCTTTCCGCCTCATTGCCTAAGTCATGGCTGGCCCTGGTCTAGGCTACAAGATTTTTTTCAGCGTTCCTTGTGGCATGACTTCTATCACCCTGACGAGCTTTCCGTCGTGAAATATCAGTCTGTATTCGACTGCCCCGGTGTAGCCACCATAACTATTTTTCGCGTTAACAGAAGCTATCAGCATGTAGCCTGCGGTCAGTTCGCGCGATTCAAATGCATTCCCTACGTAGTAGCCGCGGTTAACCGTCGAAAATTGATACTGCGCAGAATATGGATCTTTAAGGTACAAGCTAAAAAACTCTGTCGCCTTCTTTTCTGCCTCCCAAGAGGCTATGGGCGCGCCGTAGTTAGCGGTGGCAATGTCGTACTGGGATGGCGCGGACGCACATCCTGTAAGCATTACCGCTACTAGCAACATTGACCATATCCATCTGTTTTTCATGTCACCCTCCATAGTTGAGCTCCGACTCTATCATGTCGCGATGCCATCATTCGGTGGGCGATCACCCTATAAGTTCGCCTCGTGCCTTCTCCTGATCTCGCAATTGCCTTGATAGGTCGCGCATGAATGGACGGAACCCTCCTTGCCAAGCATTGCGCGATGATGCTTTCTTACCTTCGGCGGTCGTCGGGCCTGTGCTGTTTGCCCACGGTTGCCAGCTCCGAATCATTGCCGATTGCCGTGCTCGTCGCTCGGGTGTCCAGCCGTTGCACATGTTCTGCCTCCAATAGTTCGTTCTGCGCCTTTTTGGGGTTCCTTGTGCGCATGTGCGCGTCGGAACCGCCGTTGTTCACTTGTACGTTTTGACCGATGTTCGCCTGCTTCACGAAAGCAATTTGCTTGGGCGCCTTGAGTTCGGCCAAAGTCTGCAATGTGGCGCGGCTCTGGTTCTGCGCCCTGAAGGCTAACCGGAAAAGGGTATCGAGATTTTCCATATGCTTTGATTTCATTGCCCGCGTGGCAAGGTTGGCAAATAGTGCGTCCAGGGTATGGGCCTGAGCCAATAGCATGTTCTCGGCTCGGGTCAGGTCGCCTTTGTTGACTGCCTCGGTCTGTCGGCGCAGCTCGCGGGCGAGGTCAGTGACGGGCACGTTTACCAATCCGCTGCTGACCAATACAGCCGCGCTAAGGTTTTCCGGCATGACGTGGGCGCGGGCCAGGGTTTGCCCATGTGTCTCGCTTCCTTCCGGCGTTACCTTCAGCACGTCGGTATTGTCTTTGGGTTCGGTCATGGAGTTTGATTCGCGATGGGTGTACATGGCATCGGCGATCAATGAATGCGACTGCCGATGATGAAAGCCGCCCGAAGACGGCTGCCCTGTGAGGTTGAGTTTCCGGCTTGGCTACTGCTTATCCTCGGCAACGATGCCAACCGACACGCAAGCAGACCCCACGGTCATCTCGCCGTAGCAGAGCGGAACCGGGTTGCCTTGGGTGGTGGTGTTCTTGATGCCGGAGAAGTTATAGCTGGGTGTGTTGTTGGCTGATTCGGACGAGCTGAGACCTTTTTGCGTACCAGTCATAATCTGAGCCACACCGCCCATGGCAAGCGACATTCCGATTGATCCAAAGACAGCACCAGTCGTAGTGCCAAACAGCGACGTAGCACCCGCTCCGGCGGCCAACCCGCCAGAGAAATAGCTTGCCGCCGCTACCAGTGCGATGCCGACGATTGTTTGCAGTCCGCCACTGTTCTTGCTGCCCTGTACAACAGGAGTAATTCGGATAACCCCATTTCCTGGCGGATCACCCAATTCATCCACGCCGATGTTGCGCCCACCGTAGAAAACCGCGAACACAATGCCTTTGTCCTTCGACTCGATCATGTATTGATTGAAGCCTTTGTGAAGAACGCCAAGCGCGCGCATAAGCTCCCGGCCTGAGTTAATTGCCAAGTGATGCTCTTTGCCAAAGCGCTTACCTAGCGCTCCGTCCAGGCGGATTTCTCGAATTCGCTCACTCATACCTGATCCTCAGCATAAATCCCCGCGCTGATGATCGCGCCTCCCACCCTCCGCTTGCCGTAGCACAGCGGCACAGGGTTTCCGGAAGCGGTAGTGTTTTTGGCGTTGCCGAATGCGTAGCCCGGTGTGTTCTCGGGCGCAGCGCTGGTTTTTAGGCCGCCAGCTTGAGGGCTGAGCATTTGGATCACGCCGCCAATCGCCATGGCCCAACCAGTAGCAGCCATCGCACTTGTAAGCGGTGTGGCCGTGCCGCCTGATGCGGCGGTGATGAATGCAGCCGCGACGATCAGCACCGCTCCTACGACGGTTTGCATGATGCCTGCGCGCTTGCTGCCGCATATCACCGGAACGATGCGGATCTCCCTGGCGCCCCCAAGCTTTAGCTCATCCTCACCGACGTTTTTCCCGTTGCGGAAGATGGCGAACTCCAGGCCCATGGCCTTAGCGTTTGCGAGGTACTTCAAGAAGCCCGGATGGTTTACATCGATTGCCTTCGCAACCTCATGCACGCTGCCGGTTGAAAGTTCGTAAATGTGTTCCCGACCGAACAGCTTCGCGGCTGAGCCGCTGAGCAGGATTCGGGTTTTTGGTCTGTATTCGATTGCTGATGCGCTCATGTTGGCTCCTATCTGTTGGCAGTGTTGTGGGTTGGAACTTCGACGCCGATCTGCATAGCCAGCATCATTCGGGATGCCATGGCATCGTCACGGATTGCCTTTTCTCGGCCAAAATCCGGGTTCCAGGCCCAGCAGTGAGTGGCCTGATAGGCTCGAGCCCCACGGAACGTTCCGCGTAGTAGGTCGGCTGAGATTCTGGCCTCATCCTCTGTGAAGTAGGGGCCGTCGATAACCACTTTCTGGCCCTCCTGAACATACTGAACATCCCAGACTAAATAGCCGCCAACCATGCGAATGTCGCTGGCAAAGTCAGCGGCCTTGCACGCCTCGGCAAAGCGCTCTTTGTGGGTGGGCGGTTGCTGGGCGGTATTGCTGTGTTGGTTTGTCATGCGTACCTCTGGTGCGCCGCTGGCGCTGGTAATGGGCTGATGCCCGGTGGCGTTGCTCTGGTGGTGCGCGACACGTTTTGCGTTTGAAGAAAACGTGTCGCGACACGGGAAGGGTTTATTTGCCGACGATGCGCAGGTCGGGCGGTAACTTCGGCCCGAACAATTCACCAGGCGCGAACGGATCTGGCAGCAGGTCTTCCGGGCATTCCTTGATGAAATGGATCATTGCGGCATTACAGGCGCGATACAGCGGGCCACCGGCACCCCATTCGCCGCCGTACCCGGTGGCGCTGTCCTCCAGTTGGGATAGGTAGGCCACTCCGCGAAGACTGGTGTCACCGTCCTTGTGCGCTTGCTGGCGATGAACCGGGTTGACGCTCATCAGGTCGCACATGCGGTCGAAGCCCAGCGCATCGGCCAACCCTTCGCGGTCGAACATCAGTGATTGTCCAAACCCAGTCAGTACGCGGCGCGCCCCACTGCGCTCATCTTCTCGGTGTGCCTGCGCTCGCTGCTCCAGATCTGCAATGGCTTGCCGGGTGAATGGCATAAACGCTTTCAATTTTCCCGCTTCACGGCGCATGGCACGGCGTTCGCTGTGGATTGAGTCGAGTTGATGAGCAACGACGCGACAAATACGCCGGTTGGTGATGAGTTTCGTGGTGGCGCTGGTGTTTGGCTTCAATCCGATGTTGCACAGCGCGATGATGAGGTTCGGCGTCATTGGTGCGACTCCATAGGTGTGCGGTCATAAGTGGCGCGCAGGTCAGCGCCAGCAGCGCAGTAGCGGCCGGTGGGCGCGCAGCAGGAACGACACGCCATAAGGTGGTTGATGTATTGGTCGCGGGTATGGCGCCACTCAGGCGTTGCCATGGCGGAATTGGTGTAAGTGCGTGCCGGTAATTGGACTGGCCGCTCTGCGCGATTGACCAGCACCAGGCGTGGACGATCCGGGGAACGATTCGCCATGGTCGATTTGTCGGCGCCAGCGATGGTCGGCGGCATGTGATCGAGCAGGCTGGAAAGCAGGCTCATGACGTCACCCGCCCCGGACTTTTAACAAGCACATGTTCCTGTGATTTCAAAAACACCGGCAACAGTGGCAACAATGGCAACAGCCCCGTAAACCATGGCCTCCAGCCGTTGCCGATGCTGCCATTTTGTTGCCACTCGGTTTTTTGTGGCAACAGTGATAACCAAAACAGGCAGTAGGCGAAGTCTCTTATATTGAAACTTAGGTGTGTGTTGCCAGTTGTTGCCACTTTTTTTATAGGGTGGCAACGGCTACAAGCCACGTTCCACAAGGCCGTTGCCGGTGTTGCCACTGTTGCCAGTGATTCTAGGTTCCTGTGAACTTGGGCAATCCGGGAAAGTGGTGTTTGGGTGCCATTCATACGCCGCCACCCTCCATGTCCACGGCTTCTGGATCGACGACATACAGCCGGGCTTGGCCGCCACCAGGGAGACGATAGTTCTTCGTTTTCCGCTCGTTGTCACGGCGCGCCAGAACGCCAGCTCCCTCCAGCGCTTTGACGACACGGCTCAGACCGTAGCCGGGCGCCGCCTCACCCAATGCCGACTTGTTGAACAGGTACAGCCGTTTACCCATGGACAACTCCCAGTACCCGGCCCGGTTGAACACCTTGGTGTCGGGCGTCTGGTCGTTCACGTCGGAGAATCGGCTACTGCCGTGCTTGTCGATGAAGTCCAGGATGCCAGCGAGGATCTGCCGGTCTTCGGCATTGCCACTGCCAACACGGCTCAGCCACTCGCCATAGAGCAACTGGCAGTCAGCAAGTGCGCTACCAGGCGTCCAGGGCAACAGGCCATAGGCGATAGCCATTTCCCCGGCCAGCGCAATGACGGCGAACCTGTCCGCTACCCGTCCGGCTTGAGCGTTGTCCTCGACGAAGCTGGCGCGTATACCGGCGAAGTCTTTCAGCAGGCCGGGCCGGTCATCGCTGGCGAGCAACTTTTCCACGAATGCCGATCCAATGTGCCCATGGTGTGCGGCGACAGCGACGGTCAGCAGGCGGTGAAAGTCGGCGCCCGCCAGGCCATGCAATTCGTCGAAAGCGCGGTGGGTGCGCGTACCGGCGTTCACGTCCACCATGCGCAACTCAGCGCCAGCGTGGGCCGCATTGCCGCCGATGGCCGCGTGTTCAGACAGGGAGCGTTCGCCGCTGGAGAGCGTCAGCAGGCGCCAACTCAGCTTGGCCCGACCTTCACGCTCACGGGTCATGGTGCCTTTACCCTGGCCGTTGGCGAGCGAGTACGCCATTTCCTGTACGCGCTTGGGGTCGGCTCGTTTGATTTCGTCCAGAGGCAACAGGGTGTCATTGCGGCCCGAGGCTTCAATCTCCAGCCCGCCCTTGGTCATGTCCCAGCTGGCGGCGAATATGCCGGGGTCACCCCATACTGACGAACCGATCAGTTGCGCCAGTGACTTACCGCTGGAGCTGTCGCCCACCAGGTGGACGCCGCCACCCAATACGCCCACCAGACTCAGCAACGGGCCAGCCAGCGCGCAGCCAATCGCCAGCGTCAGTACCGGGTTGCCCTCACACTTGGCCGCAACTTCGGTTTTCCAGCTCTCCAGATCGCCACGGACGCTGAATAGGTTCTGTCCCTTGCCGCTGGCCTGATAACGCACCTTGTCACTGCCGATGGTGCGGCCCGGCAACACGAACGCGCCCGACTCATGCCAGCCGGGGCGGCAAGTGGTTGCGAATACTTGGTCGGGGCGCTGGTCTAGGAGGTACTCCATGAACGCGCCACGTTTCTTGAGCGCGATAATCACGCCCATCCCGAACAGTTGGCGCCTGGCGTCCTCACCACTGCCGCCGAACACTTCCATTGGGATAATCCATTCCTTGATGCCGTTCTCCGTCACCAGGCGCAGGAAGCGGCCTTCGCTGCCGTCGTCACTGTTGGTCGTCCGGGCCGCTACGGTCACGGGGCTGGATATCCATTCATCCGTGATGGGACGTTCGACGCCATCGTTATCGTCGTCGCTGTCATCTTGGCCAGCCACTCGCTTGAAGCCGTGCCGATACACGCCGGGGCGCAGCCTGCGGCCTTTCTCGTTCGTCACCCAGTGCTCATACACGGCCCAGCAAGGGCGCTCAGGCTTAACCATGGGTGCCTCGGGGCGCAGGTTGATGACGTTGTTTTCAGGCGATGCCATGGGCTTTGCTCCATACGGCCAAATCATTGAAGTCGGTCAGCGTGTCGGGCGCATCGGCGGGCCATTCGGGAAAGGTCACCAGACAGCCAGCAAGAGCGGCGGCGGCATTGGCGGCGGCGCGCCCGGGGTTGCCGTCGGTACGCCTGTCGTCGTCACCGGCGATGATGATTTCTTGATTCGGGTACCGGGCACGAAGCGCCAGCGCCACCGGTTTGAGGTTGCCGGCGTTCATCGCGCAGGCGACGGTGTAGCCGCCGTCCTGATGGAGCGTTGCGCCAGTCGCCCAGCCCTCGCAGACACAAAGCGGACGATTAGGGGTGATGGTGCCGAACGTGGAATAGCTGGCGTTGACCTTGCCGCCAGCGAGGAAGCGCTTGCCGCCGTCCGGGGTAATCCGTTGCAGGTTGACCAGCTGGCCGTTGGCGTAGAGCGGGACTAGCAGCTCGTCACCGCGCTGGCGCAGGCCGTGGCCACGTACACCCTTGGCGACCAGATACGCGTGGTCAGGGTCGGCTCGGCGGGCGTGACTCCACCAGCGACAAGCCCATTCGGCGGCGTTCTTCTGGCGCCGCCGGCGTTCGGCTTCGCGCTGGTGCCGGGCCTGCTCAATGCGTTGGCGCACCTGCTCGGCTTCACGGGCGTCGACCGGCACACGGCTACACCAGGTGTTAGAGCCGCCAGACTTCCAACTGCCGAACGCGCCCGAGGCGATAGCGTCCAGGTACAGGACAAGCCAACCATTGAGGGTGCCGGGTTTATCGCCGGGGACGTGGAAACGGTGAATCTGCCCATCAGGCACGGGCAGGAAGTCGAGCGGCCCAAAAACCGACTGGAGCGCATCACGGAAAAGGAGCGTCACGTCACTCATGATTCACCTCCAGGCGATCAGCGCCAGCAAAGGCCCGGACTACTTGCCCGTTATTCACGGCGTGCCAGTAAGTCAGATCGTCCAGCGAATCAATGAGGCAGGCCGTCACTACGGCGTCGGCACTGCGCATCACGACACGCCCACACTCTGCGTCGGCCTGGCTCAAGAACGGCCCCAGCAAAGCCTTGGGCGCTTTCGGATGCGTGACGTAAAACAGTTCGGCGACTTTCTTCGGGCAAGCCGGTAGCGCACCCACTGTGTTGCAGGTTTGGTTATTCATGGTGGGTTAAGCCTCTACGGGGTCAGGGCTATCGAACTGCAATGTGGCCCACAGCGCGTCAATGATCGCCTTAGCGCTCTCTATGGTGTGATAGGCCATCCAGGCTTGATTGCCCTTGAGCGGCGTCCCCATACCGGCAAGCTCGATGCTGTCAGCGACGCAAGACAGGAGGTCGGACGCTTTGTTTAGCGCGAACTCAGCATTAATACCGGGGGTAACGCTGAAGATTTTTTGACTGCCAATCTCTGAGAATCCTTCCTCGGTAGTAATCAGCGGCTTAATCACAGATCACCCCCATTCGACTCAATCACGCCTTCGAGCAGTTCGGCCCAGGCCATGGCGGTGTGCTGGGCGAACGTCGCCAGAACTTTCGACGCAAGCGGCTGCGTGGTTGGCGCGGCAATCACTGAGAGAGCCAGTGCGAGCATGACAAGAATTTCTTGCACGTCGCGCAGATCGTCGAGGGGGCTATCGACGGGCGATGCGGCGGATTGGATAGGGCAGGTCATGCGGCACCGCCTACAGCTTCCAGGCTGCGGGCTTGTTCCATGTGGGCGTTGTAGCGTTTCAAGCGAACGGAGAGGGATGAGTCGGCATGAAGTGCGGCGATTGCCATAGCGCGGTGCGCGGCGGCTTTACCGGATGTTGCGGACGGATTTTGAGTGCGGGAGAACTGCATAGTTACGGCTCCAATTTCATTTTTGGAGCTGCCACGGATCGTCGCCAAACGATTTAAGGGTGACAGCTGTGCGCAGGTTGGCGAACCGGGGAAATTGAAACCCGGCAGACCCGAAGATCTCCCACGCACAGCCGTCATAGAGCGAAATTGCAGACAAACAAAAGGCGCCTGCTTTCGGATCATAGACGCCTGTGCGTCAATTTCATTTCCGGGTCGCCAAACCCGAGTCGCTGATTTTGCAGCGACGGGCGCACCATACCGCCGATGTGCGAACTTGGCAACACTCGGGAATGATTGAGTGGTGTTCATGGGCGCCCCTCTTCCAGTGCGAGGGGCAGCTTCAGTTGCTCCCTCAAGTGGGCGACGTGCTGATGCATGCCTGGCTTGTCATAGCGCCAATGAGCCAGCCGACTACCGCTCTGGCTCGCCTCCTTCTTGCGAGCCTCCAGCGTCTGGCAGGCGTGCCCGTAACGGGCTTCACGGAATGCCATTATCAGACTCGACTTCAGCTCCACGACGCGATCAGTGTTGCGAGACAGCGCCAGTAGGAAGAACGCTTGATCCTCGTTCAGCAGGGAAAACTTCATGTGCTTAACGCCGCGAGACTCCAGCGTTTTCACTGCCTCCGTTTGAAACGGAACAAGCCCAAACTCTTTGAACTTACCAAGGTAACGCTCGATCAGTTCCATGGTGTTCTTGTGTTGATTGCCCGTCTGCTCGGCCAGCAAACGGCTATCTATGCGTAGCTCACCCTTGTATTGGATCAGGGTAACGTGTGATTTCCCCACATTACTTTCGTCCATTGGCTTGATGATCTTGGCTGTCATTCCGCCACCTTCTGGCGTTGCTTCAAGGGCTTGCCTAGCATCAGCAACACGTTGACGGCGCGGCGGCGCTCACTGTCTGGCAGGGTGTAGCGCGTGACGGTGCAAGGTTCGCCCCAGTGGTTAGGCACGCGTTCAAGCTGGCGCTCGAATTTCAGGCCGTAGCCATTCGCCAAGCTGCTGATGGTCGAATGTAGGCAGTGGTCGCCCAGGTGTTCGGCTTCAAACCGGATCAGGCTACCGTCATACAGCATGTGTTCCAGTACGCGGGCGATCTTGCTCGGTGCTTTGGGGGTGGTAATATCGCCATGCGAGGGGCTGGTCGGCTGGTAAAGAGGCTGGTCTTTTTTCATGTCAGGCCACCGCTCGGCTTTCGGCGATGCGGTCATTCATCCATCCGTAAATTTCAGCCTCGACCCACACTACGCACTTCGGCCCCAGTACGACCTGTTTTGGGAAGTTGTCGGCGGCGATGCGGCGGTAAATCTCGGTACAGGAAAGGCCGGTGATGCTTTCCACTTTCTGGCGCTTGATGAACTGGATTGCTGGTTTATCACCAGCGACCAGAACGGCCTGTTCGGTTTGTTTGCGGATAGGGTGGGTAGTGGCTGTCATCGTCTAGTCGCTCCAGGGCGGTTTGGGTAATCGACGATGGCAATGCTGGGGTGGCGTGATCGAAGAGTCATTGCAATTGCAAAAAACAGATTTGCAATTGCAAATCGTGGGCTTGTGATTGCAAAACAAATCAGGCGCAGCGCAAATCAGTTTCGATGCGGCGGGAAGGGACCTTAAACGCGGGACCTCGCGGCTAACTCGGCTTGTTCGGCAAACTTTTTGGAGTCAGCCAAAAGGTGCTTGATAGTGGTTTCACCTGCGCCATGCCAGCCCTTATCGACTATTTCGGCCACGATTGTTTCTTGTGTATGGTTGGATCGAGATGAGTTGATGATGTAATCACACATGCCTGCAATCACTAGGTATGCGGATTTCTTCGGTGACTCAGACGCTTGCGCAGATATGTCATGGAGTCTCGATATCTCACATCTGAGATCGCCAATTTCTGCGATGGCACCCTGTAACTCTAGCTGGACCTGCTCTTTTCCCCGTCTATGGTTCTCGGCTGCTGTCTTGAACTTTTCGACTTCTGTTGCCGTTGCGGCCAGCTCATCAGCATTGATCGTGTCGCCCAGAGCCTCTACATGAAAATTTTGGAATGCTAGCGAGTAATCATCTACGTTTGCCGCGGTGAACCATTTTAGCTGCTCTTTGGTATTCCTCCCGTCCTGTCCAAATACCATCACCTCGCCTTGCAAGCACAGGCACGCCCCTTGAAGACCTGGCTTCAGCGTCAAAATTTCCGGGTTATCCAGGCGATGGTAGCCAGAAGCGGCCACGTCTCTATCCCAGTCATCGTCGTCAGTACCAAAACACCCCATGCCAACATTGATAAAAACCTCAATGCTGCGAGCAGCGCAATAGCAGAGAACGATGTCCTCTGTGACTTTGGCGCCGGTAATGATGCGCAGATAGTCGGCTGTCTGGCTTAGATTGAGCCATGGCAGGCTTTTATAAATCTTGCGCATCATGGGAGCTAACCGATTAGTAGGGCTGTATGGGCATACATGAGTTGCTAATAGCAACATGCTACCAACAAAGCCCCACGACAACCAACCAATGGTCAGCACTTGCGGATATCTTGCGCTTAGGTGCTAAGCCTTTCGCTTGATGCTCACCACGTTGGCGCCAACGCACACGGCGTCGATTGAGTCAGCCCAGGCTTGCATCATTTCCCGGCGCTGCTCGACATAGGCCGCATGGTTGTAGGTGCCGCGTATCTCGTCGCTGTCACCGTGAGCAAGCTGGCGCTCGATCCAATCCTTGTTGTACCCGCGCCCGTTCAACTCGGTGCTGAGCAGGTGGCGGAACCCGTGCCCTGTCTGTCGTCCTTCGTACCCGGACAACCGTAAAGCCTTGTTGATGGTGTTCTCGCTCATGGGGCGCTCAGGATTGGCGCCAGCAAAGACCAGTGAGTAACGCCCGGTGATTTCGTGGAGCTGGCGCAGGATGGCGACGGCTTGGCGGGGCAGGGTGACGATATGCGGGCGGCGGGCTTTCATGCGCTCTTTCGGAATCGTCCAGGTCGCGGTGTCTAGGTCGAACTCAGACCACGGCGCTTGGCGTAACTCACCAGGGCGAACCGCCGTCAGCGTCAACAGTCGGACGGCGTGCTTGGTCAGGGTATGAATGTTCGCGGCTTCGACCTTGCCCAGTAGTTCGGGCAATTCGGCAAAGGTGACGTGCGGGTGATGGCGAACGGTTTTGGCTGGCGCAGCGACCACGTTTAAATCGGTGGCCGGATTTACCTCCACGACGCCCCTTGCCAAGCCGTATCGGAATATCTGGTGTAGCCATTGGCGGATCTTGCCAGCGGCATTCAACGTGCCCCGCGCCTCAACCGTGCGCACCAGTTCCACCAGTTCGGGCCGAGTGATGGATTTTATCGGGCGGGCGCCGATGCCTGGGATGATGTCGTTGTCCAAATACAGTTTGGCCTTGTAGGCGGTGGCCTCTGCCCATCGTGGCGAGTTGTAGTCGTACCATTCCCGCGCTAGCGTCTCGAAAGTCAGCCCATCGACCTTCTGTGCGACCTTGGCGGCTTTCTTCTGTTCTCCGGGGTCGGTGCCTTCGGCTAGTTGCTGACGTGCTTCGTCGCGGCGCTGGCGGGCTTGTGAAAGGGTGATCGCCGGATATGCGCCGAAGGCTAGTTTCTTTTCTTTGCCCGCTACCCGGTACTTGAGCCGCCACAGCTTGGAGCCGTTCGGGGTTATCTCCAGGTACAGCCCTTGCGCGTCGCTCAGCTTGTATGGCTTTTCTTTGGACTTGGCGGTTTTGATGGCACTGTCAGTAAGCGGCATTTGAGGCACCCTCCGGTTCGACGGCCAGCAGGAAGGCGCGGACGGCGGCGGTCTGCTCAGGCGTCAGGCTAAGAATCTGGCGGGGTGTTTCGATGGTTAGCGAGTTTTCCAGCGTCATAACTAAGCGAAAGGATTTTGCCCTTGATCTATGGGCGGCGCGCTCGGTTCGTTCAGCTTTGCGTGCCGCGCTTGGGTCGTCACCGGCTTTCAGTAGGGCGCGTGCTTCGTCCCTAGCCTTGATCGCTTGCGCAAGTGTGACTCCGGGGTAGGCGCCCATGCTCAAGCTTTTTGCTACCCCATCCAGGCGATAGCGGAATCGCCACAGTTTCGAGCCTGTGGGATTGACCAGCAGGTAAAGCCCTTGGCCGATAGTTGTTTTGTACGGCCTTGCCTTGGGCTGTAGTGCGGCAAGCGTTTTTCCGTCGGGCGCTGCGTCCATTCTGGGGGCCTATTTTTCGACCGAACTGATAGGCCACCAATTAAGCCCCCATTTGTTTGGGCTTACAAGGGGCCGCTCGGGAATCATAGGCAACAAAAAACCCGCACTAGGCGGGTTGTCTGTGGGCTTTCAGGTGTTTTTGGCACCACCTGAAAACGAAAGGTGGTGCCCAGAGACGGAATCGAACCGCCGACACGGGGATTTTCAATCCCCTGCTCTACCGACTGAGCTATCTGGGCAACGGGGCGCATTAGACTTGTTTTTCAGGGGGTCGTCAAGCGTGTTGTTAAAAAAATTTCAGTTATTACCGTCGCTTACGACCCTTACCTGCTGGAAACGCTTATTTCTCTGGGGGAACGTAGCCTTCGGCCTGGGCGTATTCTTCGCCGGACAGGTACTTGTCCATCTCGCCCTGGATGAATTTGCGGTCGTCGATGTTCATCATGTTCAGGCGACGTTCGTTGATCAGTAGCGTCTGGTGTTTCTGCCAGTCGCCCCAGGCTTTTAGTGAGACGTGGTTGAAGATATCTTCGCCTTTGGCACCTGGGTACGGAGGGCGCTCAAGGCCTGGCAGTTCTTCTTTGTACTTGCGGCACATTACGGTGCGGGTCATGACAACTCTCCTGCGTTCAATACGTCGGCTGCGCGTTTCAACAGCTTCTTCACCGGGGCAGCAAGGCCCAGGCGCGGTGGGGTGGCGAGGTTATACCAGAGCCAGTCGGCCTCGGCCACGTGGTGGCTGGACTCTTCGACCTGTATCAGCCACGGCTCGATGCTCAGTTGGAAGTGGCTGAAGGTGTGGATCAGGCCTGGCAGTTCGTGGTGGTTGCCCAGTTCCAGGGCATGTTGATTCGCCAGATGCTCCAGATCGCTGAAGTGATCCAGCTCCGGCAGGCTCCACAAGCCGCCCCAGAGCCCCGTGGACGGGCGCCGGTAAAGCAGAATGGCGCCGTCGCGGTTGGCGAGCATCGGCATCAGCGTGCGCTTCTGTGGGATGGTTTTACGCGGCTTGGGGATCGGGTAGCGAGTCTCCAGCCCGAGCAGGTGCGCTTCACAGCCTTTTTCCAGGGGGCAGAGCAGGCAGCTCGGTTTGCTCCGGGTGCACAGGGTCGCGCCCAGGTCCATCATCGCCTGGGTGTAGTGATTGACCCGTGACTGCGGGGTAAAACACTCAGCCGTGGCCCATAGCTGTTTGGCGACCTTCGGCTCGCCGGGGTAGCCCTCCTGGGCGGTGTAGCGCGCCAGAACGCGTTTGACGTTGCCGTCGAGGATCGGCGCACGCAGGCCCATGCTCAGGCTGGCGATTGCACCGGCGGTAGAAAGACCGATCCCCGGCAGTTCTGTGAGCTGTTCGACATTGCGGGGAAACTCGCTGCCGTGGTCTGCCACGACGATTTTTGCAGTCTTCTGCAAGTTGCGTGCGCGGGTGTAGTAGCCCAGCCCGGTCCACAGGTGAAGTACTTCGTCCTCCGGCGCGTCGGCCAGGGCCTGGACCGTCGGCAGCGCATCCATGAACCGGTCAAAGTAATTGAGCACGGTACTGACTTGGGTCTGCTGCAACATGATCTCCGAAACCCACACCCGGTACGGCGTGATGCCCTGTTGCCAAGGCAAGTCATGCCGACCGTGACGCTCATACCATTCCAGTACGGCCGCTGAAAACTGCTCGGGTTTCATCGATTGAACAGACCTTTGAGGGCGTCTTTGAGTTGTGGGCTGACTTTATCGCCGAGCTTGTCTTCGATTTTCTGCTGGAGCTTGTCGCCGGCCAGTTTCGCCGCGACTTGGCCCAGTTTTTCGTTGTCCAGGCGGCAGGCTTTGGCGCCCAGTTCCAAAGGACCACGGCAGCGCACGGGCCATTCGATGCCGGCGTAGCGTTCGTTGACCTGACACGCTGGGTCGGGCATGTCGCTCTTGTCGCCTTCGATGATGATGGCGATGCGGTAATCCATGCCCAGAACGCGCAGGTCTACGTCACCATCGCCTTTGACCGTGAGCCCCGGAATGCCCACTTTGAGGTCCGGGTTACTGGCGACACCGTTATGAAAGACCAGATTGCCGTTGAGCTGCTGGAACGGGGTGTCCTTGCCGCGCGGTTCGCTGTCGAGGGTTTTGCGGTTGAGCTTGGCAATGCCCTGGCAAAGCTGTTGTTCCAGGTTGGCGTTGACCAGCACGCCGTCGTTGAGCATGAAGCTGGCGGTGCCGTTGAGTCCGTCGATCAGGACTTTTTCGCTGTTGCCTTTGCTGGTCAGGTCGCTGCTCAAGGTCAGCAGGCCTTTGACCGGCGGCGTTTGGTCCTTGCTCTGGATGAAGCGTTCGACCGGCACTTTGGCGATGTGGGTTTGCACGCGCATCAGCGGAATGTCCGGGCGCACGTCAAGGTTGCCTTTGACTTCGAAATTGCCGTTGTAGAGATCGCCACGCAGGCTTTCGAGGGTGATCTGCCCGGCCTGGGCCTGGGTTTTGAGTACGGCATTCTGGATCGGCAGCTTGTTGAGGGTCAGCGTGCCGAAGTTGAGATCAGCCTGGACATCGAGTGTGCGCATGCGCTCCAGCGGCAGTAGCTGGGTGTTGCTCCATGCGCCTTGCGTCGGCGCGTTCGGCAGCGGGGTTGTGCCGCCACTCGCTGCAAAGGCCTGGCTTTGGGTGCTCTCAACTTCGGATTTACGTGCTGCGCCAGCGCTTTTGGCGGCTTCGGACTTGCCCGGGCGATAGCGATCAGCGTCGAAGGTGTCACCCTTGAGCTGGACGCGTAGCGCCTGTTTGGCGAAGTCGTCGACGGCAAGGCGTCCGGTGAAGGTGCTGTCGTCGACCTTCAGGTTGAGGTCTTCGAAGGCCACGCTGGTCGGGTTACCGGTGAGGCGGCTGACCATTTCGAACTTGTTCAGGCTGCCTGCGGCCATCTCGGGTACCGGTTGACCGATACCTTCGAGGAAATCGTGCAGGTTGAACTGCGCGATGGACAGGCCGCCACTGAGCTGTGGTGTCTTGTCCAGGTCGCGAACGTGCAGTTCGCCCAAGGCGCGCAGTTGGTTGGCTGAGAGCTTCAAGCCGTTCCACTCCGCGACGTTGGCTGCCAGGTCCACCAGCAGTTGCCCTTGTGCAGCAAAGGTCAGGGTTTTCCCGTCCAGCGGTTCGCCCGATGCTTCGCCGGACAGGCGCATGTCTTCGAATTGGTAGCGTTTGAGCACACGATCGAAGCGCAGTTGCCCGGCCAGTTCGGTCTTGGCGCGGATCACCGGCTGGTTAGTGCTGAAGAAGGCGGTGAGTTTGACCGGGATGTTGGTCCCTTCATGCACTGCGCCGGTACTCAGTTGAATGCTTTCGGCACTGAATTGCCGACCATTCTTGGCATCGTTGAAGTCGATGCGCGCGTTGTTGACGGTCAGGCTGTCGATGTCCAGTTTGATCGGTTGCGAGGTTTTTTCCGGCGTTGTTGCCGTGCCTTGTGCAGTCTGACCGGCTGCGCCTGGTTCAACCGGGGGCGGCGTTGCGGGCTGTGCCGGACGCCCAATGTCCTCCCAGTTGCCATGGCCATTTTCGTCGCGGTTCAGCGTCAGGTTGAGGCCTTCGACCCGAACATCGCTCATCTGCACTTCGCGGCGCAATAGCGGCAGGACGCGCACGGAGAGCCCGAGCATCTGCAGGTCGGCAAAGGGTTTGGTGGGGGCGGTCAGGGTCGCCACGCTGGCGTCATGCAACTCCAACCCAAGCCAGGGGAACAGGCTCCAGCCGATGTCGCCGTTGAGTGTCAGCTCTAGGTGGGCCTTGTCGCGTGCCAGCTGGCGAATCTCGTCTTTATAGTCGTTGGGATCAAACAGATGGCTCAGAGCAAAGCCCAGAGCCACGATGATCAGCAACAGCCCGAGAATAACCAGACCCAGGATTTTGCCGAACGCTTTCATGGGCGAGTCCTTGTAATTGAATCATTCAAAATTTAGCCCGCGAGTATAGCCTCCACAAACAGTAACCGGGCTGCCGATGCCTCCGGGTGTGACTTACCCTTGGTTCAGGGCCTGTTGCGCGTCCAGTTGCAAGTCGAGTTTAGCCGCCAGCGCCTGAGCCTCCAGTTGTCCGACTGGCGCCAGCAGGCGTAGTTCACAACCCGCCTCATGAGCCATTCTTTGCGCCTCGACCAGCAAGCGTTCGGCCACCCCCCGGCGCCGGGTGAGCTTGCGTACGCACAGCTGCGACAGGTGCCAGACGTTGCCCTGGCGTTGCACGCGAGCGGCACCCAACAGGCGGTCATTGAACCGAGCAGCCAGCAAGCTGCCGTTGCTCAGGCCTGCGGTGATCAACGCCTGACTATCGCCAAACGGTGCAAGCAGCCACTCCGGTGCATCGCGGTAAATCTTCTGCAGATCTTCCTGATCCTGATAGGAGGCTGAATGTACGGACTCAATGACGATGGGCATTACGTTTCCTCGATCAAGCGTGAGTGGTGTAGAGCGTAGTGGCATTAGGGCCAGACAGCGCGAATAAAGGTGCTGGCATATAGCCTTCCTTAGAGGCCGTGATGGTACCCTCTGGGCCATCGTCAGTCCTCCTGCGTCTTTTTGTCACGTCTGGGGGATCTCTGCCGATAAGACAAGCGTTGCCTGCGTGCATGGAAGGTTGTGGGTGAAACACGTAATTGCCTTGCGAGCTACATCCAATCCGGGGAAATAATAATGAACACACACGCTACGCTGAGCGGCATTGTCGCGCAGCCCGCGTTCTTGTCCAAAGAACGCATCATCGCCAAGCCCGGTTTCAACCGTTGGCTGGTACCCCCAGCAGCATTGGCCATCCATCTGTGCATCGGCATGGCGTATGGTTTTTCGGTGTTCTGGTTGCCGCTGTCCAAAGCCATTGGCATGACCGCGCCGGTTGCTTGCGCGCCGAACATGAGCTTCCTGGCCCAGGTGTTTGCATCGGATTGCGACTGGCCGATTTCGATGCTGAGCTGGATTTTTACCCTGTTTTTCATCTTCCTGGGCTGTTCCGCAGCCATTTGGGGCGGCTGGCTGGAGCATTCCGGTCCGCGTAAGGCGGGCGTCGTTTCGGCGTTGTGCTGGTGCGGCGGGCTGGTGATTTCCGCGTTGGGTATTTATACCCACCAGATATGGCTGATGTGGCTGGGCTCCGGTGTGATCGGCGGTATCGGCCTGGGGTTGGGCTATATCTCGCCAGTCTCGACGCTGATCAAGTGGTTCCCGGACAAGCGCGGCATGGCGACCGGCATGGCAATCATGGGTTTCGGTGGCGGGGCAATGGTCGGCGCACCGTTGGCTGCAGCCTTGATGGGCCATTTTGCTTCGCCCGCTGGTGCTGGTGTGTGGCAGAGCTTCCTGGTGATGGCGGCGATCTATTTTGTCTTCATGATCGGCGGTGCCCTGGGTTACCGCGTTCCACCGACCGGCTGGAAGCCTGAGGGTTGGACTGCTCCGGCAAAGAAAGCCAGCAACGCGATGATTACTCACCGCCATGTGCACGTTAGCGTGGCGTGGAAAACTCCGCAGTTCGCTCTGGTGTGGCTGGTGCTGTGCCTGAACGTGTCGGCGGGCATCGGCATCCTCGGCATGGCCTCGCCACTGCTGCAGGAAGTGTTCGCCGGTAAATTGCTCGGCAACGGTTTGGCGTATGGCCAACTGGACGCCGTTCAACTGGGGCAGATTGCTGCCATCGCTGCGGGTTTTACCGGTTTGCTGAGCTTGTTCAACATCGGTGGACGTTTCTTCTGGGCGACTTTTTCCGATTACATCGGCCGTAAAGCCACGTACTTCGTGTTCTTTTTTCTGGGCTTTTTGCTCTACGCGTCAGTGCCTTCGTTGAGTCACTTGGGCAGCATTGCACTGTTTGTGGCAGCGTTCTGCGTGGTTCTGTCGATGTACGGTGGTGGCTTTGCGACTGTTCCGGCTTATCTGGCGGATCTGTTTGGCACGCAAATGGTCGGCGCGATTCATGGTCGTCTGCTGACTGCCTGGGCTGCAGCGGGCGTATTGGGTCCGGTGTTGGTCACCTACTTGCGTGAGTATCAGTTGAGCATCGGCGTTGCACGCGCTGACGCCTACGACATCACCCTGTACATCCTTGCGGGCCTACTGGTGCTGGGCTTTATCTGCAACCTGCTGATTCGTCCGGTGGCCGATAAGCATTTCATGACTGACGAAGCGTTGGCTGTGGAGCAATCCTACGGTCACGATGCCGGTGCGGATCACACCACCGTGCTGGAGTGGAAAGCTTCGCCTGCCAGCATGCCTCTGGTCGTCGCGGCCTGGTTGGCGGTAGGCATCCCGCTGACTTGGGGCGTGTGGGTCACCCTGCAAAAAACGGCCGTGTTGTTTCACTGACAGCCGACTGTAAACGCGCGTTTGTGTGGCACGGGTGTTGATTTAAGTGCCACATGAACGTCTGGGGGATGATGCAGGCGTTGGTTTCAGAGTAACCATAATTACGCGCTACGCCTCCCCGACTTCTCGGCGCGATAAACCTCGGCGAAAATATCGGTGATCGGGCGTTGTGGATGACGTGTGTGCAGCGCCCGGACCTGAGCGCTCATCCGCAGCAACTCGGGGCTGGGCTTGGCCCATTGTTCTTTGGGCAGCGGTTCCGACCAGTCGCGCATCGCCTCTGGCAGCGCTTGACGAGCCATGCGTTTGACCCGGCCAACCTCCCACTCAGTCAGGTAAAACGGCAAGGTCCAGAAGGTCATGACGTGAAACAGGTACCAGAAAAAGCCATAGACCCAGCCGCGCTGCTTGTCGCGAATCTCCTGATGCAGGCGAGCGCGGGCGTTGCGGAAGGTGTGCAGGCCTTCGTGGGGTGGATCGTCGGGACCTTGTAGATCGAGCGGGTCGGTGATCTCTTTCAGGGTGTGGACTTCGTACTCCATGTACGCGCGGATGGCCTCCCAGTTGCTGATGGCGATGGGCAGTGCGGGGCAGACGAACTCCAAGGTAAAACGCTCGCCGCTGGCCTCATGGTAAAAACCCACGCCCATGCCGTATTGACGTTGGACGCCGTATTGATTGGCGCCCTGGGCTTGAATCACCCAGGCGGTGACCGATTCCCAAGGCACGATCACGGGTTCGCTTTCGCCGTTGGGGACGAAGCAGACTTCACGGCGTTGACGGTTGAAACGCGTGGGGATGACTTCTTCGTATTTGTTGTGGACGTAGAACCAGATAAGGAGGGTCGTGGCGAGTGCACAAAGGCTGACTCCCACAGTCAACCCCCAGCTAACTCGGTGCGTTCCAACGACCACTGCCCAAGCCTCGGATGAGCCAGCGCCGACCGACATAGCAATCAGCCCCAAAATCAGCGGCAATACAAAGCTGGCCGCGACAAAACAATTAAAAGGGCCACCCAAGGTGACCTGCCATGAAAAAGCTTCCGGCCACCCCAATCCAAAATCCAAATACACATCGTTAAGTTCTCCCACATAGGGACATTGCGGCGGCAGCTGTGTAGGTAAAGGCAGTGGGGCCAGATAGGTAATACGACCGCTGGGAAACGGTTCCACATCACCCGCCTGCTTGGGTTGCTGAAGCTGCGGTTCGGGCAGAGTTATTTCAGGCGCCTTACTCATCAGCGCCCTCCAGCTTTAGCGGGTCGGTATGACTGCCCATCATGCGCTGCGCTTCCCCGACTTCTCGGCGCGATAAACCTCGGCGAAAATATCGGTGATCGGGCGTTGTGGATGACGTGTGTGCAGCGCCCGGACCTGAGCGCTCATGCGCAACAATTCGGGGCTGGGCTTGGCCCATTGCGCTTGAGGCAGCGGTTCCGACCAGTCGCGCATTACTTCTGGCAACGCCTGACGGGCCATGCGTTTGACTCGACCCACCTCCCACTCGGTCAGGTAAAACGGCAAAGTCCAGAAAGTCATGACGTGGAACAGGTACCAGAAGAAGCCATAGACCCAGCCGCGCTGCTTGTCTCGAATCTCCTGGTGCAGGCGAGCGCGAGCGTTGCGGAAGGTGTGCAGGCCTTCGTGCGGCGGGTCGTCGGGGCCTTGCAGGTCTAGGGGGTCGGTGATCTCTTTCAGGGTGTGGACTTCGTACTCCATGTACGCGCGGATGGCTTCCCAGTTGCTGATGGCGATGGGCAGTGCGGGGCAGACGAACTCCAAGGTAAAACGCTCGCCGCTGGCCTCATGGTAAAAACCCACGCCCATGCCGTATTGACGTTGGACACCGTATTGATTGGCGCCCTGGGCTTGAATCACCCAGGCGGTGACCGATTCCCAAGGCACGATCACGGGTTCGCTTTCGTCGTTGGGGACGAAACAGACTTCACGGCGTTGACGGTTGAGGCGCGTGGGGATGACTTCTTCGTATTTGTTGTGCATGTAGAACCAGATGAGGAGAGCCATGGCGAGAGTAAAAAGGGTGACCCCCACAGTCATTCCCCAGCCAGCTCGGTGCGTACCAGCGATCACCTCCCAAACCTCTGGCAACTCCGCGCCCATCAACATAACCATCAACCCCAAAATCAGCGGCAACAAAAAACCGGTCATGACAAAGCCGTTGAATGGAAGGCCTAAGGTGACCTGCCATGAAAACACCTGCGGCGAACCCAATCCAAAGTCCAAATAAACGTCGTTAAGCTCCCCCACATAGGGACATTGCGGCGGCAGCTGTGTAGGTAAAGGCAATGGGGCCAAGTAGGTGATGCGACCGCTGGGAAACGGCTCCACATCACCCGCCTGCTTGGGTTGCTGAAGCTGCGGTTCGGGCAGGGTAACTTCAGGCGCCTTACTCATCAGCGCCCTCCAGTGTCAGCGGATCGACCGTGAACAACTTCGCCGTATCGTATCGGGGCTCAAAGGGCGCCACCGGGAAAACACCTCCGCCATTAGGGTCCAGCCGCAAATGGTAGAGATGCGTCTGGGCCTCACCCTCGCTGTCGTAGGTTTGCACGGCGACAGCCAGGACCAGTGCGGCCTTGGCCACGGTCGAGGGTCTCTCCCATTCATCCGGGTAATCCAGCCTAAGTATCAATGGCGCGGACTGCACCACCCGCAAACTGGCAATCACCCGCTCACTGACGATGGCCCATTGGTCGCTGTCGAAGCCGCGGTCCCACTGGGCGGTGATGATCCGATACGCAGCGATGCTCAGGCGATGCGAGGTGTTGTGGCGGTTGTAGCGCGAGGTGCCACCCCGTTCAACTTCAGGCGACTTACTCATCAGCGCCCTCCAGCTTTAGCGGGTCGGTATGACTGCCCATCATGCGCTGCGCTTCCCTGACTTCTCGGCGCGATAAACCTCGGCGAAAATATCGGTGATCGGGCGTTGTGGATGACGTGTGTGCAGCGCCCGGACCTGGGCGCTCATCCGCAGCAACTCAGCACTTGGCTTGGCCCATTGCACTTGACGCAGCGGCTCCGACCATTCGCGCATCGCCTCTGGCAGCGCTTGACGAGCCATGCGTTTGACTCGGCCAACCTCCCACTCAGTCAGGTAAAACGGCAGAGTCCAGAAGGTCATGACGTGGAACAGGTACCAGAAAAAGCCATAGACCCAGCCGCGCTGCTTGTCGCGAATCTCCTGATGCAGGCGAGCGCGGGCGTTGCGGAAGGTGTGCAGGCCTTCGTGGGGTGGATCGTCGGGACCTTGTAGATCGAGCGGGTCGGTGATCTCTTTCAGGGTGTGGACTTCGTACTCCATGTACGCGCGGATGGCCTCCCAGTTGCTGATGGCGATGGGCAGTGCGGGGCAGACGAACTCCAAGGTAAAACGCTCGCCGCTGGCCTCATGGTAAAAACCCACGCCCATGCCGTATTGACGTTGCATACCGTATTGATTGGCGCCCTGGCCTTGAATCACCCAGGCGGTGACCGATTCCCAAGGCACGATCACGGGTTCGCTTTCGTCGTTGGGGACGAAACAGACTTCACGGCGTTGGCGATTGAAGCGCGTGGGGATGATTTCTTCGTATTTGTTGTGCATGTAGAACCAGATAAGGAGAGCCATGGCGAGTGCATAAAAGGTGACCCCCACAGTCATTCCCCAGCCAGCTCGGTGCGTTCCAACGATCACCTGCCAAACCTCGGGCAACTCAGCGCCCATCGACATAACTATCAACCCCAAAATCAGCGGCAACACAAAACTGGCCAAGACAAAAAAATTAAATGGGAGGCCTAAGTTGGCCTGCCATGAGAAAGCCCCCGGCCACCCCAATCCAAAATCCAAATACACATCGTTAAGTTCTCCCACATAGGGACAGTGGGGTGGCGATTGTGTAGGCAGCGGCAGCGGAGCCAGGTAGGTAATACGACCGCTGGGAAACGGCTCCATATCACCCGCCTGCCTGGGTTGCTGAAGCTGCGGTTCGGGCAGGGTAATTTCAGGGGCCTTACTCATCAGCGCCCTCCAGTGTCAGCGGGTCGACCGTCAACAGCTCTGCCGTAGCGTATCGGGGCTCAAAGGGCGCCACCGGGAAAGTGCCTTCGCCATTTGGGTCCAGCCGCAGGTGGTAGAGATGCGTCTGGGCCTCACCCTCGCTGTTGTAGGTGTGCACGGCAACAGCGAGGATCAGTGCGGCCTTGGCTACGGTCGAGGGTCTCTCCCATTCATCCGGGTAATTCAGCTGAAGTATCAATGGCGCGGACTGCACCACCCGCAGGCTGGCGATCACCCGCTCACTGACGATGGCCCATTGGTCGCTGTCGAATCCGCGGTCCCATTGGGCGGTGATGATCCGATACGCAGCGAGGCTCAGGCGATGAGAGGGCGTATCCGACAGCGGTGTTCGCAGGTTGGCGAGACTGAGGCCGGGCAGTGTTAGATGGATACTGCCTCGCCGGGCTTGTCGCAGCATGTCTTGCCAGCGGTCGCTGTGGAGTTTAGGACCGACCTGTACCTGTGGCGCCTGCAATAGCCACTTCAGGTTTCGTTGATATTCAACGAGGCTCAGGAATTTGCGTTTGTCGCCATCCAGGCTCCAGGGGGTGCTTTCCAGCCATTGATCATGAGGCGAGGTGTTGTGGCGGTTGTAGAGCCAGGTGCCACCCAGTTCAACGAGGGTGAAAAACGCGCCAGCTATATTGACGCGAAAGAACACTGTCGACATCCGTACTCCGGCGGCGGCCCAAGCAGCGATGCGCGCGGCGCTATTAGGCGCAACTATAACTCTATAGGCCGAATGCAATACATTACCTAGGTCATAAGAATGACTCGCGAGTTGCCCTCCTGCACCTACCATGGCCAACGTTGCGCTGTTTTGAAGTGTACGGTTGCCGCTACGCACAGCCTGCTGCCAGTTGCTATGATGTGCGTTGAGACTAGCGCCAGTTGCGAAAACCCCAAAAAGCGAACCTAGCCCCCCCAACCCAACATGCACTTTGCCCAACTGCACATGCACGTTATTCAAAGCATGCCGCTGAAAAACGCTCGCAAGCGCGGCAGCCCTCGCCGTCAAGGCCGTGTCAAAAATTCCACGAACCGCCGTAAACCCAGAAGTGGCCGTAGCAGTACCGGCAACAACAAATGAACGAAACGCCTCATCGTTCCACGTCTGCGCCTTGGCCTCCCTCCCCACCACCACCAAATTCACCATCTGCGCCACAAACAGCAGCACCCCCACCCCATCGCCCAGCACATTCAGCTTCGGCGCAGTCTGTATCCCCTGGCGCACGTTCCCCATCAAATGTCCCAACTCCTGCTGTTGCGCAGGCGGGAACAGCAAGGTCACGCCCGCCTTGCCCTGCGCGGCGCCGTAGAGTCTGACGGATTCATGGGGCAGCTCGGGGATGGGGCTGATGGCTTTGGCCAGGCGCGCCTCTATCGTGTCCAGTGTCCCGCGAATTTGGTAGATTTCGGTCTGCAGTCTTTTCGCTTCGGGCTCCTTGTGGTCCCTGCTGCGGAGGATCTGGTTGCGTTCATGGGTCACCCGCTTGAGCGCTCGACGCTGCTCAAGCACTTCTTTGAGGTCGTTCTGCAAGGCGGTTTGTTCGGCCGGGGTGGCGAAGGTGAAGGTCGCGCCTTCGCGTTTTGCGGCTTCGAGAATTCGCCCCGGCAGGGCTTTGGGCAGGTTGCGGAACAGTTGGTCCAGGTCTGGCATCTGTTCGCGTTGAATGCCCTGGATGAATGCGCTTTGTATCCGTTCCATTCCGCGACTCAGGGCTGGCGCCAAGGTATCGCGCGCGCCTTCTGCGACCACGCGAACGTTGTCGGGCAATTGATCGAGGGCCGGGAGTCTGCCCTGAGTGATCCGTTGCCACTCGCTGATCCAGTGCGGCAGATTGTTGAGCAACGCATAACCGACGTTGACCAGCGTGGCGTACTGGGTGGTCAGTTGGCTTTGTTCGCTCAACGGCAAGGTATGCAGGAGCGGCAGGCTGAACTGCGGATTTTTCTCCAGCCACTCGAGCATCGCTTGGCTGGACGTGTCGCTGCGGCAGATGTCTTTCAGGCAGGCGTATTCGGCGCTGAACGCCGCCAGTTGCTGCGCGGCCTGTTGTGCATCGAAATACCAGGCGGCACGATGGAAGCGGCCGGCAGCGACCAACGCCACCCGGTCTTCGCTGATGAGGTCGAGCAAGGGATTCCAGCGCGCCAGATTTGCCCTGTGCTCAGCCAGCACGTGATCCATGGCGGCACGGTCGATCAGTTCATTGACGCCGCGCTGCCCGATTTTTGCACCCGCGAGCACGTCCTTGATGCGTTGGTTCTGCTCTTTGCCCAACTGGACCAGCGCCTTGAGGTGGCGCTCGACAAAGTCGTCCGGCGCTGGCCGCATGAACTGGCGAGTGTGATAGCGCCAGTCAACATCCTGAAGGATCACGACCTTTATCGACCCCAAGGCGAGGCTGCCGAAAAAGCCTTGCTCCTTGCGAAACTGATCAAGCGCTTCCTGACGCTCTTCCAGCAAGGCCTCGGGGGGATCGGTTTTTTGACTGGAAACGGCCTGACCGCTGTTATTCAAATGATCGAGTAATGCGCGCCCGGCATGGTTGCGCTGTGGTGACGGCAGGTCATCCAGGTCCTGAAGCATGGCCTTGATCGCCGGATCATCGCTGGCATTGGCCAGTCCCGTCAGGTTGCTTTCATTGAGCAGGGTCAGGGATTCGATGTAACAGGCCAGCAAGTAATCGCGCTCGTTGGCGTTCTCCTGCGCGCCACCCTCGGCCCACCCCTCGATCCAGCCGACCACCGCGTCTTGATAGTTGGCCAGATCGGTCAATACGCCGATGTCGTCGTGCACCACCAGACACAGCGTGTCGTGTTGGTAAAGCGGCAGCACGCGCGTTAGCAGTTCGCCGACATGCGCCTCGCGAAAGCGTTTGGGGGTCTCCCACAGATAAGGCATGCGCTCCTTCGCTGGCAGGTCGGCGTCGGGCAGCAGCGCATCATCTTCGGCCAATTCAGCCAGCCAGCGCTCAGTCTGTTGCAAGGTGAGCAGGTCCTTGCCACCGGTTTCGCAATTGACGTTGGCAAGCGCGACAGCTTGCATGAAGTGCGCGCGCTCGTCGGCGCTATTCAGCATCCGGTTGCATTGGTCGGCGGTCCATTGCACGTCGGCAAAACTGACATGCAGGGTGCTGCTCCTGGCAAATACCAAGGCCGGTTCCGCACTTTGCGGTTCACGCTGGTCGTTGCTGACCTCGGCACCTTGCCAGAGCAACGCGCTGATGACGCCTTCGAGAACGCGGTATTCGTGCAGCTCACGGGTCGCGCTGTCGATGATGTACAGCCAGCCGTCACGCAACAGGCGCACGCCCAGCGGCCGGCTTTTCAGCGCATAAGGCAGCGCCAATTCGGTCGACGGATCAGCGCGCTCGACCAGACCGTAACGCAACGGAAGTAACTGCACCTTGGGCTGGCGCAGGGGGCACATGCCGTAGCCGAGGACATCGCCTTTGGATTCGGCGGCGGCAGCGAGGTTGGGGTCTTTGCGGCGATTTTGGGTCATGGGCGGTCCTTGTCTGCCGAGTGGGCCGAGGCCGAGGCCCAGGCGCTTGCCAGTTGGGCGGCTGCGGCGATGCGAGCACTGGGTGTCTGAGCCGACGGGGTGCTCAGCAGCCGCGCAATCTGTGGGTGTTGCTCCAGAGGCGACGAACCCAGCCACGCGAAAATGTTGGCGTAATACGTCAAGTCGGACTGGCTAGTAAAACCCTGCGCGTAGGCGGTGCGGACCTGTCGGTCGAGCGCAGGCCAGCGCTCCGGCAATGGCCTGACGCGGTCGTCGGGAAAATACGCCAGCAGGTGCGCATCGAGTTTCAGTGTGGCTCGACGCAGGTCGACGGCATCCAGCGCAGCATTCTGTTCGGTGCTCAACTCATAACGCTTTGGCAGGTCGGCAGGCGTTGTCAACGCACGTGTGTGCCGATGCCAACCGCCCGTGACACTGTCAGGGATGACCCAGGTATGAATCGGCCCGAACAATCGCTCGTCGCGGGTTTGCGTACTGATCAAAGCGTGCGCCACCGCTGGATCAGCCAGACGTAACATCACCTCGGGCCCCTCACTGACGTGTACCGTCAGCAGTTTGCGCAGATGTTTCGTTAGTTGATTAAGCGGTTCGCGGGTGAACAGCAACGAGCCCCACTCTTGCGCGACATGTTCGAGGTAGAACTGAAACGCCGGATCGTCGGGCGGTCCGATGGTCACCAACAAGGGGGAAATATCGCGGAGGGCGTTGAAACGCGTTTCCTTGTACAGCGGGATTTTGAGGATGCCGGGCGCACATGCCGCCAGCCTGAGGGGTAAGTCGGGTACCGCTGCGCCATCGAGAAGCAGCACGGCCTGCCCCTGACCCCAAGGCAGGTCCTGAGGAAGTGCAGTGAGCGTATTCATGCTTTCACGGCCTCCTCACAGAGCACGCAGCGTGATCGATGCTCAACGACCAGGTTATGTTTCTGATCGCCCGGTAGAACATCGCGCACCAGCACAGGTACCTCGCCGGGTGCCAGCGGCATGGCCAGCGTCCCCGGTACCGGTGCGCCGCCGATCTGGATCGGTGTACTGCTGAAAATCCCCGCCGGATTGATGACGATGTGCTGACCGTTGATCGACAGCGTCAAGCTGAGGCCACCGTTAATGACGATGTCGCTGCCAGTGATGTGCACTTCTTGGCTGGCGGCCATCAACAGGTCGCCACCGACGCGGGTGTGACTGCTGCCAGAGACGTCGAGGTGATCATCCGCCAACAACTGCACTTTGCGGGCGCCGGTAACGGTGACGTTTTCCTCGGCCTTGAGCACGGTGGTGCTGTTGCCTTTGATGGTTTCCAGACGTTCGTTGCCGATTTCGATGCGGCTGTCGTTCTGGATCAACTGCTCCATGTCGCGCTGGGCGCGGAGGTAGATCAGCTCTGCCCCGCTCCTGTCTTCCAGGCTCAGCTCATTGAAACCAGGCGTTTTTCCGGTGCTTTTACTGCGCAACACGGTTTTGGTTTTGTTGTCCGGCAGGTTGTAAGGCACTTGATGGGTGTTGTTGCTCAGGCATCCGACCACAATCGGCTTGCAGGCGTGCCCTTCTTCAAAGGCGACCAACACTTCCATGCCCACGCGCGGGATGGTGACCGCGCCGTATCCGGCGCCGGCCCAGCTGGAGGCCACCCGCACCCAGCAGCTGGTGCTTTCGTTTTCTTCACTGCGGTCCCAGTGAAAACGGACTTTTACCCGCCCGTATTGATCGCAGTGGATTTCTTCTTCGGCAGGGCCGGTCACCACGGCGGTTTGCATGCCTTGAATCTTCGGAACTGGATGCTTGAGGGCCGGCCGAAACTGCACGGTCTCGCGGATAGCGATGAACTCATTGCGATAACCCTGAGTGATTCGACCGGACTCCACCGGCTCGTCACTGACCGCGTACTCCTCTAATACAGCAGGCTGGCGACCGTCATGAAACACCCAAGTCGGTAGCCAGGCCATGTTCCAACCCGGCTCCGGGTGTTCTTCTACCTTTAACGGCGTGCCACTGCGCAGCAAAGGTTGGTCGCTCTGACCTTGAGCGAGTTCGGCGTCGCCGCGAAGCCGCTCCAGCGCCCGGCGCGTTCGCACCCGCCCTTGGTGCGCGGTATCAAACTCTCCGGGGTAGATGTACGTCTCAAGGTTCGGAAATACCTTGGAGTCCCGGTCCGCTTCCAGCGAGATGTGTGCGTTTTGGAAGTCGTAATCGCGGTGGGTGACGCGGCTGGCGCGGGTGCTCAGGCCTACGCCGAACGCCTGGATCACCGGATGCTCTGCCGCCATGCCGTTGATCGGCCGAAACGGCATCACCACGGTGGGATTGCCCGCGTGATAGAACTCGGTTTCCTGGTCGGCGAAGATCAGTTGGTGCCCATCGGGGGTGTGTTTGAAGTAATAGAAGTAGCCTTCGGCCTCGCACAAACGGCTGACGAAATGCAGGTCAGATTCATCGTACTGAACGCAATATTCGTGCGGGACCGGTTTCTCCGGGCCGATGTTGAACAGCACGTGCAAACCGTTCAGCAAACCATGCCCCTTGAGCACGTCGCGGAGGATGGCTTCAGTGGTCAGGTTCTGGAAAATCCGCCGATTACTGGCGTGCTGCAAATAGCGCAGAAACGGCACCATTACCAGTTGGTAGTGGCTCAACCGGGTGCCCACTTTGCCTTTCCGGATGGAGTAGATATGGCCGTGCAGGCCCTGATCGCCAAAGGCCAGATAGGCTTCTTTGTGCAGCAGGCTTTCCAGCTCGCGCGGCGGTCGGTCGGTGACCACATCGACGGTGATTTCGAAGCACTCGCTGATGGCCTCTTCGCCGGAAAAGGCTAGAACAAGTAACTCGTTGTCTTTAGCTCCTTTGATGCTGAGCGTGAATGTCGGGGTGTTGGACATCGGCCGGTTTCCATATCTGAAGGACTCGGCAAGTGTCCAGCAGCAAATCATAGATATATAGATTCCATGGCTGACAGGGTGGGTAGGACGATTCCCATTGTTCAGTGGGGATTTGCTTAGGCACCCTTCGACGGCGCCTGTACGTACTCATTTCTCTGGGCTGAACACGCTCCAATCGGGTGCATCCGACCGGTTGCACCCGTGATATTCCTTTCCCTGCTTCTGTTTGCTTCATGCCAGCCGGTTCTGGGTCTATAATGCTCGCCTTTTTCGCCCAATGATTTTGCGGAGTTGGTGATGGCCGAACGTAAGGCGTCCGTCGAGCGCGACACTCTGGAAACCCAGATCAAAGCCTCGATCAACCTGGATGGCACCGGAAAGGCCCGATTCGATATCGGTGTTCCCTTCCTTGAGCACATGCTCGACCAGATCGCCCGACACGGGCTGATCGACCTGGATATCGAATGCAAAGGCGACCTCGCTATTGACGACCACCACACGGTGGAAGACGTCGGTATCACCTTGGGTCAGGCCTTTAGCAAGGCGATTGGCGACAAAAAAGGCATTCGTCGTTACGGCCACGCTTACGTGCCGCTCGATGAAGCACTGTCGCGCGTGGTCATCGACTTCTCCGGCCGCCCTGGCTTGCAAATGCATGTGCCGTATACCCGCGCTACCGTGGGTGGCTTCGATGTGGACTTGTTCCAGGAATTCTTCCAGGGCTTCGTCAATCACGCCAACGTCACTCTGCACATCGACAATCTGCGTGGGCACAACACCCACCACCAGATCGAGACCGTGTTCAAAGCCTTTGGTCGTGCCCTGCGCATGGCGATAGAGCTTGATGACCGTATGGCCGGGCAAATGCCTTCGACCAAGGGCGTGCTCTGATGCAGACGGTCGCGGTTATCGATTACGGCATGGGTAACCTGCACTCGGTTGCCAAGGCACTGGAACACGTCGGCGCCGGCCGGGTACTGATTACCAGCGATGCCACGGTGATTCGCGAAGCCGACCGGGTGGTATTCCCCGGCGTCGGCGCGATCCGCGATTGCATGGCGGAAATTCGTCGCCTGGGCTTCGATGAGCTGGTGCGTGAAGTCAGTCAGGATCGGCCATTCCTCGGCATCTGCGTCGGCATGCAAGCCTTGCTTGATCGCAGCGAAGAGAACGGCGGCGTTGATTGCATCGGTCTGTTTCCAGGTCAGGTGCGTTTCTTCGGCAAGGATCTGCATGAAGACGGCGAGCACCTGAAAGTGCCGCATATGGGCTGGAACGAAGTGTCTCAGTCGGTGAATCATCCGCTGTGGCATGACATCCCGGACCTGGCGCGTTTCTATTTCGTGCACAGCTACTACATCGATGCCGCCAACCAGCGGCAAGTCGTTGGGCGCGGGCACTACGGCGTCGACTTCGCTGCCGCGCTGGCGGACGGTTCGCGCTTTGCCGTGCAGTTCCATCCAGAGAAGAGCCATACCCATGGCCTGCAACTTTTGCAGAACTTCGCCGCATGGGATGGTCGCTGGTAATGAGCAAGAAGACCAAGCCGCCGATCTTGACCCTCACGCCCGAACAGGAGCGTGATGCGAATCACAAGATCAAGCGCTTCATGGAGGAGCGCTTCGAGCTGGATCTTGGTTCGTTCGAGGCCGGTGAAATCCTCGAACTGTTTACCCGCGAAATTGCTCCGCATTATTACAACAGGGCGATTTTCGATGTGCAGACGCACCTCAAAGAGAGGTTCGAGAGCATCGAAAGCGACGTGTGGGCGCTCGAGAAAAGCTGATTTCCGAGCGATGCTGAACTACTGAATTTGAAGGTTTTCCAGATGCTGATTATCCCCGCTATCGATCTTAAAGACGGTGCCTGTGTGCGTCTGCGCCAAGGCCGCATGGAGGACTCCACCGTGTTCTCCGATGACCCGGTGAGCATGGCTGCCAAGTGGGTGGAAGGTGGCTGCCGTCGTTTGCATCTGGTCGATCTGAACGGTGCGTTCGAAGGCCAGCCAGTCAATGGCGAGGTGGTCACTGCAATCGCTAAGCGCTACCCGCGTTTGCCGATCCAGATTGGCGGCGGTATTCGCTCGCTGGAAACCATCGAGCATTACATCAAGGCTGGCGTCAGCTACGTGATCATCGGCACCAAGGCAGTCAAAGAGCCTGAGTTCGTCGCTGAAGCCTGCCGCGCATTCCCCGGCAAAGTCATCGTCGGTCTGGATGCCAAAGACGGCTTCGTCGCCACCGACGGCTGGGCTGAAATCAGCACCATTCAGGTGATCGATCTGGCCAAGCGCTTTGAAGCGGACGGCGTGGCTGCCATTGTTTATACCGACATCGCCAAAGACGGCATGATGCAGGGCTGCAACGTAACCTTCACGGCGGCGCTGGCTGCGGCGACGCGGATTCCGGTGATCGCTTCGGGCGGTATCCATAATCTGGGCGATATCAAGACTCTGCTCAACGCCAGAGCCCCGGGCATTATCGGTGCGATCACCGGGCGGGCGATCTACGAAGGCACACTCGACGTGGCAGAGGCGCAAGCCTTCTGCGACAGCTACCAAGGCTAAGGAGCAACTCATGGCGCTGGCGAAACGCATCATCCCTTGCCTAGATGTCGACAACGGTCGAGTGGTCAAAGGCGTCAAGTTCGAAAACATCCGCGACGCCGGTGACCCGGTGGAAATTGCCCGTCTTTACGATGAGCAGGGCGCGGACGAAATCACTTTTCTCGATATCACCGCCAGTGTCGACGGGCGTGATACCACGCTACACACCGTCGAACGCATGGCCAGTCAGGTGTTCATCCCGCTGACCGTCGGCGGCGGCGTGCGCACCGTGCAGGACATTCGTAACCTGCTGAATGCCGGTGCGGACAAGGTCTCGATCAACACCGCTGCGGTATTCAACCCGGATTTCGTCGGTGAAGCGGCCGCACACTTCGGTTCGCAGTGCATCGTGGTTGCCATCGACGCCAAAAAAGTCTCTTTGCCGGGCGAAACGCCGCGCTGGGAAATCTTCACTCACGGCGGGCGCAAGCCGACGGGCCTGGATGCCGTGCTGTGGGCGAAGAAGATGGAAGACCTTGGTGCCGGCGAGATCCTGCTGACCAGCATGGATCAGGACGGTATGAAAAACGGTTTCGACCTGGGTGTGACGCGGGCGATCAGCGACGCGCTGGGTATTCCAGTGATCGCGTCTGGCGGTGTCGGCAATCTGGAGCACTTGGCAGCTGGTGTATTGGACGGGCACGCCAGCGCGGTGTTGGCGGCGAGCATCTTTCACTTCGGTGAATACACTATTCCAGAAGCCAAGGCCTATATGGCCAAGCGTGGCATTGTGGTCCGCTAAGCCCGCCGGCTGATGTCCTCTGGACATCAGTCGCGACGCACTGCACTCTGGGCATTGCCATGGATAGGGGTGATGCACGTGTTGAAACGTCTTCTCGTTGCACTCGCAAGTGCGGGTGTTCTGCTGACAGGTCTTGCCCACGGTGAGGCCGCCCCGGCTCAAGGCGCTTCTGGTGGAGATCCCCCCGCCTATTCAGTGGTCTTGCTGACCGAAAATTTTCCGCCTTACAACATGGCGGTCGATGGCAAGAACTTCGCTCCCGAAGACAGGATAAAGGGCATTGCCGCAGAGATCCTGCGCGAAACCTTCAAGCGCGCGGGGGTTGGCTACAGCATGACCCTGCGCTTCCCGTGGGACCGTATCTACAAGCTTGCGATGGTAAAACCCGGTTACGGCGTGTTCGTCACCGCGCGCCTGCCCGAGCGTGAAAAGCTCTTCAAGTGGGTTGGCCCCATCGGCCCGGACGACTGGATCATGCTCGCTCGCGCCGACAGCTCGATTGAGCTGACGACACTGCAGCAAGCGAAGCGGTACCGGATCGGCGCCTACAAGGGCGACGCGATTGCCGAGCAGCTAACCGCTGAGGGCATGAATCCGATCATGGTGTTGCGCGATCAGGACAACGCGAAGAAGCTGGTCGACGGGCAGATCGACCTGTGGGCCACGGGCGATCCTGCGGGTCGTTATCTGGCTCGGGAGGAAGGCGTTATCGGTCTCAAAACCGTGCTGCGCTTCAACAGCGCCGAGTTGTTCCTGGCGCTGAACAAAGACGTCCCCGATGAAATCGTCGCCAAGCTGCAGAAAGCGCTGGATCAAATGCGCGCCGAAGGACGGATTGACGAGATTCTTGGGCGTTACTTGTAACGGCCGCTATCGTGAGGGACTTGGTGCGGTCTCAGCGATAGATCCCATTCTTGCCGTGCGCGGCCATCGCCTGATTGCCACGTACGCTGATCATCCGCCGTAGATCGATCCATTGGATGCCTTGCGCCTTCAGGCGTGGCAGCTCGCGTTCCAGGACGTCGAGAGTCATCGGGTAGGGGTGACCAATCATCACCACTGAACCTTGTTTGTGCGCCAGCTTGATCGCAGCCTCGAACTGAGCGGTGATGGCTGCTGCCGTGCGTTCATCATCGAGAAAAATATCCCGCGAAAGACTGGCCAGACCGATGCGTTGTGCTTCGGCGGCGGCCACGGTGCTGGCGCTGGTGCGGCTGTCGAGCAGAAACAGATGACGGCGTTGCAGTTCAGCCACCAGCCACGTCATGGCCTCTGGCTCGGCGGTCATGCGGCTGCCCATATGGTTGTTGATCCCCACCGCGTAAGGCACGGCAAGGAGCGCCGCGTTCAGGCGCTTTTCCAGCTCGGCAAGCGGGAGTTCGGGATGCCAGGCAAAGGGCCCGGTCGCCGGGTCCATGGGCATATGCAATATGACCGTTTTGCCCGCGCGATGGGCCTCGCGAGCAAAATCGGCAGCGTGGGGTGTGTCTGGCATCACGGCCAGCGTGACCGGGCCTGGAAGCGTCAGGGCTCGATAGTCGCGGGCCGGGTTTTGCCCGAGGTCATCGATGATCAGGCTGAGGTAGGCAACACGCGGTGGGCCGGTTGTCTTTTCAGGCTCAACCGGCGTTGCATGGGCAACGCCGATCAGGCTGCATGAAAGCGTCAGTAGCAGCCATAAGCGCATGACACTAGTTGCCGCGAGTGACACTCAGGCCCTTAAGCAGGCTCAGTGCCTGGTTCAGCTGGAAGTCATCGTCTTGTGGACGAGCTTTCTTCCCGGCCGATGCCTTGGTGGTCGGTTTGTCCGCGCCGCCATTGCCGTTACCCAAGTGCCCCGCCAGATCGGCTTCCTTGTAGTTCTCGGAATCCACTTCGCTGGTCAATTTGCCACGACGCACTTCGATGTCCGGCAAAATACCCTGAGCCTGAATTGAACGACCATTGGGCGTGTAATACAGCGCGGTGGTGATTTTAATCGCGCGGTCATTGGCCAGCGGCAGAACGGTTTGCACCGAACCTTTACCGAAGCTTTCGGTACCCATCAGTACGGCGCGTTTCTGATCCTGCAAAGCACCTGCAACAATTTCAGCGGCTGAAGCACTGCCCCCGTTGATCAACACCACCAGCGGTACGCCTTCACTGGCGTCGGCCGGGTCGGCGTAGAAGCGCAGTTCGGAGTTGGCGATACGACCCTTGGTGTAAACGATAAGGCCCTTGGTCAAGAACTGGTCGGCCGTTTCAACGGCGGCTTGCAGCACGCCGCCGGGGTTGTTACGCAAGTCAAGGATCAGCCCGCTCATTTTCTTGCCGTTGTCTTTGCGCAGCTTGACCAGCGCCTTGCCGACTTCTTCACCGGTCTTGACTTGGAACTGAGTGATGCGGAGATAGCCATAACCATTTTCCAGCATCTGCGACTTGACGCTCTTGACCTGGATGGTTGCCCGCGCGAGCGTCACGTCGAATGGGGTGCCGCCTTCGCGAATCAGGGTCAGGGTGATTTTTTCACCGATCTTGCCGCGCATCTTGTCGACGGCTTCTTGCATGGTCTGACCACGGGTCGGCGCGCCATTGATCTTGACGATCAGGTCGCCAGCCTCGATGCCAGCCTTGGAGGCGGGCGTGTCGTCGATAGGCGAGACCACTTTGATAAAGCCGTCTTCGATGCCGACTTCGATACCCAACCCGCCGAATTCGCCGCTGGTGCTTTCCTGCAGTTCAAGGAAGTCTTCCGGGCCGAGATAAGCAGAGTGCGGATCAAGGTTGCTGAGCATGCCTTTGATGGCGTTCTCCAGCAGCGTCTTATCGTCTACTGGTTCGACATAGGCGGCTTTGACCCGATCCATGACCTCAGCGAAGGTGCGCAGCTCTTCGAGCGGCAACGGTGCCTTGGCGCCTGCCGAAGTGGCGGCGGCTGCGGGCTTGACGGCCTCGGCGGCTTGCGCCAGAGGAGCACCGATAACGATGGCAATAGCCAGGGCCAGCGAGGTGAGGCGGGACAAATGCAGCATGTCTAACGAACTCCTAAACCTAAAGTAGTGCTTACCCTTGAGCATGGCACCATTGCGCTGGATCACTTGGGCGACCCTGCTGACGAATAGCGAAATACAACGCCGGAGTGTCCTGACCCCCACTGCTGCCCACAGTGGAAATCGCTTCGCCGGCTTTAACAATGTCGCCAGCGTCTTTGAGCAGACTCTGGTTGTGGCCGTACAAACTCAAAAAGCCGTTGCCGTGATCGAGAATGACCAGAAGCCCTGCACCGCGCAACCAGTCGGCGAACACCACACGGCCACCATGCACAGCATGCACCTGGCTGCCCGCAGCGGCGCTGATCATTACGCCATCCCACTTGGTACGAGCGTCATCGCCGCGGGTTTCGCCGAAGCGCGCCAACAGTCGACCATCGACAGGCCATGGAAGTTTGCCGCGTGCCTCGGCAAAAGGTCCGCCATAGGAAACGCCAGCACTGGAAACCAGCACGCCCGGAGCTTTGACCGGGCGTTTTACTGGGGCCTCGTCATCGTCCTCAGCGCTTTTTTTGCTGCTGCTGTTTTTCGCCAGGGCGCGGGCCTGCTCTTCACGTTTGCGCTGTTTTTCTGCTTCCTGCTGGGCGATCAAGGCTTTCTGTCGGGCTTCTTCAGCCTCGCGCGCTTGTCGGGCCAGGGTTTCTTCAATCGTTTTCAGGACATTGGCCAGATCGGCCTGTTCTTGTTGGCGAGTCTGCAGTTTCTGATCGCGGGCTTTCACGTCCTGATTGAGTTTGGCCAGCGCCTGTTGGCGTTCCTGGCGAACTTTGTCCAGTTCTTCGCGCTGACTATCGAGCGTGCTTCTTTGCACCAGTAACTGTGCCTGTTGCAGATCAATGTCTTTTTCGACGCCGGCCAGCTGGCGCAGGGTTTCATTGAAACCGTGCAGTTGAGCCAGGCGCGCCTGGCTCAAGTAATCGTAGTAGGTCAGGGTGCGCGCGAATTTTTCCGGGTTCTGCTGATTGAGCAGCAGTTTGAGGTATTCCTCGCGGCCACTTTGATAAGCAGCCCGGGCCTGGATCGCGATCAATCGTTGTTGTTCAACGCGTGCGCTTTGGAGTTTTTTTTTCTCTTGGTCGAGCCGTTGCAGCTCGCTTTCAGTCTTTTTTTGTTCTTTTTGCAGGGCCTCCACCTGCTTTTCCAGCTTGCCCATCTCGGTTTCTGTACCGCGCAGATCTTTCTGCACGCCGGATTTTTCCTGCTGCAATTCACCGAGGCGCTTTTTCAGCTCGGTAACATCCTTGCGTGCAGCATCCAGCTGTTGTTGGGTTTGCGCGCGCTCATCGGCAAACGCCGGATTGAGCAAACACGTGAGAGCAAGGACGATCAGGGCGCGAAGCATGGGGCGGGCGACACCAAGGAAAGAGGATGAACAAAGCCTAGTATGCCCGCCGCGAGCCGCAAAAAAAACGCCTCAAGACGACTGCTTTGAGGCGTTTCGGACAATTAACCGGCGCGATGGTTTTTAAACGTGCCGGTTTAGAGCCTTTTTGTGCTGTTTATCGGGGAACAAGGATCGAATGACCGGTCATCTCTTCCGGTTTTTCCAGGCCCATCAACTGCAACAGAGTCGGCGCGACATCGGCCAGAACCCCGCCGTCACGCACTTTAAAGTCGCGTTTGCCCACATAAATGAACGGCACGGGTTCGGTGGTATGAGCGGTGTGCGCTTGACCTGTGGATTCGTCCGACATTTGTTCGACGTTGCCGTGATCAGCGGTAATCAATGCTTCACCCCCGACCTTCTCCAGCGCGGTCACGATCCGGCCAACGCACACGTCTAGGCATTCCACGGCCTTGATCGCCGCGGCCATGATCCCGCTATGGCCGACCATGTCGCCGTTGGCGTAGTTGACCACGATCACGTCGAAGCGCTGGTTTTCGATAGCCTCGACGATCCTGTCGGTGACTTCCGGTGCGCTCATTTCTGGCTGCAAGTCATACGTGGCAACCTGTGGCGACGGGATCAGGATGCGCTCTTCGCCAGGAAACGGTTCTTCGCGGCCGCCCGAGAAGAAGAAGGTGACGTGGGCGTATTTCTCGGTTTCGGCAATACGTAGCTGGGTTTTGCCGTTTTTTGCCAGGTATTCGCCCAGCACGTTATTCAGGCTGCCGGGTGCAAAGGCTGAGGGCGCCGGAATATTCGCTGCGTATTGGGTCAGCATGACGAAGTCAGCCAGTTTCGGTTGGCGGGCCCGCTCGAAGTCCTTGAAGTCATCTTCGACGAAGACCCGGGTCAGTTCACGGGCGCGGTCGGAGCGGAAGTTCATGAAAATCACGGCGTCGCCGTCTTCGACCCTGACCTGCTCGCCAATGCGGGTGGCTTTGACGAACTCATCGTTTTCGCCACGCTCGTATGCGGCTCCAAGCCCAGCCTGGCTGTTCGCGGCCTGGAATTCGGATTGGCCGTCGACGATCAGGTTGTAGGCGGAGGCTACGCGGTCCCAGCGATTGTCGCGGTCCATGGCGAAGTAGCGGCCAATGATCGTAGCGATGCGGCCTTTGCCCAGGCGGGTGAAGGTTGAATCCAGTAGCTCCAGCGATGACGTGGCGCTACGCGGTGGCGTGTCGCGACCGTCGAGGAAGGCGTGCAGGTAGATTTTTTCAGCGCCGCGCTGGGCCGCCAATTCGGCCATGGCAACCAGATGGTCCTGATGGCTGTGTACGCCGCCGTCGGACAGCAGGCCCAGGATGTGCACGGCTTTGCCCGCGCTGACGGCTTTGTCCACCGCGCCACAAAGGGTCGGGTTCTCGAAAAACTCGCCGTCGCGGATCGCTTTGGTCACGCGAGTGAAGTCCTGATACACCACTCGGCCAGCGCCGAGGTTCATGTGCCCGACTTCAGAGTTGCCCATCTGGCCGTCCGGCAGGCCGACATCCATCCCGGAGCCTGAAATCAAGCCATGGGGCTGGGTGGCGTACAAGTGGTCCATAACCGGCATCTTCGCCGCATAGATGGCGTTGCCCTCGTGACTCTCGCTGTGACCGAAGCCGTCCAGGATGATCAGGACCAAAGGTTTTGGTGTGGCAGTCATAAGAACCCACTCGTGGCTAGTGAAGTAACTTGAAAAAGATCGGCATTTTAAGGACAAGTTCAAACGGCGTCACTGCTTTACGGGCTTTGGCCGACCTTGGGTGCTGTGTATACTGGCCGACATTTTAACGCCCTGGAACCTACTGATGGTTGCTCACCTGATTGAATTTGCCACTAACCACTATTTGCTCGCTGGCGCTTTCGTCGTTCTGTTGGCTCTGCTGATTGCATACGAGCTGAGCAAAGGCGGCCGCAGCCTCAGTACCCGTGAGCTGACGTCGCTGGTCAACAGCGATCAGGGCGTGGTTATCGATGTGCGTAACGCCAAGGATTTCGCGGCAGGCCATATCGTCGGCGCACTGAACTTCCCGCAGGACAAGGTGATCGCTCGTATCGCCGAGCTGGAAAAACACAAGGCCAAGACCCTGATCATTGTTGATGCCATGGGCCAGCACGCTGGCGCCACTGCGCGTGAATTGCTCAAGTCCGGCTTCACCGCAGCCAAGCTGTCGGGTGGCATTTCCTCCTGGCGCGCCGATAATCTTCCTTTGGTGAAATAAAATGGCTGACGTCATCGTCTATTCAAGCGACTGGTGCCCTTACTGTATGCGCGCCAAGCAGTTGCTGCAGAGCAAAGGGGTGGCCTTCGAAGAAATCAAAGTCGATGGCCAGCCTCAAGTTCGTGCCGACATGACCAAGAAAGCCGGGCGCACGTCAGTCCCGCAAATCTGGATTGGCGCCTTGCATGTGGGCGGTTGCGATGACCTGTTTGCCCTGGAGCGCGCCGGTAAGCTGGATGCGCTGCTTCAGGCTTGAATCCGAAACCCTACAAGACCTTAAAAGTAAGAAGGATCTAAGATGACTGACCAACCGACCAACGGCGGTGTAGCAACCGAAGATGAAGCACCGCAGTTTTCCCTGCAGCGCATCTATGTTCGTGACTTGTCGTTCGAAGCCCCAAAAAGCCCGGCGATTTTTCGCAAGGAATGGACTCCAAGCGTCAGCCTGGATCTGAACACCCGTCAAAACGCTCTGGAAGGCGACTTCCATGAAGTGGTCCTGACGCTGTCGGTCACCGTTAATAACGGCGACGAAGTAGCCTTCATCGTTGAAGTGCAGCAGGCCGGGATTTTCCTGATCAAGGGTCTGGACGCAGCCGCCATGAGCCACACGCTCGGCGCGTTCTGCCCGAACATCCTGTTCCCGTATGCTCGCGAAACGATCGACAGCCTTGTCGTGCGTGGTTCGTTCCCTGCGCTGATGCTGGCGCCGGTCAACTTCGACGCGTTGTATGCGCAAGAGCTGGCCCGTATGCAAGAGTCGGGTGAAGGCCAGACTGTGCAATAAGCGACACGCTGGGATTGAAAAAAGCGCCTCTCGGGGCGCTTTTTTATGGCGCGTACTTAGACGAAATCCAGCTGACGCCAGGCTTCATACACTGCTACGGCTACGGTGTTGGACAGGTTCAGGCTGCGGCAGCCTTCACGCATAGGCAGGCGCAGGCGGTGATCGCTCGGCAGGGCGTCGAGTATGTCCGCTGGCAGGCCACGGCTTTCCGGGCCGAAAAGAAAGGCGTCGCCTTTTTCGAAGGCCGCCTGGTGGAAAGGCCGTGAGCCTTTTGTGGTAAAAGCAAACAGCCGTGGGTGCCCGAGGCTTTCCAGGCAGCTGGGCAGGTCGGGATGGCGATGCAGAGTGGCGTACTCGTGATAATCGAGTCCGGCCCGGCGCAGGCGCTTGTCGTCGAGTTCGAAGCCCAACGGCTCGATCAAATGCAGGGTGCAGCCACTATTGGCGCACAGCCTGATGATGTTGCCGGTATTCGGCGGAATTTCTGGTTGAAAAAGGATGACGTGAAACATGCACGGCTCCGAACTGAAAGACGGGCTGCATTCTACTCCTGAAGAGGACCCGCGACCGAAGCTCTGGCCGCGAGTTCTTGGTTCTATGGCAATTGTCGGGGTCATGGTGGGTCTGATGATTGGCCGTTTGACCGCTCCCGACCCGCTGGAGCTGCAACAAATCGAGGCGCTGCCCAACGGGCTGGCAGTGTGGTTCAACCACGAGCCGCAAGTGCATGGCGAGGAGATTGAAGGCGCGGTGGCATTGCTGTTCAACGTGCACGGGGTGGCGCAGCGCGGAGCGTTCAAGCTAAACGGGAAGGATGTTCGCTGGAGGGTACAACGCAGTGACAAGGGGTTATTGCTTAACCTGATGGCGGCCCGTCCATTGCACGGCGACTGGCGCGGTGCAAAGGTGGACGGGCGCTGGAGACTGGAGATTAGCCTCCGGGAGGAATAAAAGAGGGGAATCCCCGGCCTGCCTGTACCAAGGTCCCCAAAACTGGTGTTACTTAACCTATTGCAGGTGGCGTGCCAGTTTGAGTGGAAATGCTTATTTTCGTTGCTCAGGCCTTTAAAAGCGGGCTTTTCGCGATTTTCGAATGAAGGTACGAAACGTTTCGGTCGGTTTCTTGATCCGTATTCCTGCACATAATGTGCGCACCCAGGCACGCCAGGTTCCCAAAGTGATGCATTTCTCGCCCTTCGCGAATGACATCACGCAGTATTCCTGCCTTAAACGGTTTATCCCCTATGGGGTGATGATCCCGTGAGCTAGTCAGTGGGTCTGGCCGTGCCATGGCACCAGTTTACGTTGCAGGGCGCGTAGACCCATTTCCATGGCGAAAGCGATCAGCGCGATCACCAGAATGCCCAGCACCACGACGTCGGTGACCAAAAACTGCGCCGCCGACTGGACCATAAAGCCCAGGCCACTGGTGGCGGCGATCAGTTCAGCAGCAACCAGCGTTGACCAGCCCACTCCCAGACCGATGCGCACGCCAGTCAAGATGTCCGGCAGGGCGCTGGGCAGGATCACATGACGAATCAGCTGCCAGCGCGTTGCACCCAGCGATTGCGCGGCGCGGATTTTTGCCGGGTCTACGGTGCGCACACCGGTAGCGGTGGAGATCGCAATCGGCGCAAAAATCGCAAGGTAGATCAGCAGCACTTTGGACAGCTCGCCAATGCCGCACCAAATCACGATCAATGGCAGGTACGCCAGCGGTGGAATGGGCCGGTAGAACTCGATAAGCGGATCGAAGATGCCCCGGGCGATCCGGTTATGACCGATCGCGATGCCGATTGGAATGGCCGTCAGCACAGCGAAACCCAGACCCAGGCCGATACGTTGCAGGCTGGCGCCTAGATGCTGCCAGAGCGTGGAATCCATATAGCCCTTGGTTGCCAGCAGCCAGCCTTTTTCCAGCACCGCCGCCGGTGGCGGTAGGAACAGGGGTTCAATCCATTCGGCCGCCGTGACTGCCCACCAGATGGCCAGCAGGGTCACCAGAGTCAGAACGCTGATCCATCGGGTGCTCAGGCTGCGGCGCAGGGGTACGAGGGTGGACGGGCTATTGCTGGCCTTCACGGTGACCGGTAATTCGTAGCTGCTCATGCGCGCTGCTCCCATGTCGGGATACTGCGTTGAGAAAAGACCCTGGACAGGACGTGCTCGCGGGTCTCGATAAATCGCGGGTCGGATTTGAGTGCGCGCGCCGATTCGCCCGCCGCGTAACGCTGACCGAAGTCCAGTTGCAGACGCTCGACGATCTGCCCCGGATGGGGGGCCAGCAGGATCAAATCGGTGGCGAGAAATACCGCTTCTTCAATGTCATGCGTGATCAGGAACACCGGTTTGGCGGTGCGTTGCCAGACGTGCAGGAGCAACTCCTGCATCTGCTCGCGGGTAAACGCATCAAGGGCGCCGAAGGGTTCATCCATCAGCAATACTCGCGGGTCGGCGGCCAAGGCACGGGCCAGGCCGACGCGTTGTTTTTGCCCGCCGGACAGCTGCCAGACACGCCGCTGCTCGAACCCGGCGAGATCCACCAGCGCCAGCATTTCCCGCGCTTTGGATTCACGTTGGGTGCGTGGTACTCCCGCCAGTTGCAGACCGAAGGCAACGTTGGCCAGAACATCCTGCCAAGGCAGCAGGGCATCGTCCTGAAACACCACGCCGCGCTCGGCACTTGGGCCTCTGACGGCAACGCCATCAAGGGTAATGCGCCCGGCGCTGGGCTCGACGAAACCAGCGATCAAATTCAACAGCGAAGTCTTGCCACTGCCGGACGGACCGAGTGCGACCAGCAACTGCTGCGGGCCCAGGCTCAGGGAAATATCCGCCAGTACCGGCTCGACTGCGCCGGGGTACTGTGCGCTGATGCGCTCCAGCTGTAATAAGGCCATGACAAGAACCCCTGACTGATTATTGAGTGATGAACTTGGCGCTTACGTAGGGGGAATAATCGGCCAGTACTGCATCGACCTTGCCTTGCTCCTTGAGGAACGCAGCCGTCTTGGTCACCGCGTCGATGGTCGGTGCGCCCAGCGCGACAACCTGATCGGCGGCCAGCGGGTACGCATTGCCTTGCAGCAGCACGGGAATGTCAGCAGGTTTTGCACCTGACAATTTCACCAGCTTGTCGACATTGCCGCTGTTGGCGAGCCAGGCGGTCGGGTCTTTGCGGTAGTCGGCGTAGGCGTCGAGGGTGACCTTGGCGAATGCGCTGACGATTTCCGGGTGCTTGGCGGCGAAGTCTTTGCGCACGATCCACGCATCGAACGTCGGGGCGCCGAGCTTGGCCAGGTCGCCAGAAGTGATCAGCACTTTGCCGGTTTCTTTGGCAACACCCAGCGCCGGGTCCCAAACGTAGGTGGCGTCAATGTCGCCGCGCTTCCAGGCGGCCGCTATCGCAGGTGGAGCAAGGTTGAGGATCTGCACTTTGGACGGGTCGATATTCCAGTGTTTCAACGCCGCCAGCAGGCTGTAGTGGCCGGTGGAAACGAACGGTACAGCGACTTTTTTGCCGATCAGGTCCTGGGGCGAATTGATGCCCGAACCGTTGCGCACGACCAGCGCTTCCGAGGCGCCAATCTGGGTAGCGATCAAAAAGGTTTCGATCGGTAATTTACGTGTAGCCGCAGCGGTCAGCGGACTTGAGCCGAGGTAACCGATCTGTACGTCGCCCGAGGCGATGGCGGTGATGACGTCGGCACCGTTGTCGAATTTGCGCCAGTCGACCTTGGCGTGGGTGGCCTTTTCATAAGCCCCGTCGGCCTGCGCAACTTTGGCCGGGTCGACGGTGGTTTGGTACGCGACGGTAAAATCTGCGGCGTGCGCGAGAAGAGTTGTGGTGACCAGGGATAGGGCCGCCAACACGCGTAAGGGGGTGTGTAGTTTCATTTGAAAGCTCCAGATCAGGCGGTCGAGGTTCGGCTGAAATAGAGACTAAATGATCTAAGAAACATTAAGTAAATAACTTATTGGTATTAGCTTATGAGGGGAATTTCTCTGGGAGCGATGGCTGAGTGGCCAATTGTCATCGTCCAGTCATAAAAGTGTGACTATATGTGTGGCCGGTATCGACGACGGGTAGGGAAGCAAAAACGCCTTATCCTTTAGTATTACTGGGCGATTACGTGACCGGTCGGTCTGAACGTCGGCAATTTGGTGGGAGAAAATAGACTCCCTGCTGAAAAACGCGCCGAAATATTTTTGGGAATTAAGTCATGAGGTCGATACACTCCGGCTCGACGAACAGAAACAGTTTGTCACTTATAACTCGATGATCTAAAAAATATTAAGTAATACCTTTTAGGTTGAGGAATTTTTGATTACCGTGCAGCGACCCGCACGCGCGGTCTAATCAATTAGTCTCGAAGCGACCAGTAACCATTGACTCAACAGGTCGGGTCTGGCGCTAATCGCGCATCTGCGGGCTTGAGCTTTTGCCTCAAGACCCGTGGAAATACAAAAATTAGATACACGAGGAGCGAAACAATGAACAAGTCCACCTTGGCTTTGGCCATCGCAGTAGGGGTTTTGGCCCAACAAGCCGGTGCTGCTGGTTTCATCGAAGACAGCAAGCTGAACCTGAGTTCCCGTACGTTTTTCTTCGACAATGACAACCATTCCGGCAAAGCAGATCAGCGCGAAACGGCTGAGGTTCTGAAACTCGATTACCTTTCCGGTTTCACCCAAGGCGTCATTGGCGTCGGTGTTGACGCACAGCTGATTTACGGGCTGCACCTTGATGGTGGCCGTGGTAACCATCCAGATCCAAACACATTCTGGCCAAGCGATCACGACAACTCTGCCGTACATGACCTTGCTCGTGGCGACGCGAACGTCAAGTTCCGTTACTCCAAAACAGAATTGCACGTGGGTGGCGCCTTGGCCCCACAACTGCCGATTCTGACGGCTAACGACAGCCGCACCATGCCGGCGAACTACGACGGTGGCATCATCACCTCCAAAGACCTCGACAACGTAACATTTGTCGGTGGTCAACTGGAGCACTCCACCGGCCGTGCAACCACCAACAGCACTGGCCTGTCGGTTAACGGCGCCACGATGGACAGCAACCAGTTCCGTTTCGCCGGTGCTGACTGGAAGGTTACTAAAGACCTGACCTTGCAGTACTACTACGCGAATCTGGAAGACTTCTACAAACAGCACTTCCTCGGCTTGGTACACGTTCTGCCAATCGGCGACAATCAGTCGTTCAAAACCGATGTGCGCTATTTCAACAGCAGTTCCGATGGCAAGAGCAGCGCCGGTGATGCTGGGTACGCGTTCAACAACAACGGTGGTTACGCCAAGAAACCAGGAGAGGTTGATAACACCACCTGGAGTGCGATGTTCACCTACCAACTGGGTGGCAACTCGTTCTTGCTGGGTCACCAGCGTGTCAGCAACGACGGCGGTTTCGTCTACCTGAACCAGGGTAATGTCACTACAAATGGTAAGGCATCTGGTGCAAACGAAGGCAACGGCGGCCCGAGCTTCTACCTGTTCACTGACTCCATGATCAATGGTTTCGTTCGTGCCGGTGAGAACACCACGTTCGGTAAGTACACCTATGACTTCGCAGGGCTTGGCGTTCCGGGCCTGAAAGCCTCGATCGCTTACTTGAGTGGCGATAACATCAAAGACAAGACTCTCGCGGGTGTAGATCACTCCGAGTGGGAACGTGACATGCGTGTGGATTACGTGATCCAGACCGGTTACCTCAAAGGCTTCGGCACCACCCTGAGCAACGGCGCTTACCGTGGCGACGGTACTGGTATTGATTCCCAAAACCAGACTCGTCTGATCTTCAACTACACCTACTCTTTCCTGTAAGTGTATTGAGTACAAGAAGCCCCGCTTGCGGGGCTTTTTGTTGTCTGGGTTTTCATGGTCCAGACGGTGCAACACTATTTGCTATCAGCTGAATTCAATTGGCCAGGACTTTCGGCCAATCGTTCGCGTTGATAAAACCGAGCAAATGGGGTTGCTGTTGATCATCAACCGTGATGAACAGCGACGATCCGTAGTCGGGCGTCGGTGAGTCACGAAACTTCATGGTTTTCGCCAGCGCGTTCATGCATTCGCTGTGGGTCACCAGAACAAGATTGCGGTTCTTCGCTTTGTGTTGAAGCGAGTCGCTGAGCATGTTTTGCCGACAATTGGACAGCCACTCCTGACCCGCGCCCGTGTAGTTGAACATGAAGGCTGCGGTTTGTGCCGTTCGGGTCATAGGGCTGCTGTAAATGTCGGCCTTCCCCAGACCGAGCGTTTGAAAGTGTTGCCCTACGGCTTCGGCGACACTTTTGCCCGGCAGGGTGATGCCGTCTGCGGGGCCCAGGCAAGGCGCAGAGGAGTGATCGCAGCGCTCGACGTGGCGCACGAGGACGATCATGTCACCTTGAGCCCAGCGTGATTTGAAGTCGGTGATCGTGACGTTGTTGCCTTTTGCAAGGTCAGGAACCGCAGCGGGTTTCAACAGGAAAAATGTCACGCTTGCCAAAGCGGCTACACAGACTAACGCGGCCAGTTTTGTTTTGTTTTTTGCGAAGTTACTTGGATGGAACAAACGTCGGGTTCCGCTCAGCAAAGTCTGTACTCCATGTTTAAACCGCTCCCACGGCAATTCTCAGCGTTGTAACGCGTCATCAGATAAACAACAAAATACGTTCCAACGGGTGAAGGTTCTGAACCCGACGCCCAATAGCACCAGTAGGAGGTTAGTGTGCAGGTCCATACGTCAATGAACGGTGAAATAGGCGTGAAAATTTAACTGTTCCGGGCGTCCTGGGTGAGAGCCTTGCTGAGTTGAAGGGGGCAGAGGAAGGCAGTGAGGTTCTTTAGATTCAAAATGAATAAACAAATTAAAATTCATTCTTTTTTATTTCTTTTGGATCGGTGCAAAGTAGGGCGCTTCATAGTCAACCAGGAGCCGCACCATGAGCCTACGACTCGGCGATATCGCCCCCGACTTCGAGCAGGAATCAAGTGAGGGGAAAATCCATTTCCATGAGTGGCTTGGGAGCAGCTGGGGTGTATTGTTTTCCCACCCGGCCGACTTCACGCCGGTGTGCACCACTGAGCTGGGTTTTACGGCCAAGCTCAAGGATGAATTTGCCAAACGCGGGGTTAAAGCGATTGCGCTGTCGGTGGATTCGGTCGATTCCCACATCAAGTGGATTGACGACATCAATACCACCCAGAACACGATCGTTAATTTCCCTATCCTGGCCGACGCCGACCACAAGGTGTCGGACCTGTACGACCTGATCCACCCCAATGCCAGCGACACCCTGACGGTGCGTTCGCTGTTCGTGATCGATCCGAACAAAAAAATTCGCCTGACCATCACCTACCCAGCCAGCACCGGGCGTAATTTCCATGAAATCCTGCGGGTCATCGACTCGCTGCAACTGACCGATAACTACAAAGTCGCAACGCCGGCCAATTGGCAGGACGGGGATGACGTGGTCATCGTGCCGTCGATCAAGGACGAAGACGAAATCAAGAAACGCTTCCCCAAAGGCTATAAGGCCGTCACGCCTTACTTGCGTCTGACGCCGCAACCTAACCGATAAGCCTCGCTGTCTGGTGAGGTTGTTTTTTGTTGAAAAGAGGGCCGTTGAATCGGCCCTTTTTTTCATCTGCGATTTGGAGGCCTGCTAATTTCATGCGCTTAAATTGCATATGCAATTTAAGAATAAACAAATGAAAAAATAAGATTTATAGATATAAAAAACACCTGTTAATGTCTGTTCACTTAGCGAAATCGCTAACCCCACCTTACTCACCCGCCAACGGGCAAGCAGGTGCAACTTTATAGCTACAGCAAAGGAGAGCGCCATGCGCACTGTCATTTTGCGTCGAAGCTTGGTCGCTCTGTTTGCTGCGGCTGTCACCTTCGGCGCTATTACTCAAGCTCAGGCAGAAACCCTGCGCATCGGTTATCAGAAGTACGGCACGTTGGTTTTGTTGAGGGCCAAAGGCACGCTGGAGAAGCGCCTCGCCGAGCAAAACGTGCAAGTGCAATGGACCGAGTTTCCGGGTGGTCCGCAGTTGCTGGAAGGGCTGAACGTGGGTTCCATCGATTTTGGCGTGACCGGCGAAACACCGCCCGTGTTCGCTCAAGCGGCCGGTGCCGACCTGCTGTATGTCGCGTATGAGCCGCCGGCCCCGACCAGTGAAGCGATTCTGGTCCCCAAAGATTCACCGATCACGTCGATAAAGGACCTCAAAGGCAAAAAAGTCGTACTGAATAAAGGCTCCAACGTGCATTACCTGCTGGTGCGTGCGCTTGAAGATGCTGGTCTGAAGTACAGCGATATCCAGACCGTATTCTTGCCGCCGGCCGATGCGCGTGCCGCTTTCGAGCGCGGCAGTGTGGATGCCTGGGTTATCTGGGACCCCTACCAAGCGGCCGCCGAGCAACAACTGCAAGCGCGCACTCTGCGTGACGGCACCGGCATCGTCGACAACCATCAGTTTTATCTGGCAACCAAGCCGTACGCTGAAAAACATCCGCAAGTGATTCAGGCATTGGTCGAGGAAGTTCGCGCCGTCGGCGAGTGGTCCAAGGCCAACCCCGATGAAGTGACCCAACAGGTCGCGCCATTGCTCGGCCTGACGCCGGACATCACCCGCACCGCCGTCAAACGCCAAGGTTACGGGGCACTGTTCATCAGCCCAGACGTGGTCGCGGCGCAGCAGAAAATCGCTGACACCTTTTACCAGCTCAAGTTGATTCCCAAGCCGCTGAGCATCAAAGACGTGATCTGGACGCCCCCGGCCAAAGTAGCCACGGCTCAGTAATCAACAGGCCCCTAGAGGAGACAATTCCATGAGCCTCAGTGCTTCGCAAAAAATCATTCACAGGCTGGCGCCTTGGGCACTTCCAGTCTTGTTGTTGGCGGTCTGGCAACTCTCGGTCAGCGCGGGCTGGCTTTCGACTCGCATCCTGCCGGCGCCGAGCGCCGTCATCGAAGCGGGCATAAGCCTGGTGCGCAGCGGCGAAATCTGGAAGCACCTGGCAATCAGTGGCTGGCGTGCCGGGATCGGATTCGCCATTGGCGGTGGTCTCGGCCTGGCGCTGGGCTTTATCACAGGCCTGTCGAAATGGGGTGAACGCCTGCTCGACAGCTCGGTGCAGATGATTCGCAACGTGCCGCATCTGGCGCTTATTCCGTTGGTGATCCTGTGGTTTGGCATTGATGAGTCTGCGAAGATTTTTCTGGTGGCGTTGGGCACCGTGTTTCCGATTTACCTGAACACCTATCACGGGATTCGCAACGTTGATCCGGCGCTGGTGGAAATGGCACGCAGCTATGGCCTGTCCGGTTTCGCATTGTTCCGGCAGGTGATTTTACCGGGCGCATTGCCCTCGATTCTGGTGGGGGTGCGCTTCGCTCTGGGCTTTATGTGGTTGACCCTGATCGTGGCTGAAACCATTTCCGCCAGTTCAGGAATCGGTTACCTGGCAATGAATGCCCGGGAGTTTCTGCAGACCGATGTGGTGGTCCTGGCGATTCTTCTTTACGCGGTGCTCGGCAAGCTGGCGGACCTTGCGGCGCGCGGTCTGGAGCGTGTCTGGCTGCGCTGGCATCCGGCGTATCAAACGGTAAAAGGCGGTGCGGTATGAGCAGTCTTAAGCAGCAACAGCCGCCCCACCTGCTGCGCGGTATTCCGCTGGCGGTACGCAAGCTGCGCAAAACCTTCGGTCAGCGCGAGGTGCTTCGCGATATCGATCTGCATATCCCGGCGGGGCAATTCGTCGCGGTGGTTGGTCGTAGCGGTTGTGGCAAAAGCACTCTGCTTCGCTTGTTGGCCGGTCTTGATAAACCGACTGGCGGTGAACTGCTGGCGGGGTCAGCACCGCTCAGTGATGCGCTGGAAGATACCCGTTTGATGTTTCAGGAAGCGCGGTTGCTGCCCTGGAAAAAAGTTATCGATAACGTGGGTCTTGGCTTACAGGGCAACTGGCGCCCACGCGCTTTGGACGCATTGGGTGCTGTGGGCCTGGCGGAGCGCGCCGATGAATGGCCGGCAGCCTTGTCCGGCGGGCAAAAGCAGCGCGTGGCCCTGGCTCGGGCATTGATTCACCAACCGCGACTGCTGCTGCTCGATGAGCCCCTAGGTGCGCTGGATGCACTGACCCGTATCGAGATGCAGCAACTGATCGAACGCCTTTGGCAACAGCATGGCTTCACCGTGTTGCTGGTCACCCATGATGTCAGCGAAGCCGTGGCGATTGCTGATCGGGTGATCCTGATTGAAGAGGGCCAGGTCGGCCTCGACGTGATGATAGACCTGCCTCGTCCAAGGGTACGTGGCTCTCATCGCCTGGCTGCGCTTGAAACCCAAGTACTGAACCGGGTGCTGCAGATACCCGGCTCGCCGCCTGAACCGGAGCCCGTATCACCGTTGCCCACGCAGTTGCGTTGGGCCCAATAACCGAACCGTACCGATACCGTTTGAACCCCCAACTCTTACAGGAAATACATCATGACTATTAAAGCTATCAACGTTCGTAACCAGTTCAAAGGCACCATCAAAGAAATCCTCGAAGGCCCGGTGTTGTCGGAAATCGACGTACAAACAGCGTCAGGTGTCGTCACTTCCGTGATCACTACCCGCTCGGTCAAAGAGTTGGAGCTGGTGGTTGGCAGCGAAGTGATCGCCTTCGTCAAATCCACTGAGGTATCGATCGCCAAGCTGTGATCGATGCGTTGCAGACAACCCCGGACGGCCAAAGCCCTTCGGGGTTTTTTATGTGAAAAACGCAATCCATGTAAGCGCCCTTGCCCCGTCTTATCGCGGGCAAGCGCGCTCCTACAGGGGGGCGATGTGTTTCTTGGGCAGATACGGCGGTAAATACAATCCAAGGTACGCATCGAACACCCGCATGCCTTCTTCGGCCAGGCGCGGGGTGATCTGGTCGTGGAGCTGCACCGAACGGGCGTAAACCCGGTCGCCGAGTTCCATCGCCAACGCAAACACGTCGACATCGTCCGGCAGGGCAGGGAGCTGGAAGTGCCTGGCGAACAGCGCGTGCATCAGATTGCCGAGCTCGATATCGTGCTGCCGGTCGGCCTGGGTGACTTCGGTCAGGCCGTGTTGTGCGAGGATCAGTTGGCGGGCGGCGGCATCGGCGCTGTAGATACTTAACATCCGTTGTTCGACCAGTCGTGATAGGTCGCGCCAGCTCGTCAGCTGTTCGTGTTCTATGGGCGCTTGCAGGCAGGCGCGAAAGGCAGCGTGGACGTCTGCGGTCAAGGCTTCGAGCAGGGCCGGGACGCCGGCAAAGAAGTGATAAACCGAAGACGGTGGTATTTGCGCACGTTCGGCAACGCTGTAGATCGACAGACTGGCCACCCCTTCGGCGGCAAGCAGCGTGCGGGCGGCATCGAGAATCGAGTCGATCCGGGCCTGGCTGCGTGCGCGGGGTTTACGGGGCGCGGCGAGTCGCGTCATGGGTGATTTCCTGTTTTGGGCAGTGGGCATTGTACGGGTTGCAGTGCAGCGGCCACAAAAAAACGCCGCCAACCTTGCGGCCGACGGCGTTCTTTTTATTGCACAGCGTTAGACGGTGTGCAGGTACCAGTTGTATTCGAGGTCGGAGATGGAGTGTTCGAACTCTTCCAGCTCACTTTCCTTACAGGCGACGAAGATATCGATGTATTTCGGGTCGATATAGCGCGCCATGATTTCACTGTCGTCCAGCTCGCGCAGGGCATCACGCAAGTTGTTGGGCAGGCTTTGTTCGTTCTGCTCGTAGGAGTTGCCTTCTACGGGGGCGCCTGGCTCGATCTTGTTGGTCAAGCCGTGGTGCACGCCCGCCAGCACAGAGGCCAGCAGCAAGTACGGGTTGGCATCGGCACCGGCTACGCGGTGTTCGATACGCACGGCATCGGGAGCGTCGGTCGGAACGCGCAACGCGACCGTCCGGTTGTCCAGGCCCCAGCACGGCGAGTTCGGCACGTAGAACTGTGCGCCGAAACGACGATAGGAGTTAACGTTCGGGCACAAGAACGCCATTGATGCCGGTAGGGTCTCGAGCACACCGCCGATCGCGTGACGTAATGCGGCGTTCTGCTCGGGATCCTCACTGGTGAAGATGTTTTTACCATCGCGATCAAGGATCGAGATGTGGACGTGAAGACCGTTACCCGCCTGACCCGGATAGGGTTTGGCCATAAAGGTCGAATCCATTTCGTGGTCGTAAGCGATGTTCTTGATCAGGCGCTTGAGCAGTACCGCGTAGTCGCATGCCTTGATCGGGTCGGCAACGTGGTGCAGGTTCACTTCGAACTGCGCCGGGGCACTTTCCTTGACGATGGCGTCAGCCGGGATGCCTTGTTCCTTGGCACCTTCCAGAACGTCCTGGAGGCAGTCGACGTATTCGTCCAGGTCATCGATCAGGTAAACCTGAGTCGAGTGAGGGCGTTTGCCGGAAATCGGCGAGCGCGGAGGTTGTGGGCGACCGTTCACGTTCTCCTGATCGATCAGGTAGAACTCAAGTTCGAATGCGGCGCAGATAGTCAGGCCCATTTCGTCGAACTTGCTGACGACCTGACGCAGTACTTCGCGGGGGTCGGCAAAGAAGGGTTCGCCTTCGATTTCGTGCATGGTCATCAGCAGTTGCGCGGTTGGGCGCTTTTGCCACGGCTCATTGCACAGGGTGCCCGGGATCGGATAACAGATTCGGTCAGCATCACCGATATCCAGACCCAGACCGGTGCTTTCCACCGTTGAGCCATTGATATCCAAGGCAAATAAAGAGGCAGGCAAGTTAATGCCTTTCTCGTAAACCTTATGGAGGCTGGTGCGTTCTATGCGCTTACCACGCACCACACCATTCATATCTGCAATCAGAAGGTCAACGTACAGAACCTCAGGATGTTCCTTAAGGAACGCGTTCGCTTCGTTAAGCTGAACGGCACGCGGGGGTACCGACATGATGCAACACCTTTGTTGTTAAAAATATCAATCATCGAGCTTCGTGGGATTCAGTCAATCCGAAAGCCATCATGAAGTCAATAGAGCTCTTTTTTGCACTCAAAAAGCGCTCAGAGGCCGTTTTTGCCGCAAATTAGGGCAAGTATTGCGTTTTGACAGCCTTGGAATCTGCGGGCTTGAGCGGGCTGTGTTCTATTTTTTACGGGGGTGTTGTGAAAAAAAATGAACAAGGCTAAGCTCGATTGCAACCCATAACAGCAATAATACTCGGGGGTTCCATGTCTCGCCTGCCGTTAATCGGCGTGACCGCCTGCACCAAGCAGATCGGTCTGCACAGTTATCACATCAGTGGCGACAAGTACGTCCGCGCAGTCGCAATCGCTGCCAAGGGCTTGCCGCTGATATTGCCGTCACTGGCTGAATTATTTAACACGGCCCAGATACTCGCCAGCGTCGATGGACTCCTGTTCACCGGCTCGCCCTCCAATGTCGACCCCTCCTATTACGACGGTCCAGCCAGCGCGCCGGGCACCGCTCATGATCCTGATCGTGACCGCACTACTCTACCCCTGATTCGTGCTGCTGTGGCGGCGGGCGTACCGGTGTTGGGAATTTGCCGGGGGTTTCAGGAGATGAACGTGGCCTTCGGTGGCAGCCTGCATCAGCGTGTTCATGAAGTTGGAACATTCATGGACCACCGTGAACAGGATAACGAGCCGCTCGAAGTCCAGTACGGGCCAAGCCATATCCTGCATATCCAGCCGGGCGGCGTGCTCGCGGGCCTTGGCCTGCCAAGCGACATTCAAGTCAATTCGATTCATGGTCAGGGCGTTGAGCGTCTGGCGCCGGGCTTGCGCGTCGAGGCTCTGGCGCCTGACGGGTTGATCGAGGCGGTCTCGGTCGCGGCAGGCTCGGGTTTTGCTTTAGGTGTGCAATGGCACCCCGAGTGGCAAGTGACCTCGAATCCGCATTATCTTGCGATTTTCCAGGCATTTGGCGATGCCTGTAGAAAGCGGGCAATACAACGCGACGCAGCCGCGTCAGAAAGTGCCTGACCCCTTCGGGGCCAAGGTGTCTACCTCCTGAGGTATTTATGAGTACCAATCTCGACCAGCTCACCGATTGGTTGAAAGAGCACAAGATCACTGAGGTCGAATGCATGATTGCCGACCTCACTGGGATTACTCGCGGGAAGATCTCACCGACCAATAAGTTCATCGCCGAAAAAGGCATGCGCTTGCCCGAGAGTGTGTTGCTGCAAACGGTCACCGGCGATTATGTCGAAGATGACATCTATTACGAACTGCTGGACCCGGCGGACATCGACATGATCTGCCGCCCGGACCAGAACGCGGTGTTCCTGGTGCCATGGGCCATCGAACCGACGGCTCAGGTGATTCACGACACCTACGACAAGCAAGGCAACCCGATCGAGCTGTCGCCGCGCAACGTATTGAAGAAAGTCCTGAAACTCTATACCGACAAGGGCTGGCAGCCGATTGTGGCCCCGGAAATGGAGTTTTACCTGACCAAGCGTTGCGAAGACCCGGACTTCCCGTTGCAGCCGCCGATTGGTCGCTCCGGTCGCCCGGAAACCGGTCGTCAATCGTTCTCTATAGAAGCTGCCAACGAATTCGACCCGTTGTTCGAGGATGTTTACGACTGGTGCGAACTGCAGAATCTGGACCTGGACACACTGATCCACGAAGACGGCACGGCGCAGATGGAAATCAACTTCCGTCACGGTGATGCGTTGTCGCTGGCCGACCAGATTCTGGTGTTCAAGCGGACCATGCGTGAAGCCGCGCTGAAGCACGACGTGGCGGCAACCTTCATGGCCAAGCCGATGACCGGCGAACCAGGCAGCGCCATGCACTTGCACCAGAGCGTGATCGATATCGCCACCGGCAAAAACATCTTCTCCAACGAAGACGGTTCGATGAGTGAGTTGTTCCTGTGCCACATCGGTGGCCTGCAAAAATTCATCCCCGAGCTGTTGCCGTTGTTCGCGCCGAACGTCAATTCGTTCCGCCGCTTCCTGCCTGATACTTCGGCACCGGTGAACGTGGAGTGGGGTGAAGAGAACCGGACCGTGGGCCTTCGGGTGCCAGATGCGGGTCCGCAAAACCGTCGGGTGGAAAACCGCCTGCCGGGTGCCGACGCCAACCCGTATCTGGCCATCGCGGCGAGCCTGCTGTGCGGCTACATCGGGATGGTCGAAGCAATCAATCCGAGTGCGCCGGTCGTGGGGCGTGGTTATGAACGACGCAATCTGCGTCTGCCGTTGACCATCGAAGACGCGCTGGAGCGAATGGAAAACAGCAAGACAATCGAAAAATACCTCGGTAAGAAATTCATTGTCGGTTACGTCGCGGTCAAGCGTGCCGAGCATGAGAATTTCAAGCGCGTGATCAGCTCTTGGGAACGTGAGTTCCTGCTGTTCGCGGTCTGATTATGATGGGCGCGGCTATGGTCGGCCGCGCCACTTTGAATACGGAGAGAGCGGCATGAGTAATAACAATCCACAAACGCGCGTCTGGCAGGCCTTGAGCAATGATCACCATCTGGCGCCGTTCAGCGACTTCAAACAATTGAAAGAAAAAGGCCCGCGCATCATCACTCGCGCCAAGGGCGTTTATCTGTGGGACAGCGAAGGCAACAAGATTCTCGACGGCATGGCCGGTCTCTGGTGCGTGGCCATCGGTTACGGCCGTGACGAACTGGCCGATGCCGCCAGCAAGCAAATGCGCGAGCTGCCGTATTACAACTTGTTCTTCCAGACCGCTCACCCGCCGGTCCTGGAGTTGGCCAAAGTCATTTCCGATATCGCGCCAGAAGGCATGAACCATGTGTTCTTCACCGGTTCGGGCTCTGAAGGCAACGACACCGTGTTGCGCATGGTGCGTCACTACTGGTCGATCAAAGGCCAGCCGAAGAAGAAAATAATCATCAGCCGAATCAACGGCTATCACGGTTCGACCGTTGCTGGCGCCAGCTTGGGTGGCATGGTTGGCATGCATGAACAGGGCGACTTGCCGATCCCCGGTATCGTCCACATCGCACAGCCGTATTGGTTCGGCGAAGGCGGCGACATGAGCCCGGATGAATTCGGGGTATGGGCTGCCGAGCAACTGGAGAAGAAAATTCTCGAGTTGGGCGTCGACAACGTGGGCGCCTTTATTGCCGAGCCGATCCAGGGCGCGGGCGGTGTGATCGTTCCACCCGACACCTACTGGCCGAAGATCAAAGAGATCCTCGCCAAGTACGACATCCTGTTTATCGCTGATGAAGTGATCTGCGGGTTTGGTCGCACCGGCGAATGGTTCGGCAGCGATTTCTACGGCCTGAAACCGGACATGATGACCATCGCCAAAGGCCTGACCTCGGGTTACATCCCGATGGGTGGCCTGATCGTGCGCGATGAAGTGGTCGACGTGCTTAACGAAGGCGGCGATTTCAACCACGGATTCACTTACTCCGGTCACCCAGTTGCCGCTGCGGTGGCCCTGGAAAACATCCGTATTTTGCGCGATGAAAAAATTATCGAGCACGTCCGGGAAGAAACGGCACCCTATTTGCAAAAGCGTTTACGTGAGCTGAATGATCACCCATTGGTAGGTGAAGTTCGGGGCGTAGGGCTGCTGGGTGCAATCGAGCTGGTGAAAGATAAATCCACTCGTGAGCGTTATACCGGCAAGGGCGTCGGGATGATTTGCCGACAGTTCTGCTTCGATAACGGCCTGATCATGCGCGCCGTGGGCGACACCATGATCATTGCGCCGCCGCTGGTGATCAGTTTTGCTGAGATTGATGAGCTGGTGACCAAGGCTCGTACGTGCCTGGACCTGACCTTACGTGCCATACAAGGCTAAGTGCTGGGATCAGGTGGAAAAGTGCTTGATTGAGGTGAGTGAAACCGTAGCAAGTTCAACGATTTTCACTCACTTTAAACAGGGCTGGTTTTTGATGTATGCAGTGGACAGGTATTAAGGCGGGCCATGTGGTCTTGAAAGCCCGCCCGGAATCTTGCCAGACTCATGGCGGATTCAGTTGCCGCTACCCAACGGTTAGTGTTCAAACAACGGAGCTGTACGCATGAAGATATTTGGCAAGACCCTCCTCGCCTTGTCCCTTATGGGCGTAGTGGCCGCTGCTGCTCAGGCCGATGACAAAGTTCTGCACGTCTATAACTGGTCCGACTACATCGCACCGGATACCGTCGCGAAATTTGAAAAAGAGTCGGGCATCAAGGTCGTTTACGACGTCTTTGACAGTAACGAAACCCTCGAAGCCAAGTTGTTGGCCGGCAAGTCCGGTTACGACATTGTGGTGCCGTCCAACAACTTCCTGGCCAAGCAAATCAAAGCCGGCGTTTATCAGGAACTGGACCGCTCCAAGCTGCCTAACTGGAAAAACCTGAACGAGAATCTGCTCAAAACCGTGGGCGCAGCCAGCGACCCAGGTAACAAGCATGCCTTCCCGTACATGTGGGGTTCGATCGGCATTGGTTACAACGCCGAAAAAGTTAAAGCAGCCTTGGGCGCTGATGCGCCGGTCAATTCCTGGGACTTGCTGTTCAAGCCAGAGAACGCAGCCAAGCTGAAGGGCTGTGGCGTCAGCTTCCTCGACTCGCCAACCGAGATGATTCCGGTGGCCCTGCATTACTTAGGTTATCCAACCGACACCAAGGACAAAAAGCAGCTGAAAGAAGCTGAAGACTTGTTCCTGAAAATCCGCCCATCGATCACCTATTTCCACTCTTCCAAGTACATCGGTGACTTGGCCAACGGCAACATCTGTGTGGCGGTCGGTTACTCGGGTGACGTTTACCAGGCCAAAGCCCGTGCTGAAGAAGCCGGTGGCAAGGTCAAGGTCAGCTACAGCATTCCTAAGGAAGGGGCCGGTAGCTTCTACGACATGGTTGCGATTCCCAAGGATGCCGAGAACGTCGAAGGTGCTTACAAATTCATGACCTTCCTGCAGAAACCGGAAATCATGGCTGAAATCACCAACAGCGTGCACTTCCCTAACGGCAACGCCGCAGCAACACCGTTGGTCAACGAAGATATCCGTACCGACCCAGGCGTTTATCCGTCGACCGAAGTGCAGGCAAAACTGTACGCCATCAGCGATTTGGATGCCGCAACACAGCGACTTCTGACGCGCAGCTGGACCAAGATCAAATCGGGCAAGTAATGCTCGTGTAAGACCAGCGTGGATCACTTGCAGGGGCTGATGTGTTGGCGAAGAACGCAACGCGGTGTGATGGATACGCCGCCTTCGCCAATACATGGGTTCTTGCAGGGGATCGCACCCATGCTATTGAAGTGTTTTTGGCTGGATGGGTTTATCGAAGGTCAGTTACGCGCCGATTTTGTTGTTCGGCAGGTACCGTGCTGTCTGACACGGGCAAAAGGCCCGCAATAGAAGAGGACCACCCCATTGTCTATTTCTTATTTTCACAACGCATTGTTGGTCGGTGCGAGCTTGACCTTGGCGGTCAGTGTTCAAGCCGCTTCCACGGTGCATATTTATAACTGGTCTGATTATATCGGCGAGACCACCTTGGTGGACTTTGAAGCGGCCACCCACATCAAACCGTTGTATGACGTATTCGATTCCAACGAAACGCTTGAAGGCAAGCTGCTCGCCGGGCATACCGGTTATGACGTGGTCGTTCCGTCCAACCACTTCCTGGGCAAGCAGATCAAAGCCGGGGCGTTCCAGAAACTCGACAAGGCCCAGTTGCCCAATTGGCAGAACCTCGACCCGGCGCTGCTCAAGCGTCTGCAGAAGAATGATCCGGGCAATCAGTACGCCGTGCCGTATCTATGGGGCACCAATGGTATTGGTTACAACGTCGATAAAATCAAGGCGGTACTGGGTGTCGACAAGATCGACTCCTGGGCAATGTTGTTCGAGCCCGAGAACATCAAAAAGCTTTCTAAATGCGGCGTAGCGTTTCTCGACTCTGGCGATGAAATGATTCCCGCCATGCTCAATTACATGGGCCTGAAACCCAACAGTGAAGACCCGGAAGATTACAAAAAAGCGGAAGCGAAGTTACTGGCCATCCGGCCCTACGTGACGTACTTCAACTCGTCCAAATACATCACCGACCTGGCCAACGGCGACATCTGCGTGGCCGCCGGATTTTCCGGTGATGTGTTCCAGGCAAGAGCCCGCGCGGCAGAAGCCGGCAAGGGCGTGAAGGTGGCTTACGTCATCCCCAAGGAAGGCGGCAACCTGTGGTTTGACATGCTGGCGATCCCCCGTGATGCGAGCAACGTCAAAGAGGCCCATGCCTTCATTAACTATCTGCTCAAGCCGGAGGTGATTGCTCAGGTCAGCGACACCGTCGGCTATGCCAACCCGAACTTAAAGGCTGACGCGTTGATGGATCAGAAAGTACGCACCGATGCCGCGGTTTATCCACCGCAAGAGGTCCTGGACAAGCTTTACGTCAATGCTGAGTTGCCCCCGAAGGTGCAACGTTTAATGACCCGCAGCTGGACTAAGGTCAAGTCGGGTAAATAAGAAAAATCCAGGCCCGGCTGTACTGGTCGGGCTGCAAATTTTGTTGGGAGTTTCACCAAATGGCAGTTGCCTCCGGCGCCTATAAGAAAGCCCTCGAAGGTGGTCAGCAACCTAAACAGGTGCTGGTCAAAATCGACCGGGTCACGAAGAAGTTCGACGAGACGATTGCCGTGGACGACGTGTCCCTGCAAATCAATAAAGGCGAGATTTTTGCCTTGCTCGGCGGCTCTGGTTCAGGAAAGTCCACGCTTCTGCGCATGCTCGCAGGCTTTGAGCGGCCGACCGAGGGGCGTATCTACCTTGATGGCGTGGACATCACCGATATGCCGCCTTACGAGCGGCCGATCAACATGATGTTCCAGTCCTACGCGCTGTTCCCGCATATGACCGTCGCGCAGAACATCGCCTTCGGTTTAAAGCAGGACAAGATTTCCGCTCAGGAGATCGATGCCCGCGTGGCTGAGATGCTCAAGCTGGTGCAGATGAGCCAGTACGCCAAGCGCAAGCCGCATCAGTTGTCCGGCGGTCAGCGCCAGCGTGTGGCCCTGGCGCGCTCGCTGGCGAAAAAGCCGAAGCTGTTGCTGCTCGACGAACCCATGGGTGCGCTGGACAAAAAACTGCGCTCGCAAATGCAGCTGGAATTGGTCGAGATCATCGAGCGCGTTGGCGTGACCTGCATCATGGTGACCCACGATCAGGAAGAGGCCATGACCATGGCCCAGCGCATCGCAATTATGCACCTGGGCTGGATCGCACAGATTGGCAGCCCGATTGATATTTATGAAACCCCGACCAGCCGGCTGGTCTGCGAATTCATCGGCAACGTCAACCTGTTCGAAGGCGAAGTCGTCGATGACGCCGAAGGTCACGCGCTGATCGCAAGCCCGGAACTGGAACGCAATATCTTCGTCGGCCACGGTATTAGTACGTCGGTTGAAGACAAGCACATTACCTATGCGATTCGTCCGGAAAAGCTTTTGGTTACCACGATGATGCCAAGCTGCGAGTACAACTGGTCGCGCGGCAAAGTACACGACATCGCTTACCTGGGGGGCCACTCGGTGTTTTATGTCGAGTTGCCGTGCGGCAAGATGGTCCAGTCGTTCGTTGCCAACGCTGAACGCCGTGGTGCACGTCCGACCTGGGACGATGAAGTCTACGTATGGTGGGAAGACGACAGCGGCGTGGTATTACGCTCATGAAAATGCGAAAAATAACACGCACGCTCAGCCGAATAATTCCCGGTGGCCGGCAGTTGGTCATCGGGGTCCCTTTCCTCTGGATGTTCCTGTTCTTCATGCTGCCGTTCATCATCGTGCTGAAAATCAGCTTCGCTGAGGCAGACGTTGCGATTCCGCCGTACACCGAAATTTTCAACGTTATCGAACAGAAACTGCAGCTGATTCTCAACCTCGGCAATTACGCGATGCTCGGCGATGATGAGCTGTACATCGCTGCTTACCTGGGCTCGCTGAAGATGGCGTTTTTCAGCACGCTGCTGTGCTTGCTGATCGGCTATCCCATGGCCTACGGCATCGCCACGGCGCGCAAAGAAAGCCAGACGGTCTTGCTGCTATTGATCATGATGCCAACCTGGACCGCGATCCTGATTCGCGTTTACGCGTGGATGGGCATCCTTAGCAACAACGGCCTGCTCAACAGCTTCCTGATGTGGCTGGGGGTCATCAACGAGCCCTTGCAGATACTCAATACCAACCTGGCGGTCTATATCGGCGTGGTGTATTCCTACCTGCCGTTCATGATCCTGCCGCTGTACGCCAACTTGGTGAAACATGATCAAAGCCTGCTTGAAGCCGCTTCGGACCTGGGTTCGAGCACCTTCAACAGCTTCTGGAAAATCACCGTGCCGTTGTCCAAAAACGGCATTATCGCCGGCTGCATGCTGGTCTTCATTCCGGTAGTGGGCGAGTTCGTGATCCCGGAACTGCTGGGCGGTCCCGAGACGTTGATGATTGGTAAAGTGCTGTGGCAAGAGTTCTTCAATAACCGTGACTGGCCGGTAGCGTCTGCTCTGGCGGTGGTGATGCTGGCGATCCTGATCGTGCCGATCATCCTCTTCAACCGTAGCCAGGCCAAAGAACTGGAGGCTAAAGCATGAAGCGCTTCAGATTCTCGAACATGATGCTGATATTGGGCCTGGTATTTATCTACGCCCCCATGGTCATCCTGGTTATCTACTCGTTCAACGCCTCCAAGCTGGTGACGGTCTGGGGTGGCTGGTCGATCAAGTGGTACGTTGGCCTGCTGGATAACACCCAACTGATGGGTTCTGTCATGCGTTCGCTGGAGATCGCGTGCTATACGTCGATCGCCGCCGTGGCGCTGGGGACCATGGCTGCGTTTGTGTTGACGCGTATCGCTCACTTCAAAGGCCGGACGCTGTTCGGTGGGTTGGCGACGGCCCCTCTGGTGATGCCTGAAGTGATCACCGGTCTGTCGCTGTTGCTGCTGTTCGTGGCCATGGCGCAGATGATCGGCTGGCCGCAGGAACGCGGCATCGTCACCATCTGGATCGCTCACACAACGTTCTGTGCGGCGTACGTGTCGGTGGTGGTTTCGGCTCGCTTGCGTGAGTTGGACCTGTCCATTGAAGAAGCGGCCATGGACCTGGGGGCGCGGCCGTGGAAGGTGTTTTTCCAGATCACCATCCCGATGATTGCGCCGTCACTGGCTGCGGGCGCGATGATGTCTTTCGCCCTGTCGCTGGACGATCTGGTCCTCGCCAGTTTCGTGTCGGGCCCTGGCTCGACGACCTTACCGATGGAAGTGTTCTCCGCCGTGCGCCTGGGCGTTAAACCGGAAATCAACGCCATCGCCAGCTTGATCCTGTTGGCCGTTTCGATAGCGACCTTCATGGTCTGGTTCTTCAGCCGTCGGGCTGAAGATCAGCGCAAGCGCGCTATCCAGCTCGCCATCGACGAAGCTGCTGCCGAGACCTGGTCACAACCCGATCCACGTCGGGCGCAGGTATCTGAAGTCGCGTGATTGATTGTGCCGGACGTCGTTATAAACGGCGTCTGGCACTTGGCTTTTGCCGAGAGACCGGCAGCGCCAGCGAACTCTATCTGGCTGGCACCAGCTTCAACGTCCCCCGCATATTTGCCGCTACATCCCCTTCATCGAAATGCTCCTGCACATAGCCGCCTTCGATGTAGGTCTTGGCTTGATCCGAATAATGCTCATCGAACATCACGCCACTTTGCCCAACCGGGTTGATGCCCAGGCTGTGGGCCGGGTCTGCAAAGTCGATCAAGCGTCGGGTCGAGGGGCCATAGGTCACTGGCCACGGCGCTGAACTGATACGGGCAGACTGGTTGTTCGGCACTTCATGGGTGCCCGGCGCGGGAAACGGGCCGACGTTGAACAGCCCGTCCAACGGTTTCTGCATACCCAGCGGGTGACCATGGGTCAAGGTATGCGCCTTGCCCCAGCGCCATTCATCAGGGTTAGCGCCATACAGGGATTTGAGGTGCAAGACGCTGGCGTGCCACGCGGCTTTGACCACGTCTGCCCGGTTCTTTTCGGCGGGTGAATTGCGGTTGTTCCACCACGGTGAGTCGGCATCGGCCACCAATCGCGGCAGCGCCGCGTCGATCACACGGCTCGAGAGCAAGGTGTCGAAAAAGCCATCGCCCAGTTCATCGTGCATCGCTTCCCGGATCAGGTCCGAGACGAACTGATTGAACAGCGTCGCCCCGACTGAATCCAGTGAGTAGTCGCCTTTCCAGTTGGCCAGGCGCTCGACCATTGCCCGTTCTTCGGGGTCGTCCACGGCGCTGCGCAAGACCGGAATCAGTGGCTTCAACACCCGTGGCGCGTAGTCGGTCTGGGTGCCCAGTTGCAGTTTTTTGCTGCTTTCCAGATCCCACTTCACGGCCGGGTCGCTCAGTTGCCTGTTCAGTTGTTGACCGCGGTCTGCGAGGTTGTAGTAACCGGGAATTTCCATGCCTGTCGGCGACACGGGCTGGAAGTTGGCCGAGACGATGTAGCCGCGTGCCGGGTTCTCTTCCTGCGGGTTGGCGCTGAAGGGGTAGAAGCCTGCCTTGTCTGCCTGCGCGGTGCTGCCGTCGAGGATGAAAGTGGGGTTCACGCCCTCGGGCCTGATGGGCAGTTGTGCCGCGGCCCACCAGCCGATGTCGCCTTTGGCGTTGGCCCAGACCACATTCAGCCCTGGCGATTGAATTTTTTCGGCCGCCGCGCGCATTTTGCTCAGGGTGTCGGCGCGATTAGCTTCGTAGAAGCCTTGCAGAATCGGGTTCTCGGACGCCAGAAACGACCACCACATCGCGACCGGTGCGGTGCCGGCTGTCGCACCCAACGCATCGTTGATGATCGGGCCGTGAGGCGATTGGCGTAGGTGCAGGGTGACGGCAGGCGCGTCCTTGACCAGGATTTGCTGCTCGCTTTGGATCATGTCGACCCAGGCCCCGTGATACCAGACCTGATTGGGGTTGTCCGGGTTGGTCTTCTCGGCGATCAGGTCCAGATCGTCGTTCTGGAACATGGTCAGGCTCCAGCCGAAGTCGCGGTTGTGCCCCAGCGATGCGAATGGGTTGAGCGCCTGGTGATGGCCATACAGCTCGAATCCCGGCGCCGACAATTGCGCTTCGTACCACACCGACGGCACGGCAAACCGAATATGCGGGTCGCCGGCCAGCAGCGGCTTACCGCTTTGGGTGCGGCTGCCGGAGATCGCCCAGGCGTTACTGCCTTCGAATTGCGGCAAGCCGGCCTCTTCCAGCGCGCGCAGGCTCAGGCGAGACAGGTCGTTCAAACCTTTCCAGTCGGCACTGGCGAGCGCGGGTGCCTGGCCCAGCGCGCCTTGTGGCTGCCAGGCGAGGTCAAAGACTTTCAGGTAGTCGGCCCCCAACTGGTCGCGCACATAGGTCAGCAAGGGTTCGGTGCGAAAGGCTGCGGCAAAGCTGTACGCCATGTAACCGCCGACGCTCAGGGTGTCTTCGGCGGTAAACGGACGCTTCTTGATGCCCAGCAGGTCGAACTCGATGGGTTTGGCGTGGGTGTCCTGATATTGGTTAATACCGTCCAGATACGCTTCCAGGGCCTTCCAGGCAGGCGTTTGTTTGTCCTGTTGGGCGACGTAGGTGTCGGCATGCTCACGAATGCGCAGGCTGCGGAACAGTTTGTCGGTGTCCAGCAGCTTGGGGCCCAGCACCTCGGCCAGTTCGCCACGCGCTAGCCGCCGCAGCATCTCCATCTGAAACAGCCGGTCCTGCGCGTGGACATAACCCAGGGTGCGATACAGATCCGCCTCGTTTTCGGCGCGGATGTGCGGCACGCCGCGCTCGTCGTAACGTACGGTGACTGGCGCCTGCAGGTGGGCCAGGGTCATTTCGCCCTGACGCACGGGCTGCTTGCTGTGGATATACCAGGCGCCACCGCCCGTGATGAGGGTGATAACGAGGGTGACGGCGGTCAGGCTGCGCTTCATCTGCGTTCTCGTGAATGATTCAGGCCGGGGTTTGCAGGCTACAGAGTTGCTTTAGGCCTGTGTAGCGGCGTCGGGGGCTTGATCAGTGTCCGGAATGTCGGATCACAGCCCGACCCGCCAAGGGCAATAGCAACCGACAGCCATGGTGTGCGTGGCATTGACTGCGCGACCGGCGCTCAGGGCCTTGAGAATCGGCTCGATAAAGCTGTTGCCGGAATTGCAGGTGGCGCCTTCGCTGTAGGGACCGAAGTAGGCCAGGCGACCTTCACGGTCCCAGATCGCGACAGCGGGGCTGGCGGTGATGCGTTCCGCACCGGGCAGGCTGGCCAGCGGTTTGATCGCGTCCAGGGTGCTGGGTAATTGGCCGTGGGTTCCCGGTTTCTGCACCGAGTAGAAGTCCACGCCCTGTGCGCCGCCGTAGTGCTCGACCAGTTCGCTCAAGTGCTGCTGATTGCCGACGTTGCACGGGCAGGCCGGGTCCCAGAAATGCACCAGGCGAATTCGCCCCGGCCCGGCCAGTTCGGCAGGCAGACTCAGTACGTCACCGGCGAACAGCGCCGTCTGGTCGCTGAACGGGCGGATGTAGCGGCCCTGGAACCAATCGTATGCCGCCCACAGCCCGGCCGCGCACATGAGGGCAAGCAGGCACGCGAGGAGGGTAGGGCGATGACGTGAGTTCATGCGGGACAGTTCGGTTTAGGGAGGCGTAGCTTGCCATGCCTGACGAGACAGATGAATATCGCAGCCAAATCATTGTCATGTTCGGATGAAAATGACCTCCGTTTTTGCCTGGATACCCCATGACTGCCACGTTTGCCCCTGATTCTTTACGATCCAGCCTGCAACCTTTGCTCGCCGCGCAGCCGATGTCCAGCCAAGGGCTGGCGTATCAGCGCTTCTATGGCCTGACGTTTGTCGGACGCGCGACTCCGGTGCGCAGTTGGCTGGGACGCTTTGACATCGGTGGTTACCAAGTAGTCAGCCAGGTCTGGCTGCCCGAACAGCCTGTCGCGACCTTATTTTTGATCCACGGTTTCTACGACCATATGGGTTTGTATCGGCATGTCATCGAGTGGGCGCTGGATCAGCATTTTGCGGTGATTGCCTGCGATTTGCCGGGGCATGGCTTGTCCAGCGGCGCTCGCGCGAGCATCCATGACTTCGCCGAGTACCAGGAGGTGCTGCACGCGTTGTTTGCCGAAGCGATGGGGCTAAAGTTGCCGCAACCCTGGCATCTGTGCGGGCAAAGTACGGGCGGGGCGATAGTGATCGACCATCTGCTCAACCACGGCATCGACAGCCCTGCGCAAGGGCAGGCGATCTTGCTGGCGCCGTTGATCCGACCACGGGCCTGGGGTTGGTCGAAACTCAGTTATTACCTGCTCAACCCCTTCGTCAAAGGTATTGCTCGGCGTTTCAGCGAAAACTCCAACGACCCTGCGTTCCTGCCGTTTCTATTGGCGGATCCCCTGCAACCGCAACGCCTGCCGACCGCCTGGGTAGGCGCCTTGGCCAAGTGGATCAAACGTATCGAGGCCGCGCCACGCAGTACCCGCAGCCCGTTGATCGTTCAGGGTGACGCGGACATGACCGTCGACTGGGGTCACAACCTCGAGGTGCTCAAGGATAAATTCGCCCAGCCACAGATATTGATGCTGAGCGGGGCACGGCATCACCTGGCTAATGAACTGCCTGCGTTGCGTCAGCGTTATTTTGCATTTTTGAGTGAGCGAATGGGTCAGGCGCGTTTTTCGCCCAACGCTTAACTCCCCGGCTGCCCTGCGGGTGCCAGGCTCGATGTACTTTGCCCAACCGCCAGCCCGGCGCGAATCGCTGCCAGCGCGGCTTTGTAATACGCTTTGCCTGCGGGGGATTCGGCGAAGGTGGTGAACTCTTCCAGTTCCGGGTCTGAAAGGTCGCGGTAGACGTAGAGCAGGGTGTTGTTCATGTCGTTGCCGATCTGCGCCATCAAGCGTTCGCGCTGACCATCCAGCATGCCTTGGGCCTGGCCACCGCCCAGCAGGCCGGGGATCATCTGGCTCAGGCTGTCGGCCGCAACGCCGGCGATGGCAAGGCTGACCTCGGCTCCCGCCTCACGGGCGGGCAGGTCCTGGGCCAGATGGCCGATCAGTAATTGACGGGTTGCGCTGGCTTCAATGTGTGGCAGGCCTTGAGCGTTTTTCGCCAGTTGATCGGGGCGGGTCGCGGTCAGTTCGGCGGTGACGATCTTGCGGCCCAGGGGCGACTGGAAAAACTGCAGCGCTGGCGCCGGGTCTTTCAGGGCTTGTCGCAAGTGTTGCTCGGCGCGCTGATCCATGGCCTGCGGAGCGAAGCGCTGATTGCTGTTGTTGACCAATGCGTCATAGACCGCTGGCGGCAAGCTGTTGCGATAGCGTTGTTGAGCCGCGCTCAAGGCAGCATTGAAATGCGCGCGTTGTTCTGGCCAACCGGCGACCGTGTACAACTGGTCGTGGCCGTCTGCCCACGCGGGCATCGTGCAGAACATCAACAGCAAAACAAACAAACGGCGCATAAGGACTCCTGTCAGCAGGCCGCTATTCTCAGTGCGGTGGCGGGGACTTGTCGAGTTAACACTTCGTTCGCTCGGCGGTGCTGTCGGTTTTCAAGACGTATGGATACTATGCGCGACATGCAAATACCCTCTGATCACCCGCTACTGCTACGAATCGTCGATGATCTGGCCGCTCACGGTTGGTCACAGCAGAATATTTTCTTGCCGGAAACGCTGACCCTCGAGTTGGCCGCCGAGTGCCGCGAGCGTGCGGCTGAGGGCGAACTGTCGCCAGCGGCGGTGGGACGCGGCTCGACTCAGGAAGTGCGAGAGGGGGTTCGCGGTGACCATATCCAGTGGCTGGAAGCCAGTGAGTCCGCAGCCTGTGACCGTTATCTGGGCTTGATGGAGAGCCTGCGCCAGGCGCTCAATCGCGGATTATTTCTCGGACTGGAAGACTATGAGAGCCATTTTTCGCTCTACCCACCGGGCGCGTTCTACCTCAAGCATGTCGACCGCTTCCGCGACGATGACCGGCGCACGGTCTCTGCGGTGCTTTACCTGAATCAAGGCTGGTTGCCCGAGCACGGTGGCCAGTTGCGCATGTTTCTAAAAGAGGGCGTCGACCATGACGTGCAGCCCAAGGGCGGCTGTCTGGTGGTGTTCCTCTCTGGCGAAATTCCCCATGAGGTGCTGCCGTCGACCCGCGAACGCCTTTCCCTGACGGGCTGGTTTCGGCGACGCGGGGATGATCCGTTCTGACCCGGTTACGGTTTGGACGGCTTGCTCGCATCAATACCGAACCATTTTTCAGACAGCGCGCTCAACCGGCCATCGGCTTTGATTCGCTGCAATGCCCCGTCCAGCACGCCCTGGAATGCTGGATTACCCTTCTGAAACGGGATTGCCAGGACCAAGGGCGGTCCGACGTCATTGCCGGGCTTGACGGGCAGATGGCTGTCACGAATCGCAGAAGGTACTAGCAGGCGATCACTGATCGCGGCGTCGATCTGGTCGTTGGCCAGCGCCTTCAACGGCTGCTGTGCATCCGGGTAGCTGCGCAGGTCGATGCCTTCACGGGTACGCGCCTCTTCGGCGAACTGGCTGCTCTGGGCGACGCCCAGCGAGAGACCTTTAAGGGCGTCCAGAGTGCTCAACGGGCGCTTTTCCTCACTGCGCACAATCAGTTGCGCGTTGGAATAGCTATAGGGCTCGCTGAAATCGACGCGCGCCTTGAGTTCCGGGGTGACCGCAATGTGATTCAGGGCGATGTCGTATTTGTCGCCTTCGACACCTGGCAGCAGGTCGGCCGCGTCGGTAGTGACAAACGAAGCGCGTACGTCCAGCTCATCGGCCAACAGCTGGCCGAGTTCGACTTCGAAGCCCGTCAGTTTGCCGTCCTGCATGAAGCTGAAAGGCGCAAAGTTTGCCTCCATGGCTATGCGTAATTCGCCACGATCATTCACTTCGTCGATCAAGTCGGCATGAGCCAAGGGGCTCAAAAAGACAGATAGAAATAACAGGCTTGGCACAAAATGCATGAACGCTCCTAAGGTAAAAGAAATCACAACCGCTATGCTTTATGGTGTTTAGCTTAGTCGGCCGCAGCTTTGGACACTTAAATGAACCGAAGTTGTTGTTGTAGGTCCGATTTTGTGTAAAAAATTACCTGGAGAAACCATGAAGACCTTATTTTCAAGAACGACTATCGCCGGGTTGTTATTGGGAGGCTCTTTGTTAGGCGCTTCTTTAGTAGCTAACGCTGCCGATGTTCCGCGTACCGCCTCACCTGCGGGGGCCGAGGTGTACATTATTTCACCCAAAGATGGAGCCACTGTCGGCAAGACCTTCAAGGTCCAGTTCGGCCTTAAAGGCATGGGCGTTGCGCCCGCGGGTGTCGATATTCCAGACACCGGCCACCATCACCTGCTGATTGATGTGAAAGATCAGCCCGCGATGGATGCACCCCTGCCAGTGACCGACAACATCAAGCACTTCGGCAAAGGTCAGACCGAAACCGAACTGACCTTGACGCCAGGCAAGCACACCCTGCAATTGCTGGTGGGCGACAAGAGCCACATCCCGCTGAACCCGCCGGTCGAGTCGAAGAAAATCACGGTAAACGTCAAGTAACCTGAACTCGACGCGATAAAAAAGGAGACCCGAAGGTCTCCTTTTTGACATCTGAAAAACCTAGAACAGCACGCGGCTACGGATAGTGCCGTTGATGGTCTGCAGCTTTTCTTGCGCCAGATCGGAGTATTCGGCGTCGACATCGATCACCACGTAACCAACTCTCTCGTTGGTTTGCAGGAACTGACCGGAGATGTTGATACCGTTTTCGGCGAAGACCTTGTTGATCTCGCTCATCACGCCCGGGATGTTCTGGTGGATGTGCAGCAGACGGTGCTTGCCAGGGTGAGCCGGCAACGCCACTTCCGGGAAGTTGACCGAGGACACCGACGTACCATTGTCGCTGTACTTGACCAGCTTCTCAGCCACTTCCAGACCAATGTTGGCCTGAGCTTCGGCTGTCGAACCACCGATGTGCGGGGTCAGGATCACGTTGTCCAGGCCACGCAGTGGGCTTTCGAACTCTTCGTTGTTCGAGCGAGGCTCGACCGGGAAGACGTCGATGGCCGCGCCGATCAAGTGTTTATCCTTGATGGCGTCTGCCAGGGCGTCCAGTTCGACCACGGTGCCGCGAGCGGCGTTGATCAGGATGCTGCCCTTTTTCATCGAGCGGATTTCTTTTTCGCCGATCATCCACTGGGTCGCAGCGGTTTCCGGAACGTGCAGGGTGACGATGTCTGCCAGACCCAACAGTTCGTTCAGGCTGGAGACCTGCGTCGAGTTGCCCAGCGGCAGTTTGGTCAGGGTGTCGTAGAAAAACACCTGCATGCCCAGGCCTTCAGCCAGCACCGAAAGCTGAGTGCCGATCGAGCCGTAGCCGACGATGCCCAGTTTCTTGCCGCGAATTTCGAAGGAGTTGGCCGCGCTTTTGATCCAGCCACCACGGTGGCAGGAAGCGTTTTTCTCTGGGATGCCGCGCAGCAACAGGATCGCTTCAGCCAGTACCAGCTCCGCCACCGAACGGGTGTTGGAGTAGGGGGCGTTGAAAACAGCGATGCCGCGTTCGCGGGCAGCATTGAGATCGACCTGATTGGTACCGATGCAGAAACAGCCGACCGCGACCAGTTTCTTGGCGCAATCGAATACTTCTTCAGTCAGTTGGGTGCGGGAACGGATGCCAATGAAGTGTGCATCGGCGATCTTTTCCTTCAGCTCGGCTTCCGGCAGAGAGCCGGTGAGGTACTCAATAGTTGTGTACCCGGCCGCCTTGAGGACGTCCACGGCGGATTGGTGGACGCCTTCGAGAAGAAGGAACTTGATCTTGCTCTTATCGAGAGAAGTCTTGCTCATCTGCGTAAACCTGTGTCCCGGAGAAAATGGCAGGGGTCGCAGATCGGCCATAGGCACGATTAGCGGGGGGCGTATGCTAGCATATGCACCCCGCGAAACACCCATTCCTGGACGTGAAGCGTTCTCAGGATGACCATGAATTGTTCGAGAGTTCCTTCGATGACCCATCCTGCTTTGATAGATGAGCTGAAGACCCTGGTTGAGCCTGGCAAGGTGCTGACCGATGCCGACTCCCTCAACGTTTACGGCAAGGATTGGACCAAGCATTTTGCGCCCGCGCCATTGGCCATTGTGTTTCCCAAAAGCACCGAACAGGTACAGGCCATTGTCCGTTGGGCCAATGAGCGTCGGGTTGCGCTGGTACCGTCCGGGGGACGGACCGGGCTCTCCGCTGCGGCCGTTGCTGCCAATGGCGAAGTGGTCGTTGCGTTCGACTACATGAACCAGGTGTTGGAATTCAATACCACGGACCGCACCGTGGCCTGTCAGCCGGGTGTTATCACCGCACAGCTGCAGACCTTGGCTGAAGAGAACGGCCTGTATTACCCGGTCGACTTCGCTTCCGCCGGCTCCAGCCAGATTGGCGGCAATATCGGCACCAATGCCGGCGGGATCAAGGTCATTCGCTACGGTATGACCCGCAATTGGGTGGCGGGCCTCAAAGTCGTTACCGGCAAAGGCGACCTGCTCGAACTCAATAAAGATTTGATCAAAAACGCCACCGGCTATGACTTGCGTCAGCTGTTCATCGGCGCCGAGGGTACGCTTGGCTTCGTTGTCGAAGCCACCATGCGCCTTGATCGTGCGCCGAAAAACCTGACCGCCATGGTCCTGGGTACCAGTGATTTCGACGCGATCATGCCGGTACTGCATGCGTTCCAGAACAAGCTCGACCTGACCGCTTTCGAATTTTTCTCCGACAAAGCGCTGGCCAAGGTGCTGGCGCGCGGCGATGTTCCGGCACCTTTCGAGTCCGATTGCCCGTTCTACGCGTTGCTGGAATTCGAGGCGATCTCCGAAGACGTGGCCAACGATGCACTGGCAACCTTCGAGCATTGCGTTGAACAGGGCTGGGTACTTGACGGCGTAATGAGCCAGAGCGACCAGCAGTTGCAGAACCTGTGGAAGTTGCGCGAGTACATTTCCGAGACCATCTCACACTGGACTCCGTACAAAAACGACATCTCGGTGACGGTGTCGAAAGTTCCAGCGTTCCTCAAGGAAATCGACGCTATCGTCGGCGAACACTATCCTGATTTCGAAATCGTCTGGTTCGGCCACATTGGCGACGGCAACCTGCACTTGAACATCCTCAAGCCGGACAACCTGAGCAAGGATGAGTTTTTCGCCAAGTGCGCGACAGTCAACAAGTGGGTGTTCGAGACCGTGCAGAAGTACAACGGCTCGATCTCTGCCGAGCATGGCGTGGGCATGACCAAGCGTGACTACCTGACGTACAGTCGTTCGCCGGTAGAGATCGAGTACATGAAAGCGGTTAAAGCGGTGTTCGACCCGAACGGGATCATGAACCCTGGCAAAATTTTCGCTGTTTGATCCGTTGGCCTGAACGGGCCGTATCGTATAGAGAGACCCAGGAGTCGCCCATGAGCTATCAGCACCAGTATGTAGACGGTACGCGGATCCACTTCCCGGTGGGTAAAGTCGTCTGTATCGGCCGTAACTACGCCGAACACGCCAAGGAACTGGATAACCCGGTGCCGACCGAACCGCTGTTGTTTATCAAGCCCGGCAGTTGCGTGGTGGCTTTGGACGGTGGTTTCACTATTCCGGCCGACCGTGGCTCGGTGCACTACGAAGCCGAAATCGTGGTGTTGATCGGCAAACCGTTGACGCGTAACCCGTCGCGTGAAGAAGTGCTGGATGCGATCACCGGTTTTGCGCCTGGCCTCGACCTGACCTTGCGTGACGTTCAGTCCAGGCTCAAGGAAAAGGGCCTGCCTTGGGAGATCGCCAAGTCGTTTGACGGTGCTGCGGTATTGGCGCCCTTCGTCTCGGCTGACGCCTATGAAGACCTGACCGATATCGGCATTCGCCTGACCATCAACGGTGAAGTGCGCCAGGACGGCAACAGCAGCGCGATGCTCAACCCTATCGTGCCGATGATTCAGTACATGGCGTCGAACTTCTCCTTGCAGGCCGGTGACGTGATCATGACCGGAACCCCTGCGGGTGTCGGTCCGCTCAATGTGGGCGATGAAATCGTGCTGGAGCTGACCGGCAAGAGCCGTTTCGAAAGCAGCGTGCGCTAAACCATTCGCAGCGGGACGCGTCCCGCTGCAAATGTAGTCTCAGCGTTTAAGTGTCTTCACGCCTTCAGCCGTACCCAAGAACAGCAAGTCAGCCGGACGCGCAGCGAACAACCCGTTGGTGACCACTCCGACGATGGCGTTGATTTGGGTTTCCAGCTCCACCGGGTTGGTGATGTTCAGGTTGAACACGTCGAGGATGATATTGCCGTTGTCGGTCACCACGCCTTCGCGATACACCGGATCGCCGCCCAGTTTCACTAGCTGACGGGCCACATGGCTGCGGGCCATAGGGATCACTTCGACGGGCAGCGGGAAAGCACCCAGCACGGACACCAGCTTGCTGCCATCGGCGATGCAGATGAAGGTCTGGGCCACGGCCGCAACGATTTTTTCCCGGGTCAACGCAGCGCCGCCGCCTTTGATCAGGTGCAGGTGCTCATCGGCTTCGTCAGCACCGTCGATGTAAAACTCCAAGTCACTGACGGTATTCAGTTCATACACCGGAATGCCGTGGCCCTTGAGGCGCGCTGCAGTGGCTTCGGAACTGGCGACAGCACCGTCGAACGCACCCTTGTGTTTGGCCAGCGCATCAATGAAACAGTTGGCCGTGGAGCCGGTACCCACACCCACAACGCTCTTGTCGTTGAGTTTTGGAAGGATGAAGTCGACAGCGGCTTGGGCCACGGCCTGTTTGAGTTGATCCTGGGTCATGCGTGCTCCACGGTGCCAAAGGTGTGCAAAAGGACGCGCATTATAGCGGCATGGCAGGCGTAAAACCCTGTCATTCGTGTGGGCGTGTATCTGAGTGCTGGGTTAAACTTCGCGACCTCGTCCCCATTCGCCAGTGATGCTTTCCCGATGCTTGAACAGTACGTCAAGAAAATCCTCACCTCGCGCGTCTATGACGTGGCCGTTGAAACCCCCTTGCAGCAGGCTCGCCAGCTGTCCGAGCGCCTCTGCAATCAGATATTGCTCAAGCGCGAAGACTTGCAGCCGGTGTTCTCGTTCAAGATTCGCGGCGCGTACAACAAGCTGACGCAACTGAGCGAAGCCGAACGGGCCAAGGGCGTGGTCACCGCGTCGGCCGGCAATCACGCGCAGGGGTTGGCGTTGGCGGCCAAGGTATTGGGGGTCAAAGCCACGATCGTCATGCCAAAAACCACCCCCGAGATCAAGGTCGAAGGCGTGCGTTCGCGCGGCGGCAAGGTGGTATTGCACGGCGACTCGTTCCCCGAGGCGCTGGCGTTCTCCCTGAAACTGGTCGAAGAAAAAGGCTACGTCTACGTCCACCCGTATGACGACCCGGACACCATTGCCGGGCAAGGCACCGTGGCGATGGAGATCCTGCGTCAGCATCCGGGTCGTCTGGACGCGATTTTTGTCCCGGTGGGCGGTGGCGGTTTGATCGCGGGCATCGCAGCGTACGTGAAATACCTGCGCCCGGAGATCAAGGTGATCGGCGTCGAGCCGGACGACTCCAACTGCCTGCAAGCGGCCATGGCCGCAGGCGAGCGCGTGGTGCTGAGTCAGGTCGGTCTGTTTGCCGATGGCGTGGCGGTGGCGCAGATCGGCAAGCACACCTTCGATGTCTGCAAGGATTACGTCGACGACGTGATCACCGTCAGCACTGATGAAATCTGTGCGGCGATCAAGGACATCTACGACGACACCCGCTCGATCACTGAGCCTGCCGGCGCATTGGGCGTGGCCGGGATCAAGAAGTACGTCGAGCGGTACGGCGTCAGTGGTCAGACCCTGGTGGCCATCGACTCCGGGGCCAACGTCAACTTCGACCGTCTGCGCCACGTTGCCGAACGCGCCGAGCTGGGCGAAGGCCGCGAAGCGATCATCGCGGTGACCATTCCCGAGAAGCCGGGCAGCTTCAAAGCCTTCTGCAAAGCCATCGGCAAGCGCCAGATCACCGAATTCAACTACCGCTATCACACCGATCGCGAAGCGCACATCTTCGTCGGCGTGCAGACCCACCCGGAAAACGACCCGCGCGCCGCGCTGCTCAGCAGCCTGACCGAACAGGGCTTCCCGGTGCTGGACCTGACCCATAACGAACTGGCGAAGCTGCATATTCGGCACATGGTCGGTGGCCATGCGCCACGGGTCAGCGATGAAGTGGTGTTCCGCTTCGAATTCCCCGAGCGTCCCGGCGCGCTGTTCAACTTCCTGAACAAGCTCGGCGGCCAGTGGAATATCTCGATGTTTCACTACCGCAACCACGGCGCGGCAGATGGCCGGGTCATGGCGGGGCTGGTGGTGCCGGAAGAGGAGCGTCACCTGATCCCTGCGGCACTGGCCGAGATCGGTTATCCATACTGGGATGAAACGGATAACCCGGCGTACAAGCTCTTCCTGGGATAAAACGCTGGGATGAGGGGCGCGCTGCTACGCTGACGACAATGATCTGACAGGGATTCAAAGAATATGGAAACTTTCACCGCCCTAAAAATCGTGCACAGCGTGGCAACGGTGCTGTTTGTACTCAGTGCCCTGGGACTTGCGGGCTGGGTCATTCGCGGCCGTTTTGCGGGCGACGCACTGGTCCAGAACCGTACGTTGCAACTGCCTTGGGTGCTCGTTTGGGCCTTGATGGGCCTATGCATGCTGACCTTGCCCGTCAGCGGCTGGTGGCTGGTGCATTACGGCGGCTGGCCGCTCAGTCAGACTTGGCTGTTGACCGCAGAAGTGCTGTATCTGTTCGGCAGCCTGAGCTGGTTGTGGCTGCTGGTGAGACTGAACCGCCTGCGCGTACCGGGCGCAACAGGTAACCCGAAACTCACCGTGGCGCTCGCCGTGTTCAGCGGTCTGTGTTTTATCGCGATTGCCGGGTTGATGGGCGCCAAGCCGGTCTGACCGATGACCCGTTAAGGTCCTTCGGACCTTATTCGCAGGCCTGACCGCGAAGGGTCGCAATGAGGGTCACTTACGCAGCGTAATCACCGGCCAGCCGCGACGTTTGGCTTCGGCGCGCAGTTGTGAGTCGGGGTCGACCGCTACCGGGTTGGCGACTTGCTCCAGCAGTGGCAGATCGTTCATCGAGTCGCTGTAGAAATAGCTGTCGTCCAGGTTCAAGCCGGTTTCCTCAAGCCAGAGGTTCAGGCGCGTCACTTTGCCTTCACGAAAGCAGGGTATATGGATGGTGCGGCCGCTGTAGCGCCCGTCGATGATTTCGCATTCGGTGGCAAGCAGGGTATCCACACCGAGGCGCGTCACTATCGGTGCCGTAACAAATCGGTTGGTGGCGGTGATGATCACCAGTTTGTCGCCTGCTTCACGGTGTTTGGCCAGCAACGCTTCGGCTTTGGGCAGAATGATCGGCTCAATGCAGTCGCGCATGAACTCGCGGTGCCATTGATCCAGCTGAGCCATCTCGGTACGGCCGAGGATTTCCAGGCTGAAGTTCAGGTAATCGTTCAGGTTCAGGGTGCCCGCCAGGTAATCCTGGTAAAACGCGTCGTTGCGCGCCTTGTAGGCGATGGCGTCAAGAATGCCGCGTTCGCATAGGTAATCGCCCCAAGCGTGGTCGCTGTCGCCACCCAGAAGTGTGTTATCAAGGTCGAATAAAGCCAGGCGCATGGAGTTACTCACTGAAATAGCTGAAAAAAGGCCACCAGAATACGGCGTTTTCACAAGAGTGCACATAAGCTGCGCAGCCTCGTTGCTGCTTTCATAATCTTTGTGGAACAATGCGGCAACATGCGTTTACGAGGTTGTTGCCGTGATCGACCCCGATGGTTTTCGCCCTAATGTCGGGATTATTCTGACAAATGATGCTGGCCAGGTCTTATGGGCTCGGCGAATCAACCAAGATGCCTGGCAGTTTCCTCAAGGTGGAATCAACCCTCAGGAGACGCCGGAAGACGCTTTGTACCGCGAATTGAATGAAGAAGTCGGGCTGGAACGGCATGATGTGCAAATTCTCGCCTGCACCCGGGGCTGGTTGCGTTATCGTTTGCCGCAACGTTTGGTCCGTACCCACAGTCAACCGCTGTGCATCGGCCAGAAACAGAAGTGGTTTCTCCTGCGCCTGATCTCCAACGAGCAGCAGGTGCGGATGGATTTGACCGGTAAACCGGAATTTGATGGCTGGCGTTGGGTCAGTTATTGGTATCCGTTGGGCCAGGTGGTGACATTCAAGCGCGAGGTGTATCGACGCGCCCTTAAAGAGCTTGCCCCGCGCCTGCTAGCGCGCGACTGACGACGGAGTTCGACCCCGAGCCATGCTCAATACGCTGCGCAAGATCGTCCAGGAAGTTAACTCCGCCAAGGATCTCAAGGCGGCGTTGGGGATTATTGTGTTACGCGTCAAAGAGGCCATGGGCAGCCAAGTCTGCTCGGTCTATTTGCTCGACCCTGAATCCAACCGCTTCGTGTTGATGGCCACCGAGGGCCTGAACAAGCGCTCTATCGGCAAGGTCAGCATGGCGCCCAACGAAGGCCTGGTTGGCCTCGTGGGCACCCGCGAAGAACCGCTGAACCTCGAAAACGCTGCTGATCACCCGCGTTATCGCTACTTTGCCGAGACGGGCGAAGAGCGCTACGCGTCCTTCCTGGGTGCGCCGATCATCCACCACCGTCGTGTGGTCGGCGTATTGGTCATCCAGCAAAAGGAGCGGCGTCAGTTCGACGAGGGCGAAGAAGCCTTCCTCGTGACCATGAGCGCCCAGTTGGCGGGTGTTATCGCCCACGCTGAGGCCACCGGCTCGATCCGTGGGCTGGGCCGTCAGGGCAAAGGCATTCAGGAAGCCCGATTCGTCGGTGTGCCGGGTTCGCCGGGCGCAGCAGTGGGTACGGCTTTCGTCATGTTGCCGCCGGCTGATCTTGAAGTCGTGCCGGACAAAACCGTCAGCGACATCAAAGCCGAACTGGCCTTGTTCCAGAATGCCCTGGAAGGCGTGCGCGGCGACATGCGCTCGCTGTCGGCCAAGCTTGCCACCCAGTTGCGCCCCGAAGAGCGCGCATTGTTCGACGTTTACCTGATGATGCTCGACGACGCTTCGCTGGGCAGCGAAGTGACCGACGTAATCAAGACCGGGCAGTGGGCACAAGGCGCGTTGCGCCAAGTGGTCAGCGAGCACGTCAAACGTTTCGAATTGATGGACGACGCTTACCTGCGTGAGCGGGCGTCCGACGTCAAAGACCTGGGCCGCCGCCTGTTGGCCTATCTCCAGGAGGCGCGCCAGCAGACGCTGGTCTACCCCGATAACACTATTCTGGTCAGCGAAGAGCTGTCACCGGCCATGCTCGGCGAAGTGCCGGAAGGCAAGCTGGTCGGCTTGATCTCGGTACTCGGTTCCGGCAACTCCCACGTCGCGATTCTGGCTCGGGCCATGGGTATCCCCACGGTCATGGGCGTGGTTGATCTGCCGTACTCCAAGGTCGATGGCATTCAGTTGATCGTCGACGGCTACCACGGCGAAGTCTTCACCAACCCCAGCGAGATCATGCGCAAGCAGTACGCCGAGGTGGTTGAAGAAGAACGGCAACTGTCCCAGGGCCTCGATGCCCTGCGTGAGCTGCCGTGTGTGACCCTGGACGGGCATCGCATGCCATTGTGGGTCAACACCGGCCTGCTGGCCGATGTCGCCCGTGCTCAGCAGCGTGGCGCCGAAGGGGTGGGCCTGTACCGCACCGAAGTGCCGTTCATGATCAATCAGCGCTTCCCGAGCGAAAAAGAACAGCTGGCGATTTATCGCGAACAACTGGCGGCCTTTCATCCGCTGCCAGTCACCATGCGCAGCCTGGACATTGGTGGCGACAAATCGCTCTCGTACTTCCCGATCAAGGAAGACAACCCGTTCCTCGGCTGGCGCGGGATTCGCGTTACCCTCGATCACCCGGAAATCTTCCTGGTGCAGACCCGGGCGATGCTCAAGGCCAGCGAAGGCTTGAACAACCTGAAGATCCTGCTGCCCATGATTTCGGGCACCCATGAGCTGGAAGAGGCGCTGCACCTGATCCACCGCGCCTGGGGTGAAGTGCGCGACGAAGGCACCGACGTGCCGATGCCGCCGATTGGCGTGATGATCGAAATCCCGGCAGCGGTTTACCAGACGCGCGAACTGGCGCGTCAGGTGGACTTCCTGTCAGTGGGCTCCAACGACTTGACTCAATATTTGTTGGCGGTCGACCGCAACAACCCGCGTGTAGCCGACCTGTATGACTACCTGCACCCGGCCGTGCTGCAAGCCCTGCAAAATGTAGTGCGCGATGCTCACGCCGAAGGCAAGCCGGTCAGCATCTGCGGTGAAATGGCTGGCGACCCGGCGGCGGCCGTGCTGTTGATGGCGATGGGCTTCGACAGCCTGTCGATGAACGCCACCAACCTGCCGAAAGTGAAGTGGATGTTGCGTCAGATCAACCTGAGCAAAGCCAAGGAACTGCTGGCGCAGTTGATGACCATCGACAACCCGCAAGTGATCCACAGCTCCCTGCAACTGGCCCTGAAAAACCTGGGCCTGTCGCGGATGATCAACCCGGCATCGGTGAAAGGGCATTGACCTTTAGCGCCTGACACTCAGCCATCGCGGGCAAGCACAGGGTGTCCCCACGCTCTTACAAGGTGCTGCGGCTTACTGTAGATACCGTCCGCCAGTTTAGGGTCAAACCCAAACCTGCCGGAAGCCCGTGCCGGGCTTATTCGCAGACAAGTCAGCTCCTACCTATCAAAAGCATTGTGCCCACACGGTCTCAGCTTCTGGCCGCTATGCCGTAGGAGCAGACTTGTCTGCGAAAGGCCGGGGTCTTCGGTCGGACCCCGGCCCGATTCGCAGCCTTCGGCAGCGCCTGCAAGGGAGTGACACCAACGCCCTAAACCCGCAACTCAACCTCACCCAAGTGCCCGCCATAGGGCCCGAAACTGTGCTCGACGAAGTGGCGGCTGCCGTCGGCGTTGACGATCAGCGCGCTGCTGGCGCGGGTGCCGTAGCTGGGGCTGGCGATGAATACGCTCGACAGTAAGCTCTCGGTGGCCAGGCCCACGCCGGTATCGGGCAATTCAGCGAACGGCGCTGTCGCCGGATCTCGCAGCAAGGTCAGAAGCCCCGACGGCTGCGGGTCGTCCAGCTGCGCGACCAGGGCGGCCTTGGCCTTCAGCAGTTTCGGCCACGGCGTATCCAGGCTTGCGTTCGACACGCCATAGACGCCTTCCTCCAGGCGTTGCGGGTGCGGATTCACGGCGCTCAGGTAATACAGCGCTTCGGCATTCCCGAGCAACAGATTGAAGCCCGCGTACTCATCGGAGCGGCCCACCACTTCGGCCAGATAGTCCTCCATCGATTGCTCGCCACACAGAAATTGCGCCACCAGCTCGCCTCGAGAGCGACGCCCCAGCGGCTGATTCGGGTTGCGGATATTGGTCAAGGCGGCAAAGCGCCCATCAGCGCCGATACCCAGCCAGGTTCCACCCGCCTCAAGGTCACGTCCGGCATATACGTCGGGTGCCTCTGGCCACTGGGCCAGCGGCACGGTCGGGCGCGCATAAAACTCATCGCGATTGGCGGCGACGACCAATGGCTGGCGATGAGCAGGGCGCCAGGCGAAGACAATCAGGCACATGCGGGACTCCTTTTTTCTTCACTCTACCTTACGGATCAAGCGTACATCACATCGCTCACCGCTAGAGCTGAGTGCCGTGCTTCCGTTACCATGCCTGACTGATTTGAGGGACACCCATGGAATTCCTGCTCTATTTGCTATTGGGCGCCGGCGCCGGCGTGCTGGCGGGGCTGTTTGGTGTGGGTGGCGGGATCATCATCGTTCCGGTGTTGGTCTACAGTTTCACCCTGCAAGGCTTCGATCCGTCGATATTGACCCACCTGGCAGTTGGCACATCGCTGGCAACCATCATTTTTACCTCGATCAACGCGGTGCGCGAGCATCACCGTCTCGGCGCGGTGCGCTGGGCAATTTTTATCTGGATGACCGTGGGTATCCTCGTGGGGGCCGGGTTTGGCGCGCTGACGGCAAAAGCCATCGCCGGCCCGCACCTGCAAAAGATCATTGGCGTGTTCGCCGTGTTGGTGGCCTTGCAGTTATTTGCCGAGTTCAAGCCCAAGGCCAGTCGCGGCGTGCCGGGCAAGGTGGGTCTGACACTCGCGGGCACTGTTCTCGGCTGGGCCTCGGCCATCTTTGGCATCGGTGGCGGCTCGCTGACCGTGCCGTTTCTGGTCTGGCGCAGCGTGCCGATGCGGCAGGCAGTCGCAACCTCGTCGGCCTGTGGCTTCCCGATTGCGGTGGCCAGCGCCTTGAGCTTCATGATCCTGGGCTGGCATGACCCGCGGTTGCCTGCGCACAGCCTGGGGTTCATCTACTTGCCGGCGCTGCTGGGTATCGCCTTGACCAGTATGATTTTTGCGCGCTTCGGCGCCCGACTGGCGCATACACTGTCGCCACGCTTGTTGAAACGAATGTTCGCCGCGCTGCTGCTGTGCGTGGGTATAAGCTTTCTGGTTCAGTAGCTCTAGTGACTAGAGCGTTTTATTTGAGGAGTCGCAATGCTGCCTTACCCGCAGATTGATCCGGTTGCATTGGCCATTGGCCCGCTGAAAATCCATTGGTACGGCTTGATGTACCTGGTTGGTATTGGCGGTGCATGGTTACTCGCTTCACGCCGTCTGAACCGTTTCGACCCGACCTGGACCAAGGAAAAGCTCTCCGATCTGATCTTTTGGCTCGCCATGGGCGTGATTGTCGGCGGCCGACTGGGTTACGTGCTGTTCTACGATTTGAGCGCGTATATCGCCAATCCACTGTTGATTTTCGAAGTCTGGAAAGGCGGTATGGCATTCCACGGCGGGTTTATCGGCGTGATGCTGGCGGCCTGGTGGTTCGGCAAACGCAACGGCAAGTCGTTCTTCGAGTTGATGGATTTTGTCGCGCCGATGGTGCCGATTGGTTTGGGGGCCGGGCGCATTGGCAACTTCATCAACGCCGAGTTATGGGGCAAACCGACCGATGTGCCGTGGGCGATGGTCTTCCCGCCGTTCAGCGATCCGGCGCAGTTGGCGCGTCATCCGTCGCAGCTGTATCAGTTCGCTCTGGAAGGCGTGGCGCTGTTCCTGATTCTCTGGCTGTTCTCGCGTAAACCGCGCCCAACGATGGCCGTTTCGGGGATGTTCGCCCTGTTTTACGGGATTTTCCGTTTTGTCGTCGAGTTCGTTCGCGTGCCGGATGTGCAACTGGGCTATCTGGCCTGGGGCTGGGTCACCATGGGGCAGATCCTTAGCCTGCCGATGATCATCGGTGGTCTGTTGTTGATCTGGCTGGCTTATCACCGCGCTCCCTCGGCCAAAAACGCTGCGGTTTAACACTAAACGCCGGGGATACTGCCCGGCGAGTTCACCGATACAGGTAATTTATGAAGCAATATCTGGATTTAGTCGCCCATGTGATCAAGAACGGGACCTTGCAGGCCAACCGTACCGGAGTGAAGACCATCAGCTTCCCCGGCGCGATGTTGCGTTATGACCTGAAGGAAGGTTTCCCGGCGATCACCACCCGGCGCATGGCCTTCAAATCGGCTGTCGGCGAAATGGTCGGCTTCCTGCGCGGGGTGAATAACGCCGCCGAATTCCGTGCGCTGGGCTGTAAAGTCTGGGACCAGAACGCCAACGAAAACGCGCAGTGGCTGGACAATCCGTTCCGCAAGGGCGAAGACGATCTGGGCGAAATCTACGGTGTGCAGTGGCGTAAATGGCCAGCCTACAAAAGGATTGAGAGCAGCAATCCTGCGGCCATCGAACGGGCAATCAGTCAGGGTTATCAGCAGATCGCTCAGTCCGAAGAAGACGGCCAGGCCTACGTCGTGTTGTACAAGGCCATCGACCAGATTCGCCAGTGCGTCGACACCATCATCAAAGACCCTGGCAGCCGCCGGATTTTGTTCCACGGCTGGAACTGCGCTCAGCTCGATGAAATGGCGCTGCCGCCGTGCCACCTGCTCTACCAGTTCCACGCGAACCAGGAGACTCGCGAGATCTCCCTGACGCTGTACATACGCTCCAACGATCTCGGACTGGGCACGCCGTTCAACCTGACCGAAGGCGCGGCGTTGCTGTCGTTGATTGGTCGCTTGACCGGTTACACGCCGCGCTGGTTCACCTATTTCATCGGTGATGCCCACGTCTATGAAAACCATCTGGACATGCTCAACGAACAGCTCAAGCGCGAGCCATTCCCGGCACCGCAATTGGTGATCTCCGAGCGTGTGCCCGCGTTCGCCCAGACCGGTGTGTATCAGCCTGAGTGGCTGGAGCTGATCGAACCAGGCGATTTTACGCTGGAAGGGTACGAGCACCATCCGGCGATGACGGCACCGATGGCGGTGTGATGCGTTGTGGCTGATCGCTCTCACAGGACTTTCGAGATCTTTGTGGGAGCGAATGCATTGGCAAATGTCTCGACGCGGTGTGTCTTGATGCAACGCGATCAATGCCCGTGGCTTCTTCCCACATGAGAGTGTTCACTCTCTGCCGCCACAACCCCTCCGCTGGCTTCCAGCTGCTGCAAGATCCCGCAATGCTCCAGGGTGCCATCGATGCAGCGCTGACGCAGCTCCAGTAGCTGTGCCTGCAACGCTTGCAGGCTCGCCACCCGGGCGTTGACATGCTGGATGTGCTCGTCGATCAGCGCATTGACGTTCTCGCACTGGTCTTGCGGGCTGTCGCGCAGGCTTAGCAGGCTGCGAATTTCTTCGAGGGTCATGTCCAGGCTGCGACAGTTGCGGATGAACGTCAGCCGTTCGACATGCGCCTGGGTGTAGAGCCGATAGTTGCCATCGCTGCGTGCGGGCGGCGGCAGCAGGCCTTCGCGTTCGTAATAGCGGATGGTTTCTACCTGGCAATCCGTCAGTTTTGCCAGCTCGCCAATCTTCATGGGGATTAATCTCGTTTACGCGCTTGACCCTATAGTGGCTACAGGGTGTTCACTTGGCAACAAGCACCTTCAAGGACTCGATGATGAGCCGCTCTGAACATCCGCATTCCGAACACGACCATTCTGAACATCGCCACGCCAAGCCCCATGCGGCGGCTGATCATGCGCACACCTGCTGTTCGTCAGCCGCCACACCTGCGGTCGTCCAGTTCAACGAATCCGCTTCGTCCTCGGCGCAGTTCAGCAGCTTTCGTATCGAGCAAATGGATTGTCCTACCGAGCAGACGCTGATCCAGAACAAGCTGGGCAAGCTGGCGGGGGTGCACAAGCTCGAGTTCAATTTGATCAATCGCCTGCTGGGCGTCTGGCACGAGTTGCCGTCTACCGATCCAATCTGCGAAGCGATCAGCTCGCTGGGCATGCACGCCGAGCCCGTTGAGAAGGGTGCCAGTGCCGATGCGACTGCTCCTGCGCCGGTGAAAAAACCGTGGTGGCCGCTGGCGTTGTCGGGCGTGGCCGCGTTGGCGTCTGAAGTGATCCATTTTGCCCAGTTGGCACCCAACTGGGTGGTAGCGCTGGTGGCGTTGGTCGCGATTGTGAGTGGTGGCCTGAGCACCTACAAAAGGGGCTGGATTGCCCTGAAAAACTTCAACCTGAACATTAATGCGTTGATGAGCATCGCCGTGACCGGTGCGTTGTTGATTGGTCAATGGCCGGAAGCGGCCATGGTGATGTTCCTGTTCACCGTGGCTGAGTTGATCGAAGCCAAGTCTCTGGATCGGGCGCGTAACGCCATCGGTGGCTTGATGCAGCTGACCCCCGAGTCGGCCACCGTGCAGCAGGCCGACGGTACATGGCTCAAGCAAGAGGTGAAAACCGTCGAGTTGGGTGCGCTGTTGCGCGTGCGGCCGGGCGAGCGAATCGGGCTGGACGGTGAAGTGGTCTCGGGTAACTCGACCATCGACCAGGCACCGATCACCGGAGAAAGCCTGCCGGTAGAAAAAGCCGCTGGGGACAAAGTCTTCGCGGGCACCATCAATCAGGCGGGCTCGCTGGAATATCGGGTGACTGCAGCGGCGAATCACTCAACGCTGGCGCGGATCATTCATGCAGTCGAAGCGGCTCAAAGTGCGCGTGCGCCGACTCAACGGTTTGTCGACAGCTTCTCTAGAATCTACACCCCGGCGGTCTTCCTGCTGGCCTTGGCTGTGGCGCTGATCCCTCCGCTATTGATGGGCGCTATCTGGTTCGACTGGATCTACCGTGCGCTGGTGCTGTTGGTGGTCGCTTGCCCCTGTGCGCTGGTGATTTCCACCCCGGTGACCATCGTCAGCGGGCTGGCGGCAGCCGCGCGCAAGGGCATTCTGGTCAAGGGCGGGGTGTACCTGGAAAACGGGCACAGGCTCGACTATCTGGCGCTGGATAAAACCGGGACCATTACCCACGGCAAGCCCGTGCAGACTGATTACCTGGCGTTAGGCCCCGATGCCCCGGGGATCAGCGACATCACGCGGAGCATCGCTGCCAGTCTGGCCAGCCGCTCCGATCACCCTGTGTCGCAGGCCATTGCCAAAGCCTCGGCTGAGCAGTCATTGACCCTGCATGAGGTCCAGGCGTTCGAAGCCCTGGCCGGTCGTGGTGTGCGCGGTGAGGTGGGTGGTCAGCTTTATCACTTGGGCAATCACCGGTTGGTAGAAGAACTTGGCCTGTGTTCGCCGGAGTTGGAGCTAAAGCTCGACGCAATGGAGCGCCAGGGGAAATCCGTGGTGCTGCTGTGTGATTCCCTCGGCCCGATAGCACTGTTCGCGGTTGCCGATACGGTCAAGGAAAGCAGCCGTGAGGCGATTCGCGAATTGCACGCGCTGGGCATCAAAACCATGATGCTGACCGGCGACAATCCGCATACCGCGAAGGCGATTGCTGATGTGGTCGGTATCGATCAGGCGCAGGGCAACCTGTTGCCAGCAGACAAACTGCAGGCCATCGAAGCGCTTTATGCGCGGGGTCATCGCGTGGGCATGGTCGGAGACGGCATCAACGATGCGCCAGCCCTGGCTCGCGCCGAGATTGGTTTCGCGATGGCGGCGGCGGGGACTGACACTGCAATCGAAACCGCCGATGTCGCCTTGATGGACGATGATCTGCGCAAGATTCCGGCCTTTATTCGCCTGTCACGTCAGACGTCGGCGATTCTCAAGCAGAATATTATTCTCGCTTTGGTGATCAAGGCGGTGTTCCTGATCGTCACCTTCGCCGGCATGGCAACCATGTGGATGGCCGTGTTTGCCGACATGGGCGTCAGCCTGCTGGTGGTGTTCAACGGGTTGCGGTTGCTCAGGAAATAGCGGTCGCCTGACATGATGCTTTCGCGATGTCAGCCTGGATAGCGCTTCTGTCCCCAGTCGATCAGCGTTTGCAGCAGGTTTTGCAGCACCTCTTGTGTGGGCTCGGCCAGGTCTGGGCGGTACTTGAAGGGTTCGAACTCTTCCATGTAGGTGTTTTGCACCAGTTCCAGCTGCACGGCATGGATGTTGTTGGCAGGGTCACCGTAATGGCGGGTGATGTGGCCGCCCTTGAAGCGTCCGTTGAGGACATGGGTGTAATCGGTGGCTGATGCGCAGGTCGCTTCCAGCTCGCGGGCCAGTGTTGTGTCGCAGCTGGCGCCGTTGAACGTACCGAGGTTGAAGTCCGGCAGGCGGCCTTCGAACAGGTGCGCAATCTCGCCCCGAATGGAATGCGCATCGAACAGCAGCGCATAGCCGAATTCGTCACGCAGCCGCGCCAGTTCGTGCTGCAACCTTTGGTGATACGGGGTCCAAATCAGCGCAAGGTAGCGGGCGCGCTCTTCAGCGCTGGGTGCCAGGCCTTCGCGGAACAGCGGCGAGCCGTCAAACAGCGTCGCCGGGAACAGCCCTGTGGTCGCGCCGGCATACAACGGCTTGTCATCGGCCGGGCGATTGAGGTCGATGACGAAACGCGAATACTCGGCCGCCAGGGTGCTGGCGCCGAGTTCGCCGGCGAAATCATACAGCTGCGGGATGTGCCAGTCGGTGTCTGGCAGGCTTTGCGCTGCGTCCACCAGGCCCGCTTCGACCGCCGGGGTCAGGCGCAATCCAGCATGGGGCATGCTGACCAGCAAGGGCAGCCGGCCACGTTTGAAATCCAGAACCTTATTCACACCTACCTCCTGAGTATCACACCAGTGATTCGGCGCCGTGACGCACGATCCGCTTGTCCAGATCGCCGCCCAGCCAGTAAGCCAGGTCCGCTGGCCGTTCAATCTTCCACGCCACGAAGTCGGCGATTTTGCCCACTTCCAGCGAACCATGGGTATCGCCCAGCCCCAGCGCTTTGGCGGCGTTGAGGGTGACGCCCGCCAGGGCCTCTTCCGGGGTCATGCGGAACAGCGTACACGCTATGTTCAGCATCAAGCGCAACGACAGGGCCGGCGAAGTGCCGGGGTTCAGGTCGGTGGCTATCGCGATGTTGACCCCGTATTTACGCAGCGCGTCCATGGGTGGCAATCGGGTTTCCCGAAGAAAGTAGAAGGCTCCCGGCAGCAGCACTGCGACGGTGCCAGACGCGGCCATGGCGATGGCATCGTCTTCGGTCATGAACTCCAGATGATCCGCCGACAACGCGTGATAGCGCGCCGCGAGGCTGGAGCCGCCCAGGGATGACAGCTGCTCGGCGTGCAGTTTCACCGGCAGGCCCAATTGAGCCGCAGTGATAAACACCTGCTCAACCTGCGCGGGCGAGAACGCCAGGTATTCGCAGAACGCATCCACCGCGTCCACCAGACCTTCCGCCGCCAGTGCCGGGAGCATCTCGTGGCAGATATGGTCGATGTAGTCGTCGGCGCGGTTGGCGTATTCCGGCGGCAAGGCGTGGGCGGCCAGGCACGTACTGCGTACCGTGACCGGGAGCACTGCACCCAGCCGACGGATCACCCGCAGAATTTTGCGCTCACTGGCCAGGTCCAGGCCGTAGCCGGATTTGATTTCCACCGTGGTCACACCGTCGCGGAGCAAGCGCTTGAGACGCTGCTCTGCACTGGCGAAGAGTTGATCTTCGCTGGCGGCGCGGGTGGCGCGTACGGTACTGGCGATGCCGCCACCGGCCGCCGCGATCTCTGCGTAGCTCACGCCTTGCAAGCGCTGCTCGAATTCGCCGCTGCGGTTACCGCCAAAAACCGTGTGCGTGTGACAGTCGATCAGGCCTGGCGTGACCCAGGCACCGCCCAGGTCGACGACGTTGGTATGGTCGTACGCGGGTTGTTCAGCCTGCGGGCCGATCCACTCGATGTGCTCGCCTGACGTCATGATCGCGGCATCCTCGATGATCGAGTACTTACCTTGCGCCATGGTCGCAACGTGACAGTGTTGCCAGAGCGTTTTCATCTGCGGCCTCCGAGGTCAGTGAGGTGAGAAAAGAGAAGGTTCAGACACTAATCGCGCCTTTGGTGTGCCCGGTTTGACCCAGATCCGGTAGGCAATCACCAGCAGCACGATCCATATCGCACCGACGATCAGTGCCGCCCGGCTGTCCGGGAAATAACCCAGCACGCCAAATATGAACAGCATGAACAGGATCGCCGCCGCCGGGGCATAGGGCCAGAACGGCACCGGGAATTTCAGTTGCGCGACCTCTTTGCTGTCCATTGAACGACGCATGGCGACCTGCGTAAACAGGATCATCAGCCAGACCCAGACCGTGGCGAACGTCGCGATGGACGCTATCACGAGGAACACGTTTTCCGGGATCACATAGTTGAGAACCACGCCGCCAAGCAGGGATGCACCCATGACCAGCACGCTCATCCATGGCACACCCTGGCGCGACAGTCGGGCAAAGCTTTTCGGCGCCTGGCCTTGCTCGGCGAGGCCATACATCATGCGTCCGGCACCGAAAATGTCGCTGTTGATCGCCGATACCGCAGCTGAAATCACCACGATATTGAGAATGGTCGCGGCCGAGGAAATGCCCAGTTTGTCGAAAATCTGCACGAATGGACTGCCTTGGGTCCCGATCTGTGGCCAAGGGTAGATCGACATCAGCACGAACAACGTCAGCACGTAGAACAACAGAATGCGCAATGGCACGGCATTGATCGCACGGGGGATCACGTGCTGTGGGTCTTTGGCTTCACCGGCCGTGATGCCGATGATTTCGATGCCGCCGAAGGCGAACATCACCACCGCCAACGAAGCGATCAGGCCGCCGATCCCGTTGGGCATGAAGCCGCCATGGGCCCAGAGATTACTGATGCCTGCGACCGTTTCAGGAGTAGAAGCGCCGGACGAGCTGATGCCAAACAGCATGATGCCCAGGCCGCCGAGGATCATTGCGACGATGGCGCTGACCTTGAGCAGGGACAGCCAGAACTCTGTTTCACCGAAGACTTTGACGCTGCACAGATTGAGCGCGCCGATCAGGAATACGATGCTCAGCACCCAGATCCAGCGCGGCACATCGGGGAACCAGAACCCCATATAAATACCGAATGCGGTCACGTCGGCGAGGCAGACGATGATCATTTCAAAGGCGTAGGTCCAGCCCAGGACAAAGCCTGCCATGGGCCCGAGATACGTGCTGGCGTATTGGCCGAACGAGCCAGACACAGGGTTATGCACGGCCATTTCGCCAAGGGCACGCATGACCATGAACACCGCTGCGCCACCGATCAGATAGGCCAGCAACACGGCCGGCCCCGCCATCTGGATCGCCGACGCGGAACCGTAGAACAAGCCGGTGCCGATGGCTGAGCCAAGGGCCATGAATCGAATGTGCCGAGCGGAGAGTCCACGCTTCAGGCCGGTTGGGTGTGGCTTCATATCGCATCCCTTATTTTTGTTGTATGGCGAGAAGTGCTGCGAATCCTGGCCTCCGGGTTCGCAGCACTTCTCCCATAACGAACCGGTCCAGGTTCGGCAGTGATTTACAGGCTTGGCAACAGATTGGCGGGCACCAGCGTGTTCAAGCAGTTGGATGCCAGCAATTGGCAGGCGGCTTCGATGTCCGGTGCGAAGAAGCGGTCCTTATCGTAGAACGGCACTTTGCTGCGCAGAGCGGCGCGGGCTTGTTCGAGTTTTGGCGAGGTTTTCAAGCCATCGCGGAAATCCAGACCCTGACAGGCCGCTAGCCATTCTACGGCGAGAATGCCCCGAACGTTCTCAGCCATTTCCCACAGACGCTTGCCGGCAGCAGGAGCCATGGACACATGGTCTTCCTGGTTGGCAGAGGTCGGGATGCTGTCGACGCTGTGCGGGTGGGCCAACGCCTTGTTCTCGCTGGCCAACGCGGCTGCAGTCACTTGCGCGATCATGAAACCGGAGTTCACGCCGCCATTGGCCACCAGGAACGGTGGCAATTGCGACATGTGCTTGTCCATCATCAACGAGATGCGACGCTCGCTGAGGGCACCGATTTCCGCCAGGGCGAGGGCCAGGTTATCCGCCGCCATGGCGACCGGTTCAGCGTGGAAGTTACCGCCCGAGATCACTTCGCCTTCAGCGGCGAACACCAGCGGGTTGTCGGAAACGGCATTGGATTCGACGGCCAGCACTTCAGCGGCCTGACGCAGCTGGGTCAGGCATGCGCCCATGACTTGTGGCTGGCAGCGCAGCGAGTACGGGTCTTGAACCTTGTCGCAGTCGATGTGGGAGTTAGAGATCTGGCTGCTTTCACCCAACAGGTCGCGGTAGCAGGCAGCGGCGTCGATTTGTCCGCGTTGACCGCGAGCGGTATGAATCCGGGCATCGAACGGTGCGCGCGAACCCAGCACGGCTTCGACCGTCAGCGAGCCACAGGACAGCGCGGCGGCGAACAGGTCTTCGCCTTCGAACAGGCCGCGCAGGGCAAACGCAGTGGAGACCTGAGTGCCGTTGAGCAGCGCCAGGCCTTCCTTGGCCGCCAGGGTCAGGGGTTTCAGACCAGCAATGGCCAGGGCGTCAGTCGCTTGCAGCCATTCGCCTTTGTGACGGGCTTTGCCTTCGCCGAGCAATACCAGGGACATGTGCGCCAATGGCGCGAGGTCACCGGACGCGCCGACCGAGCCTTTGAGCGGAATGTGAGGGTAAACCTCGGCATTGATCAGCGCGATCAAGGCGTCGATCACCTGACGGCGAATACCCGAAAAACCACGGCTCAGGCTGTTGACCTTGAGCACCATGATCAGGCGCACCAGTTCATCGCTGATCGGCTGACCGATCCCGGCTGCGTGGGACAGCACCAGCGAGCGCTGGAGGTTTTCCAAGTCTTCGCTGGCAATGCGCGTCGATGCCAAAAGACCGAACCCCGTGTTGATACCGTAGGCGGTACGGTTCTCGGCGAGAATCTGCTCGACGCAGGCCACGCTGTTTTCAATTTGTTGCGAGGCACTTTCATGCAGGCGAAGGGTTACCGGGTGGTGGTAAATCACTCGCAATTGCGCCAGGGACAGTTGGCCGGGGGTCAGGTTTAACTCAGTCACATTCATACTCCCTTGTGGGTGTTGATTAATGCCGGCTGCTTGAAGCCAACGCTTGTCGGCTGGGCCTTGTGGGCGTTTGCATCGGCTATCTTGGAAAGGCGGTGTTCACAATAAGTTCGCGAACATCGGCTGTAGGTATTCATTGTTCTTGAGGATCGCCGCGCTTCAGTTTTCACGGTCTCTCCCACTAACGAGTGCATTGGCGACCGTCAGTTCAGTGCGGCCTGGGATCGCAAATCCGATGGCATTCCTTCGGTCGTGTCGTTGTCTACCGGCAAAATCAGGCGATCTGGAATTGCGCTGTGCCATTTTTTGGCGATCAGGTAGTACGCGACGGCAGGCACCACCAGACCAATGATCCAGGATATATCGGTATCGCCCAGGGGCTCGACCAAGGGGCCGGTGTAGAAGTGGGTGGAAATGAACGGCATTTGAATCAATACGCCCAAGACATAGACGCTGATACCGATCCAGTTCCAGCGACCATAGCGGCCATCCGGGTTCGACAGCGCCGGGATGTCGTAGCGCTCTTTGGTAACGCAGTAGAAGTCCACCAGGTTGATCGCGCTCCATGGCGTGAAAAACGCCAGCAGGAACAGGATAAACGCCGAAAAGTCCTTGAGGAACGAGTCCTTGCCCAGCAAGGCCAGCAACGTTGCTACGCCGACCATGGCGAAGATGTACGTCAGTCGCAGACCACTGGAGATATGCCGGTTGCCACGAAAGCCACTGACGATGGTTGCGATCGACATGAAGCTGCCGTAGGCGTTGAGGGTCGTGATGGTGACTTTGCCGAATGCCACGCTAAAATACAGCAGGGCTGCGACAACGCCAGTGCCGCCGAGGCTGACGATGAACGACACCTCGTGGTGGGCGAATTGCTTACCCGCCAATGCGGCTGCGAACACACCGAACACCATCGATGCTTGTGCACCAATGATCGAACCCAGGCCGACTGCCCAGAACGTTTTAACTGCCGATATGCTGCGCGGCAAGTACCTTGAGTAGTCCGCCACGTACGGGCCGAACGCGATCTGCCAGGAGGCCGACAGCGAAATCGCCAACAGAAAGCTGCTCAATGAGAAGTGCTTGTTGCCCAGCAGCGCGCCAACATCATTGCCTTCCAGCAAGGCGCCAAACAGGTAGATGAACGCGATCACCCCAATCACGCTCGCCACGCGGCCAATCGCGTGAATGGCCCGGTAACCGAAGATGGTCGCCACCACGATCAACCCCGCGAAGATAACGATGCCTTGCCAGTCCTGCACATGAAGCAACTGCGCCAGCGCCTGTCCCGCCAGTAACGAACCACTGGCCGAGAAACCGATGTACATCAGGCACACCAACACCAGCGGGATCACCGCGCCATATACGCCGAACTGCACGCGGCTGGAGATCATTTGTGGCAAGCCCAGTTTCGGACCTTGCGCCGCGTGCAACGCCATAACCCCGCCGCCCAGCAGTTGCCCGACCAGCAAGCCAATCAACGACCAGAACACATCACCGCCCAGCACCACGGCCAATGCCCCGGTGACAATCGCAGTGATTTGCAGGTTGGCACCCAACCACAGCGTAAATTGACTGAACAGACGACCATGTCTTTCCCCGTCGGGGATGTAATCGATCGAACGCCTTTCGATCATTGATTTGTTTGCAACACGATCATTTGGAACAGCCATGCGACCACCTTCTATGGGGGAATGCGAAGAACTCTGTAGGAGCCGGCTTGCCTGCGAATGGGGCGGCTCGGTGTATCAGGCCAGACGCCTTCGCAGCTGGACGCTTAGTTGCACGCCTGCCCCCACAGGTTTATGCGATCAGCGGTTAACCATTGGCAGGTTCAGGCCCTGTTCTTTGGCACAGTCGATAGCGATCTGATAGCCCGCATCCGCGTGGCGCATGACGCCGGTGGCCGGGTCGTTGTGCAGTACGCGGGCGATGCGTTCGGCTGCTTCATCGGTGCCGTCGCAAACAATCACCATGCCCGAATGCTGAGAGAAGCCCATGCCGACGCCGCCGCCGTGGTGCAAGGACACCCAGGTCGCGCCGCTGGCGGTGTTGAGCAAGGCATTGAGCAATGGCCAGTCAGACACGGCATCGGAGCCATCCTGCATGGATTCGGTTTCACGGTTCGGGCTGGCGACCGAGCCTGAGTCCAGGTGGTCACGGCCAATAACGATCGGTGCCGATAGCTCGCCGCTGCGGACCATTTCGTTGAACGCCAGACCAAGCTTGGCGCGCTGGCCCAGCCCGACCCAGCAGATACGTGCCGGCAGACCCTGGAAGGCGATGCGCTCACGGGCCATTTCCAGCCAGTTGTGCAGGTGGGCATCGTCCGGGATCAGTTCCTTGACCTTGGCGTCAGTCTTGTAGATGTCTTGCGGATCGCCCGACAGCGCAGCCCAACGGAACGGACCGATGCCACGGCAGAACAGCGGACGGATATAGGCCGGTACGAAACCTGGGAAGTCGAATGCGTTTTCTACGCCTTCTTCTTGAGCCATCTGACGGATGTTGTTGCCGTAATCGAAGGTCGGCACGCCCATTTTCTGGAAGTCCAGCATGGCGTTGACGTGAACGGCCATGGATTGCTTGGCAGCCTTCACGACGGCCGCTGGCTCGGTCTTGGCGCGAGCGCGGTATTCGTCCCAGGTCCAGCCTATTGGAAGGTAGCCGTTGAGTGGATCGTGGGCGCTGGTCTGGTCAGTGACCATGTCGGGACGCACACCGCGACGGACCATTTCCGGGAGGATTTCAGCGGCGTTACCGCACAGGGCGATGGAGATCGCCTTGCCTTCGGCGGTGTATTTGGCGATGCGTGCCAGTGCGTCGTCGAGGTCAGTAGCCTGCTCGTCGACGTAGCGGGTTTTGAGGCGAAAATCGATGCTGATCTGCTGGCATTCGATGTTCAGCGAGCAGGCACCAGCCAGCGTCGCTGCCAGTGGTTGAGCGCCACCCATGCCGCCCAGCCCTGCAGTCAGTACCCAGCGACCTGTCAGGTTGTCGTTGTAGTGCTGGCGACCGGCTTCGACGAAGGTTTCATAGGTGCCTTGAACGATGCCTTGGCTGCCGATGTAGATCCAGCTGCCGGCGGTCATCTGGCCGTACATGGCCAGGCCCTTGGCATCCAGTTCATTGAAGTGTTCCCAGCTGGCCCAGTGCGGCACCAGGTTGGAGTTGGCGATCAGGACGCGTGGGGCGTTGCTGTGGGTCTTGAACACGCCGACCGGTTTGCCGGATTGAATCAGCAGGGTTTCGTCGTCATTCAGGTTGGTCAGGCTTTCGACGATCTTGTCGTAGCACTCCCAGTTGCGCGCGGCGCGACCGATGCCACCGTAAACCACCAGTTCTTTCGGGTTTTCGGCGACTTCGGGGTCGAGGTTGTTCATCAACATCCGCAGCGGTGCTTCGGTCATCCAGCTTTTAGCCGTCAGTTTGGTGCCACGGGCAGCGCGGACTTCGACGTCACGGTGCTTGGTCCAGGTTTCCGGGGTCCAGTGTTGGGTATTCTCAGTCACGAAAAAACTCCTCAGCGATCAATCCAAACCAGCCCAGGCAGTGGGCAAGCCGGCCTGTGTCGAGCATCTCGAAACAGACGAAACAGGTTTAGCAAGTAAATGGGGCAAGGCATGTGCATCGGGGTTGGGGTGGTTACCGGCTCTCTCTTACGCACACATCTTTACTTGTACATACAAGCATATGCAATCGGAAGACCAACTCGCTTTGCGGGTCGGCAATAAATCTTTAAACCCGCTGTGAGCCTCGAAATAGAAGGGCTGGGCGGATACCAAAAAAGATGAGATTTTTTTGGTCAGGACGTGGGCCTGTTGTGACAAGGTAGTTTTGCGCGGTATTGGGGCGTTTGGTAACAGTTTGCGAGAGGAGGGTGCGCGAGGAGAAACGGTTTGGAGAGAGGGGCTCTACAGGTCAGTCGTAGCGTTTGCACCGTGTTCTCGCCGCTGCGTTGCAATGGAGGACCTTGTGTCCTCCATTGCAACGCAGCGGCGATGACTAATCGTAGTGACTGGCGGTGTTTTTCACGTCAGCCAGCTCTGGGTGGGCGACCAGTTTGTCGATGTGCAGTTCGTCGTTGTTCAGCCAGGTTTCGGTGAGTACCCGGTAGTGCTCCATGTCTCTGCAGCGCATGCGCAAGCTGTAGTCGAACGGACCGCTGATGAGTTGGCATTCGAACACATGCGAGCATGCTTTGACGCACGCTTCGAAGGCTTTCTGGGCGGCCCGCCCGCTCTGATTGGACAGGGCAACCAGCACCAGCAGTGACAGGCCCGGCGAAACGGCTTTGACATCGATGATGGCGCTATAGCCACGAATCACACCGCGCCTTTCAAGCTTGCGTACCCGTTCCAGACAAGGCCTGGGGGTCAGATGAACCAGCGATGAAAGCTTCTCGTAGGTGATCCGTCCGTTATGCCGCAAGACGTCGAGAATGGCTTCATCGATGCGATCCAGGGGGGCTGTGCCAGGAGGTTCGTTATCCTTCGTAACCATTGGTTTTTTCACTTCAATCGGCTGGACAGAAACTGCGTAAGTCGTTCGCTGTTCGGGTGACCATCACTATGGTACGACCTTCCTCAGCCAGCGTCTGTATGACCTGAGGACCTCGCCTACACGCCGCTGTGTGGTAGGAGGGCAAGGATCAGGCGCGTTTTTTTGGGCTATCAGTGTAGGCAGATGAATTTCGGCGAGCATGCAGCGAGCGCTGCCGCCACCAATGCTTTCGATATGGTCGATGTTCACCACCACTGGCTGGGTGTGTCGTTCGATGTGCTGTTGCTGGGCGGGTTCGAGCGATCGCCAGGCACTGCGGGACATTACCAGCAACGCTTGACCGTTCTTGTCGTGCAGTTCAAGCATGTTGCCGGCGAAGGACTCCAACTGATCCCAGTTCAACGTGAGGATCTCTTTGCCGGTGTCATGCAGGGAGTTTTGCAGCGCTGTGCGTTCTTTGAGGTTGGGCAGTGCTTGCAGGCAGACCACCGAAAGGTGGCGGCCGACACTCATCATCACGTTGCTGTGATAGATAGGTGATTGATGGCGGTCGACGGCATGGAACAGGCACAACGTGTAGTTCAGGCGCTCGGCAAATTGGCGCAGGGCATCCGCGTGTGTTCGTCCAGAATGGCAGGCATAGCTAATTCGATGTTCGCGATCAAGCACCATGCTGCCGGTGCCCTCAAGGAAAATGTTCTGCTGCTCCAGCGGGCTGAAGTCGATGGTTTCGCGAATGGCGTAATGCTGGTCGAGTGCTTTCAATACCCCTTTTTGCCGCTCCAGACGTCGATTCTGGCCTTCCATGGGGTAGAGCACGAGACTGCCGTCGGCATGGCTACTCCACCAGTTGTTCGGGAAGATCGAATCCGGGGTATGCGGCGCTGGCGTGTCTTGCACCACCAGCACGTCGACACCGTATTGACGCAAGGTCTCGACATAACCGTCGAACTCTTCCAGCGCTTTATGCTGTGCCTGTTCAGGGTCGCGCGGCGCCCGCTGAAAGCGGTTGTTGATGGCGGTGTCCGGGTTGAAGGCGAACCGCGCCGGGCGGATCATCAAGACGCTGTTGGTGGTTTGCATGGAGCGCGCATCCAAGGGTTGGTTATGCGTCCATCTTGTGCCCGACATCGTTGTAATTCTTGCTGACCTGGCTGGGTTGCCCAGCGGGGATGGCCGAAAAAGGCGGCGCTACAGCCGATTCGGCTGCTAGGGGGAGGGCGACATGAGTCGCGTCGGCCCTTTCGTGAAGAAGGCAACGCCGTTTCGAATCAGATCGCAGTCAGTTCAATCAAACAGCACGAACCGCTGACGGAGATTTCCAGCAGTTCACGGTTACCGTTCAGTTGCAGGCAGTCATGTTTGCCGAGCGTTTCGGTGGTGGTCCCTACGCTGACCCTCAAGCCCTCAGCCACGCTGAAGACCAGCACGGTGCCTGCCGAGGTAAAAAACCGCTGCTTGCTGTCGATCCATTGCAAGCGAGCGGTGTAACGATCCGGCGCATAGATCAGGTTGAAATCACGAATGGCGCCACCGAGCAGCGTGCAGGCCACCTGGCTTTCGCCGCTGAAAGCGAAGGGGTCCAATGGCAGCAGGGGCCGAGTCGTTTGACCGTCCACGTGCAGAGTCATGCCCGCGCCTTGGAGCACGGTAATGATTCGCTGATAGCCGGCGAAGGTGGAGAAACCGCCCGACTCGGCGATGTCGGCAATCGACAGGCGCCAGCCGAAGCCGTCGAGGCCAACACCCGCATCGCGAGTGATTTCCTCCGTACTGCCCCCGCCATTTTTCCACGGCATGCGCGGGTAGCTGGCTGCGCGCAAAACAGTGAGCTGACTCATTTGCTGAAACGTCCTTCCAGTCGATGCCTGGAGCCTGGGTGGATAAGGCGCGCGGCTGTCACTGGCTGGCGCCCGGACCAGGTCCGGCGGCGAATCAGCAGGCAGGGCTCGCCAGGTTCTATTTGCAGCAGTTTGCATTCCAGCGGTTCGGCCAGAATCGCTTCGACCACGTGCTCGCCCTCGGTCAGCGGTGCGACTTGCGACAGGTAGGCGTAGGGCGTTTGCAGGGTGAAGTCCTGCTTGAGGTAGTCGGGCGCGACCAGAGCGTTGACGAAGCGGTCTTCGATTTGCACGGGAATATCGTTTTCGAAGTGCACGATCAGCGAATGAAACACCCGCTGACCTTCACGCATGTCCAGTGCCAGGGCGCGCTCGGAGCCTGCGGCCTCTTCATTGAGGATGATGACCTTGCAGGTGTGACGATGGCCTCGCGAGGCGATCTCATCGGCAATGTTGTGCACTTCGAACAGCGCCGACTGGCTCTTGGGCTCGGCGACGAAAGTGCCCACGCCCTGCATGCGCACCAATAACCCTTCGGCGGTCAGTTCGCGCAAGGCCCGGTTGATGGTCATGCGGCTGAAGCCCAGCTGGGTCACCAGTTCGCTTTCTGACGGCACGCGATGATGTGGCGCCCAGGTTCCGTTCTGGATCTGCTGGGCGATCATATGCTTGACGCGGGCGTACAGAGGCGCCGGACTGTCGCCCATTTGGGCAGCCAGCGAAGAGACGGCAGGCGGAGTCGGCACAGTGAAATCCTTGTTCGATGGGTGATGATTCGGGAAGTGGGTCCATGGCGCAGATGCGCTCAAGCTAACCATTGATCCGACCGACGACAAGCTTGCTGGAGTTTACCGAGCAGGCAAACGTCTGTATATGTATATACAAATAAACACGATGGAGTGTAGAGCCATGTCCGCCTTCTTTGCCGAGCGCGCATTATTGCCCAGTGGTTGGGCCAACAATGTTCGTTTCGACGTCAGCGCCGATGGCCTGCTCACCGGTGTCCAGGTCGATACCGATGCGCAGGGTGCCGAGTTTATCAAGGGGCCGTTGTTGCCGGGTATGCCTAATCTGCATTCGCATGCCTTTCAGCGCGCCATGGCCGGTTTGGCCGAAGTGGCAGGTAACCCGAACGACAGTTTCTGGACCTGGCGCGACCTGATGTACCGTCTGGTCGGGAAGATCAGCCCGGAACAGCTCGGCGTCATTGCTCGCCAGCTGTACATTGAAATGCTCAAGGGCGGTTTTACCTCGGTCGCTGAATTCCATTACGTGCACCAGGACACGTCCGGCAAACCCTACGCCGACCCCGCTGAGTTGGCCCTGCAAATCAGCCAGGCTGCCAGCTTCGCGGGCATTGGCCTGACCCTGCTGCCGGTGCTGTACAGCCATTCCGGTTTCGGTGGCCAGGCGCCTGACGAGGGGCAGCGTCGCTTTATCCACAGCACCGACAGTTATCTGGATCTACAGGCGCGCTTGGGCCCGATTCTGGCTCGGCAGCCCGCGCAGGCATTGGGTCTGTGTTTCCACTCGTTGCGCGCCGTCACTCCGCAACAGATCCGTGACGTGTTGGCCGCCAGCGACAAGCAGTGTCCAGCGCACATTCATATCGCCGAGCAGCAGAAAGAAGTCGAAGACTGCCTGAGCTGGAGCGGGCTTCGTCCGCTGCAATGGCTGTACGAAAATGTCGCTGTGGACTCACGTTGGTGCCTGGTACATGCCACCCATGCCGACCCCGATGAAGTTGCACTGATGGCTGAAAGTCGCGCAGTGGCCGGTTTGTGCCTGACCACCGAAGCAAATCTTGGCGACGGAATCTTCCCTGCGGTGGACTTCATCGCGCAGGGTGGACGCTGGGGGATCGGTTCGGACAGCCATGTGTCACTGAGCGTGGTCGAAGAATTGCGTTGGCTGGAATATGGCCAGCGTCTGCGTGATCAGCGACGTAATCGGTTGCATCGCAGCGATCAGCCAATGGTTGGGCGAACCTTGTACGATGCGGCGCTTGGTGGCGGGGCGCAGGCCTTGGGGCAGGCGATTGGCTCGCTCCAGGTGGGGCAGCGCGCGGACTGGCTGGTGTTGGATGGCAACGATCCCTATCTGGCGACGGCCAGTGGCGACGCGATTCTCAATCGTTGGCTGTTCGCTGGGGGCGATCGGCAGATCCGCGATGTGATGGTCAATGGTCGCTGGGTAGTGCGAGCTGGGCGTCATGCGGGCGAGGAAGAAAGCAGCAGGGCGTTTGCCCAGGTATTGCGGGAATTGCTGGGGTAGTCAGGCGGATCTTATGCGCCTGACATGTCGCCTTCGCGAATAAATCTGCTCCCCCGGCTCAGTTTTCTGCGGGAGCTGATTTATCCGCGAAGCGGTTCATACGGTCTATTTTCCGACAGGTTTGGCGATTTTCGAATCATCAACGCGCCAGATCAGCTTACTGGTGTCGTAACCCTGCTGACGTGCTTTGGCCAGCAGCTCCTCGCGCGTTGCATCGGACACCCGCGTGTTGCGCGACAGTAGCCACAGGTATTTGCGGTTCGGGTTACCTACCACCGCAGTTTTGTAGTCATCGCTGACATACAGCACCCAGTAACCACCCTTGGCGACGCCCGGTAGCAACCGGGAAAACCAGGTATCGAACTCCACCCAGAGCTTGTCGGTTTTATCAGGGACTTGCGGCGACGCTGTGCCGTGCACTTCTTCCCACTTACCCTCAAGTGTCCGACAGCGGTTGGTCACGCCCACGTTGCCATCGTCTTCAAGGATGTAATGGGCTTCGGATTGCGCACAATTGCGTTGGAAAAACATCGGCATCCGCGCCAACTCATACCAGGTCCCCTGGTAACGCTTGAGGTCAACATGATCGACCGTCTTGGGTTCGATCAGCTCGATCGAGGAGTTGGCGCACCCTGCCAGCAATAGACCCGCCAGCATCCCTATCCATAAACGCATAAGGCTCTCCTTTCAGGCTTACTTCAGGCCCTGGCCGGAAAACATCAGCACCTTGTCGCCTGCGTATTGCACGCTGATAAAGGTCTTCTGATCGCCCCATGTGCAGCTAGACATGCCCAGCGCGCCGGAGCAATCAGTCGGGCTGCCCAGCAGCTTTTCGACTTCGGCCTTGGGCATCCCTGAGGAGATTTTCGAATAATTTTCCTGAGTGACTTTACTGCACGCAGCCAACAGCACACAAAACGACAACAACGCGAGGGTACGCAGAGACATGAGTGAAGCTCCTGAACAGTAGGGGGCGGCGCTACAGCGTGTAGGACGCTGGCGAATTGCCAATAGGTTAGAAGAGAAATACGCGATCTGGTTCCCGTGGGCGGCAGGGATTTATATCTCGCTTAAAATCGCGACCCAGGCTCTTTCAAAAACACCCGTTCTTCAGCTGTTGATGTACGTCCAAGGATTTGATTGCGGTGGGGGAAACGCGAGAAACGGGCAATGACCCTTTGATGCTTTTTGGCGTAATCAAGTTGGTCGGCGAAGACGTCATGATCCGTGGCCGATTGCTGGTGGAACAGTTCGGTAAAGTGGGCAACGGCTTGATCCTGCATCTCCAGGTCTTCACTGTGTTCCAGCACCAGGTAGATGAATGATCGCTGGATCGGCAGCAAATGCTGGTCGCGGCCCAGTTTCAGGCCGTGTTCGACCAATGCCTGGGCGCGTTGATCGCCTGCAAACGCCTTGGGCGTATCGCGATAAATCATGCGCGGGAGTTGATCGAGGAGCAGTACCAGTGCAAGCCAGCCTTGAGGGGATTCGGCCCATTCGGACAGCCCTCCCGCCAATGCGTGTTCGACCTGTACAGCGAAACGTTCGCGCGCATCGCTGTCCTGGCTTTTCTTCTTGCCGAACCAAAGCGGGCCCTTGGCCTTTACCACGTTGGTTGGTGATTCGGCTGAACCGAACCACCATTCAAGCAGCGGATGCCAGGGCGCGTACATGGCTTAGACGTTGTGATAAGACGTGGCGCGCTCGACTTCTTCCTTGGAACCCAGGAAGACCGCGACACGCTGGTGCAGGCCTTCAGGCTGGATGTCGAGGATGCGCTGATGGCCGTCGGTGGACATGCCGCCCGCCTGTTCTACGATGAACGACATCGGGTTGGCTTCGTACATCAGGCGCAGCTTGCCTGGCTTGGACGGGTCACGGCTGTCACGTGGGTACATGAACATGCCGCCACGGGTCAGGATGCGATGCACGTCGGCAACCATGGCTGCGATCCAGCGCATGTTGTAGTTCTTTTTCAGCGGGCCGTCTTCGCCAGCCAGCAGTTCGTCGACGTAGCGTTTGACCGGAGCTTCCCAGTGACGCGCGTTGGACATGTTGATGGCAAATTCCTGGGTGGTCTCAGGGATCCGCATGTCTTCGTGGGTCAGCACGAAGCTGCCCAGCTCGCGATCGAGGGTGAAGCCTTTGACGCCGTCGCCCAGGGTCAGGACCAACATGGTTTGCGGGCCGTAGATCGCGTAACCGGCAGCAACTTGCTGGGTGCCCGGTTGCAGGAAAGCTTTCTCGCTCAGGTTGTCGTTCTGGCTCAGGTGACCGCTCGGGCAACGCAGCACCGAGAAGATGGTGCCGACCGACACGTTGACGTCAATGTTCGAGGAACCGTCCAATGGGTCGAATACCAGCAGGTACGCGCCTTTTGGGTACTTGCCGGGAATCTGGTAGGCATTGTCCATTTCTTCGGACGCCATGCCGGCCAGGTGACCGCCCCATTCGTTGGCTTCGAGCAGAATGTCGTTGGAGATCACGTCGAGCTTTTTCTGCACTTCGCCCTGTACGTTTTCAGTGTTCATGCTGCCGAGCACACCGCCCAGCGCGCCTTTGGAGACGGCGTGGCTGATTTCCTTGCATGCGCGTGCTACCACTTCGATAAGGAAGCGCAGATCGGCAGGAGTGTTGTTGCTGCGGGTCTGCTCAATCAAATAGCGACTTAGGGTAACGCGGGACATGGAGAGCTCCGAAGTGGGGGATAAAAACCCGCACAGTTTAGCGCGAGTGGACACGTAATACTCCAGTCAGACCGGGTTCTGGCCCATAGAGTTCACATGTCGGTTGAGAGTAGCCTCAAAACGGCAACAAGCAGGTGACCCTGCTCAAGATTTTGCCGAGGGCGTGCGCAACAGGCTCACTGCCATCCAGCCAAGGAAAACGACGCCCAGCAACAACACTGCCCATAAACCGGTGCGCTTCCAGTCCGTGCCTTTCACGGCCGGTGTTGGCGTGCGTGCGATGACCACGGGTGAGGCCGCCGGTTGCGCAATGCCCAGTGATGCGAGCACCTGCGGTTGATAATCGGGGATCAGCGTGGACAGCGGCAAGTCTGCCGCCCGCGCCGCCGTGTTACCAATGGCGAGAGTATACGGCCCTGCACCTTTGGCCAGGAACACCAGTTGCGTGGCGCGGACTGCGAAACGCAGTTGTGGGGCCGCAGTGCCCAGACCGCCGCCACGCTCATCCACATCGAGCTTGAATTGCTGCACGGTACGGCCAGCCAGCTGTAACTCATCCTGCAGCACGTCCTGACCATTCTGTGTCAGTCGATACAACAAGCCGCCGCCCACGATTTGCCACGGGGCGTTGCTGTCGAGGCGCGCCGACAGGGTGGCCGGTGCCAGACTGTTGGCCTGGCTGATGTCGACCTTTACGCGCTCCACGGCTAGATCAATGGGCAATTGCCAGCTGTATTCGCCCGGTTTGACGGTGCTGCCCGCCAGCGGTTGTGACCAGACCAAAGGCTGCGGCAGGTGGTCGGGGCTGGCGCTGATCAATTGCGCGGAGGTCAGTGTCGGTGCGGAGTTCGGGGTGTTCCACAGCAAACGCAGGTAGCGCGCCGGTTGGCCGGGTAGAGTGACTTCGCGTTGCTCGATCACTTCATCGGCAAACGACAGTCGTGCAACCTGGCCCTCGCCCCAGGATTGCCAGTGCTGCAGATCGTTACTGGCCTCGATACTGAAGCGCTGAAAACCTTCCCGTTCGGTGTTCCAGTCAAGAATCAACTGCTCCAGCGGGGCCTTGATCTCGCTGGTGTCGAGCAGCCAACCGCGCAGTACTTCTTCGCCGGCTTCGATTTCGCCTTGTGGTTGCACTTCAACCAGCGTGCCGCTGGCGGTGCGCTCGACCCGAATCGTAGGCACTGCATCACTGGCATCGGCGGCGTCATAGAGGGCAAACCACTTAACCGGGATCGGCGTCTGGTTTTCCCGGCGCTGAACGTCGCTATGGGTCAGTGAGTACGCCAGTGCCTGGCCCTCAGCGTTGAAAACGCGAACGTCACCCAGACCGGCCTGACGCGCACCCAGTTGTACCGCCAGCGGTAGTTCAAGGCGATACCACGGGCCATTACCGCTCAAGGTCAACGGTACCTGACTAGCGAAATCAGTCGGTTTTTCCTGCGCATGGGCGGACATCGTTGCGAAGAGGGCCGCACATAACGCCGCGCCAAATACGGCGCGGATGAAGGTTGACTGACAGCTCAAGAATGAGTTCCTCATACGATGGTCCTAGTCGGATCGGGCGTAGATTTTTTAGAGGGCAAAGGCATCGGCGACGAAGGTCCGGGCGGCAAGGGAGAGAAATATCCCACTACCAATAGCAACACGCCAACCCCGATGAACGACACGATACGCGCCAGTCCACCGCGGTTGCTCAGTTCGACGAAGAACAGCTTGGCGACCACCACACCGATCAGTGTGGCGCCAACGATCCAGATATCACGTCGGCCGCGCAGGTGTCCGCCAACCATCAGTGCTAAGGCCATCAAGGTCCAGACAATCGACAGACCGGCTTGCACCCTCATCGAATCCAGCAATTCATCCAACTGATAGGGCACGCCACTCCAATGGTGGGCCGTGCGCATGACCATCCCAGTGAACAGGGCGAATAAGCTAGCCCCTGCTACCACCTGTGCCACTCGCTGCGCGCGATCATGGGCGATACCGAGTTGAGGCAATCGGCTGCGCGCCCAGACGAATACCCCGGCCAATGCGAGCAACAGGCCCAATTCCAGCGGATTGAGCAGTGGCAGATAGGCCAGCGGTGCGGCGGCACCGTCGCTGACGATGTTCGCCAGCCAGAACCAGATCAACATCAGCAGCGCCAAGGGGGCAGCGGCCCAGACCCGGTATTCACGGGGATAGGCCTCGATGGGCCACGGCAGTGCGCGGGGCGCAGCCATCAATAGCAAATAGGTGCTCGGCAGCAACGCCCAGCCCAGCCAGCGCCATGCGTTGTAGTGTTCGGACAATGTCATCAAGCCGAAGCGCAACTCCAGCGCCAACACGCCGATGATCAGCCAGCAACCCAAGACATGTGCCGCGCTGACCACCCAGCTCGGCAGTGTGCCCGCCAGGTGCCGCAGCGACAGCAGATGTACGACGAACACCGCGCCCCACGCCAGCCAACCCCAGTAGGCTGCCGGGTGATAGCTGGCGTTCAGCGCGAGCAGCAATAGCAAGGTGCAGGCCGGGGTCAGCAGAGTACAAAGCACTGCCAGTGCCGACCAGTGCAGTCGCAGGGCGAGGACCGTCCATAGCGCGACGCTGACAGCCGCGAGGCATAGCAACGTGGGTATTTGCAATTCGGTCGGTGCGAATCGTTGTGCGCCGTTGACCAGTGCCACAGCCCACCAACCCACTCCCCACGCCAGCAGCAATGCGCTCAGACGCTGCAGATTCATGGTTTTCATGGGGATTGCATTGACTGGGCTCAGGCGTTGCTGGAGCCACGCGCTGAGCATCGCGGCCAGCGCGAGGACCATCGGCGTCCAGGCATCGCGATGGGCCAGTAAAGTGGTGTCGGTTCGATACAGGTCGCCCTGTAGGTCGCCGAACAGCGCGAGGCCTGCTCCCAGCTGCAACAGCAGGCCGAAAGCGCGTGCCAGCACTCGTTGCTGACGCAAGCCCAGCCAGAAAACGGCCGCGCCTTCCAGGGCCCACGCGGCCGAGGTCCAGCGTGCATCCAGCCCGAGGGGTATCGCCAATGACGCGAATACCACACCCAGTGCCAGGCAGGTCTCCACTAACAGTAAGGCGCGTCCCGGCGCCCGGCCGGACAGCAGGCGCGCCAGGCCTATATAGAGCATTCCCATTACCAGCGCGCTGTAGGCGGGAGCGAACTCCATGTGTTGGACCAGCGCGAACTGCAGGCCGAAACCGACAATCGGTGGGCCGAACAAGATACTGCCGTCGACGTAGTCACCCTGGCGAGCTGACCAGCGCAATATCGCTTCGCGGCTATCGTCTTCGGGCGCGGTGCTCAGCTCTTGCAGTTTGCGTCGAGCGAACAGCAGACCAATCGCCAGATACATCAGGAAAAACACGATCAGAAACGGCTCGGTGCTCCAGAACAATGCGGGCGTGTATGCCTGCAGGCCCCAGACGAAACCGATGCCGAAGGTGCCGACAAAACCGATCAGGTTCAGTAGGCGCCAGGCCTTGAACCAGGCGATGGCAAAAATCCCGGCATTGAGCAGTGCGAAGTAACTGAACAGGGCTACATGGCTGCCAGCGCCGGTAGACGTCAGCAGCGGTGCGGCGAATCCTCCGAGTGCCGCCGCCGCAGCCAGACCCAGTGCGTCCTGTTTTACCGCGAGGATCGCCGAGAACACCGTCACCACCACCAGCAGGCCGAACGCCATGTTCGGGTCGAGCAACGCATTCAAACGCATGGCGGCAAATACCGTCAGGTACAGCACGCCGACCCCCGCGCCCTGCAGGACCAATGCGTAATTACGGTTGCGCTGTCGTAGCCACCAGCCCAGCGCCAGCAATGCCAAGGCGCAGGCGGCAACGGCGGCGTAGCGGGCTTCCAGTGGAATGACCACACCTTCAGTGGCGTAGCGCAGCAAAAAGGCCAGCCCGAGGAACAGCAGCAGCACCCCGACCCGCAGCACGGTATTACCGCCCAGCAGCCAGTTACGTACGCCGGCTAATGCGCGCTCGATCATGTTTGGGGTTGCCGGCGTAGAAACCGGGTTCGGCGTTGCTGTTGGCTGGGTCCATTCGTCGTCGACGGGCAGATCCCAAGTCAATTCGGTGGCTGCTTCAAGGGCGGGGGGCACACTGACAAGTGGCTGAGCCGCAGGCGCCGGGATTTCAGCGTTGCCAGGAGCAGATTCGAGGAGGGTAAGGCGTTGCTGAACCGCCTCGAGCTGACGGCCAAGCAGGGTCATACAAATGGCCTGTCCAAGACCAAGCCCGGCGAGTGCGCCGATTGCAGCACCCACGAAAGACTCGTCCAGGTAACCACCCAGCACGAGACCGACCAGCAGGAGAATCCATTGCACGCGTTGACATCCCTTTATGCGGCTTGCCTGGAGTATATCGGTCCAGGCCGTCGGGGACATGATTTGTAGCGGAGGTCGGCGATGAATTCACTCGAGAAGACGGCACGCCGGGTAATCCGTGTCAGGCCATTCGCGAGTGAGTTCACCCACAGATTTATTCCTCCAACGCTTTCCAGATGTCGTTCGAATATTCGCGAATGGTTCGGTCCGACGAGAACCAGCCCATCCGTGAAGTATTGAGCACCGCTGAGCGCCACCACTGTTTAGGGTCGTGCCACAGTGTCTGGACCTTGCCTTGAGCCTCCCAATAGGACTCGAAGTCGGCGCACACCAAAAAGCGGTCGTAAGCGATCAATTGATCGATCAGGCCGACATAGCGGTTTGGATCATCCGGTGAGAATACCCCGCCCCGGATCGCTTCCAGCACATCATTGAGCCGCGGTGAACTCGCGATATCGCCAGTGGCACTGTAATCGCCGGCGCGTTTTCGTGCTTCGACCTGCTGCGACGTCAGGCCGAAGATGAACATGTGCTCAAGTCCGATTCGCTCGCTCATTTCCACGTTGGCACCATCAAGGGTGCCGATGGTCAGTGCGCCATTGAGGCCGAATTTCATGTTGCTGGTGCCCGAGGCCTCCAGGCCTGCGGTGGAGATCTGCTCCGAGAGGTCGGCGGCCGGGATAATACTTTCTGCCAGGCTGACGTTGTAGTTGGGTATGAACACCACTTTGAGCAAGCCGCGCACGGTGGGGTCGTTGTTTACGGTGCGAGCGATGTCATTGGTCAGTTTGATGATCAACTTGGCCGTGTGATAACTGGCGGCTGCCTTGCCGGCAAAAATTTTCACCCGCGGCACCCAGTTAATCTCCGGTTCGGCCCGCATTGCCTGATACAGCGCGATGGTGTGGAACAGGTTCAACAGTTGGCGTTTGTATTCGTGGATGCGTTTGACCTGAACGTCGAACATCGCCGTTGGGTCGACCATGATTCCCAGCCGCTCATGAATGAGGGTCGCCAAGGCTTGCTTGCTCTTCAGGCGCTGAGCGGCAAATTGTTGGCGGAACGCTTCCTTCTCGGCGAACGGCTCTAACTCGATCAGGCGTGATTCAGCATTATCCAGAACGTCTGCACCCAGGGCCTCGACCAGCATGCGGGTCAATGGCGGGTTGGCCTGATGCAGCCAGCGCCTAAAGGTGATGCCGTTGGTTTTGTTGTTGATCCGCTCGGGATATAGCTTGTGCAATTCGGCGAACACGGTCTTGCGCATCAATTGGGTGTGCAGCGCCGACACGCCATTCACACTGTGCGAACCCAGAAACGCCAGGTTACCCATGCGCACGCGGCGGCCGTTGTCCTCTTCGATCAGCGAGACTGCGCGCAGCACTTCAAAGTCGTGAATGCCTTTGGCCCGCAATTCGTCGATGTGCAGGGCGTTGATCAGGTAAATGATCTGCATGTGCCGCGGCAGCATCCGCTCCATCAGGCCAACCGACCAAGTTTCCAGCGCCTCGGGAAGCAAGGTGTGGTTGGTGTAGGCCAGGGTGTCGACGGTGATCTTCCAGGCCGAATCCCATGGGATGCCGTGGGTATCGATCAACAAACGCATCAACTCGGCAACGGCGATCGAAGGGTGCGTGTCGTTCATCTGGATCGCGGCGTGATCGGCCAGCGAGTGCAGGGATTCGTGCATGTTCAGGTGGCGTCGCAGCAAATCCTGCAGCGACGCGGAAACGAAGAAGTATTCCTGGCGCAGGCGCAGTTCCTGACCGGCTTCGGTGCTGTCGTTGGGGTACAGCACACGGGAAATACTTTCTGCGCGAACGACTTCGGCTACCGCACCAAAGTGATCGCCGGCATTGAAGCGTTCAAGGTGCAGGTCCTCGACCGCCCGTGCCCGCCACAAGCGCAGAGTATTGACGCTCGATCCGCGCCAGCCGACCACCGGGGTGTCGTAAGCAACGGCGCGCACAACTTCCGCCGGACGCCAGACCTGGCGTTGCTCGCCCGCTTCATTGACCAGCGTCTCGACGCTGCCGCCGAAGCCGATCGGGTAAATCACCTCGGCACGCTCGAACTCCCAAGGGTTACCGAAGTCCAGCCAGTTCTCGGTTTGCTCTTGTTGCCAGCCATCGACCACGGCTTGACGGAACAAGCCATGCTCGTAACGAATACCGTAACCATGGGACGCGACACCGAGGGTCGACATGCTCTCCATGAAGCAGGCAGCCAGACGACCGAGACCGCCGTTGCCCAGCGCGGCATCCGGTTCGAGCAAGCGAATGCGCTCGATGTCCACGCCCAGCTCAGTCATGGCTTCACGAGCGATGTCCAGCAGGCCAAGGTTGCTCAGGCTGTCGTAGAGCAGTCGGCCGATCAGGAACTCGAGAGACAGGTAATAAACCCGTTTCTGGCCTTTACGGTAAATCTGTCGGGTGTGGTCCATCCAATGCTCGACCATATGGTCGCGGGCGGCCAGGGCGATTGCTTCGAACCAGTCATGGTCAAACGCGTGATCTGGATCTTTACCCACCGCATAAGTGAGTTTTTCGAGTACAGCGGCACGGAAAGCGGCCACCTCGGCGTCACGAACAAGCGGTTCCTCTGACATCAATACGACCTCTAACGAGCAGACGAATAGGAAGCTGGATGATTAACTCTAGATGGTTCGACACGGGTCTGTCTTTCTGGTTCGCGGGTAATTGCAATTGATGAAAACCCTGCATTGATCGTTCCATCGCGAGCAACCCTTCTCTCTCTGGGGGCATGATCATTCTTCGATTCGGGTTTATGATGCTCCACGGCAAAATAAATAGAAGCCCCTGACCGCCCCTTTGGAGCACCTATGCAGACTTTGTACCCGCAGATCAAACCTTACGCCCGGCACGATCTGGCCGTGGAAAAGCCTCATGTGCTGTACGTCGATGAAAGCGGTTCGCCCGAAGGTTTGCCAGTGGTTTTCATCCACGGCGGGCCGGGTGCGGGTTGCGATGCCCAGAGCCGTCGGTTTTTTGACCCGAATATGTACCGCATTATTACCTTCGATCAGCGCGGTTGTGGGCGCTCCACCCCCCACGCCAGCCTGGAAAACAATACCACTTGGCATTTGGTCGAAGACCTGGAACGTATTCGTCTGCACCTGGGGATCGAAAAATGGGTGCTGTTCGGCGGCTCCTGGGGTTCGACCCTGGCATTGGCTTACGCTCAGACCCATCCGGAACGCGTCCATGCCTTGATCCTGCGGGGCATCTTTTTGTGCCGGCCACAGGAAATCAACTGGTTCTACCAGGCGGGTGCCAGCCGCTTGTTTCCCGATTATTGGCAGGACTACCTGGCGCCGATTCCGCTGGATGAGCGCCATGACTTGCTGGGCGCCTTCCACAAACGCCTGACGGGCAGCGATCAGATCGCCCAGATGCACGCCGCCAAAGCCTGGTCCACCTGGGAAGGGCGCACGGCGACGCTACGGCCGAATCCGATGGTGGTGGATCGCTTCTCGGAACCGCAGCGCGCGTTGTCTATCGCCCGCATCGAATGCCATTACTTCACCAACAACGCGTTCCTCGAAGAGAATCAGTTGATTCGCGATATGCCCAGGATTGCTCATTTGCCGGGCATCATCGTGCATGGCCGCTACGATGTGATCTGCCCACTGGACAACGCCTGGGAGCTGCATCAAGCCTGGCCCAACAGTGAACTGCAGGTGATCCGCGATGCAGGTCATGCGGCATCCGAGCCGGGCATTACCGATGCGTTGGTGCGCGCAGCCAGCCAGATTGCCCGTCGGTTGCTCGATCTGCCGCCCGAAGAAGCGTGAAAGGCCTGGTATGAAAGGTCTGCTCCAGCGCGTGAGTGGCGCGCACGTCGAAGTGGCGGGTGAGATCGTAGGTGCCATTGATCAGGGCTTGTTGGTATTGATCGGCGTCGAGCCGCAAGATACGTGCGCCAGCGCCGATAAGTTGCTGAGCAAACTGCTGAACTATCGGGTGTTCAGCGACGCCGAAGGCAAAATGAACCTGTCGCTCAGGGATGTCGGTGGCGGTTTGCTGTTAGTGTCGCAGTTCACCTTGGCGGCTGACACCAAAAGCGGCCTGCGGCCGAGCTTTTCAAAAGCCGCACCGCCCGCGCTTGGCGCCGAGTTATTCAGCTATTTGTTAGAGCAGGCGAGAGGCGTGCACGATAAGGTTGCAGCAGGCCAATTTGGTGCGGACATGCAGGTTCATCTGGTCAATGATGGCCCTGTGACATTTTTACTTGAGAGCTAAACAGGCGATTGCCCTGGGCCGCCCTGATTTATCAGGTGAAAAAGCAATAAATACTTCATCGGACCTGATGCGTTGTAACGCGGCCTGCTAGATAATCGCGCGCTACGGGGATCAGCGTTCGTTGACCCGATTGATATAGCCAGAGGCTGGTCCGTCGCCGTTTAGGGAATCATTAGGTCCTTTCGGAGTCGGAACAATGCTCGCCAACCCGGCACTTGATAGCTGGCCGTTGGTTTTATGATCTGTTTTTCGGCGAGGGTTGCTCGTGATTGTTAGTCCCTGTATTGCTCCAATGAAACCCGGTAAACGGTTACGTAGTGCCCTGTTGGCAGGTTCTGCACTGATCTGTCTGTTCAGCGCAGGCCAGCTTTGGGCGTTCAGCCTGGACGATGTTGCGGCCAAGGCCAAAGACATGGCCGGGCAGAAATACGAAGCTCCGAAGAGCAATCTGCCGAACGAATTTCGCGACATGAAGTTCGCGGATTATCAAAAAATCCGTTTTCTTCAAGAAAAGGGCGTGTGGGCTGGGGAAAAGACACCCTTCAAGCTGTCCTTTTATCACCAGGGCATGCACTTCGACACGCCGGTCAAAATCAATGAAGTCACGGCGACCGATGTACAGGAATTCAAGTACGACCCTGGCCGGTTCGATTTTGGCGACATGAAGTTCGACCCGAAAGCCACCGAAAAACTCGGTTACGCAGGCTTTCGCGTGCTTTACCCGATCAATAAAGATGATAAGAACGACGAGATCATGACGATGCTGGGCGCGAGCTACTTCCGCGTGATTGGCAAAGGTCAGGTCTACGGCTTGTCTGCGCGCGGTATGGCTATCGACACCGCAATGCCATCGGGTGAGGAGTTCCCGCGTTTCACCGAGTTCTGGATCGAGCGTCCACAACCGGACGACAACCATCTGGTGATCTTTGCACTGCTGGACTCTCCACGTGCGACAGGCGCCTATCAACTGACCTTGCGTCCGGGCACCAACACCCTCGTCGACGTCAAGTCGCGCATGTTCCTGCGCGATAAAGTTGGCAAACTGGGCGTCGCTCCACTGACCAGCATGTACCTGTTCGGCGCCAATCAGCCGTCCAAAGTACTGAACTATCGCCGCGAACTGCATGACTCCAGCGGTCTGTCGATTCAGGCCGCCAATGGCGAGTGGATCTGGCGTCCGTTGAACAACCCGAAACACCTCGCGGTCAGCAGCTTCTCGGTGGAAAACCCGCGTGGCTTCGGTCTGCTTCAGCGTGGCCGTAACTTCAGCCACTACGAAGACCTGGATGATCGTTATGACAAACGCCCAAGTGCCTGGATCGAACCGAAAGGCGACTGGGGCAAAGGCACCGTTGATCTGGTAGAAATCCCGACTGCCGACGAAACCAACGACAACATCGTTGCGTTCTGGAAGCCGGAAGTCATTCCTGAGCCAGGCCAGCCGATGGAGTTCAACTATCGCCTGCACTGGACCATGGACGAAAGCTCCATCCATTCCCCTGATCTGGGCTGGGTCAAGCAGACCCTGCGCTCTACAGGTGACGTCAAACAGTCCAATCTGATCCGTCAGCCTGACGGCAGTGTGGCTTTCCTGGTCGACTTCGAAGGCCCGGTGCTCGCAAAACTGGGTGAAGACCCGGCGATCCGCAGCCAAGTGACCACTGACGACAACACTGAGTTGGTAGAAAACAATCTGCGCTACAACCCGGTGACCAAAGGCTGGCGTCTGACGTTGCGCCTGAAAGCCAAAGATTCGGGCAAGTCGATCGACATGCGCGCTTATCTGCTTCGTGAAGTTCCTGCCGAGCCTGGTAAGGAACCTGCGGCAATTGTTGCTGACAAAGCAGATAAGAAAGTAGAGAAGAAGGTCGAGAGCAAAGTGGCTCCGAAAGAAGAGAAAACCGTCATAGTCAAGGCTGACACGGCTAAACCCGCCGAGGCGAAAGGCGACTCCACAAAAGCAGACGTAGCGAAGGCCGACTCGACAAAAGCAGACGCTGCAAAAGCAGAAGTAGCGAAGGCCGATGTCGCGAAAGACAAAGATGGCAAACAGATCCCGCAGCCTGAAGCCGAGACTGCCCCCACTAATCCGGAACCGGCCAAGAATGTACAAATCTTGACCGAGACCTGGAGCTATCAGTTGCCTGCCGATGAGTAATGTCCAGTCTGTGCCAGAGTCTCTGACCGAGTACCTGGCACATTTGCCGATGAGCGATGAGCAGCGGGCGGAACTCGCCAGCTGCACCTCGTTCACCGAGCTGCACCAGCGTCTTTCAACGCAGCCATTCACCGATAGCGCCGAGGCCGCTCAGGCTTCGGTTTGCCGTCGTTTGACATTGACCACCGCTGACGAGCTGGAAGAAGCTGAAATGCTCGTCCTCGACGCCAGTGGTCGGGTCTGCCTGAAAGCCACGCCGCCGATTCGTCGTACCAAAGTCATCCCTGAGCCATGGCGCACCAATATCCTGGTGCGTGGCTGGCGCCGTCTGATGGGTCGCAAGAATCTTCCCTCACCGCCCCAGCGCGAGCTGCCTTCGGCACGCTGGCGTTTTGTCGGCTCATTGCGCCGTTACATCTTGCTGGTGCTGATGCTGGGTCAAACCGTCGTTGCCACTTGGTACATGAAAGGGATCATGCCTTACCAAGGCTGGTCCTTCGTGTCACTGGATGAAATCACTCGCCAGACATTGTTCCAGACTGCGGTGCAAGTGCTGCCCTATGCCTTGCAGACCAGCATTCTATTGCTGTTCGGGATTTTGTTCTGTTGGGTCTCGGCCGGCTTCTGGACGGCGTTGATGGGCTTTCTCGAATTGCTCACCGGGCATGACAAATACCGCATTTCCGGGGCCAGCGCAGGTAACGAACCCATCGAAGCCGGTGCTCGTACCGCCATCGTGATGCCGATCTGTAATGAAGACGTTCCTCGTGTGTTCGCCGGTCTGCGCGCTACTTTTGAATCGGTAGCCGCCACGGGCGACCTGGACCGCTTTGACTTTTTCGTCCTCAGTGATACCAACGACTCCGATATCGCCGTCGCCGAACAGCAGGCCTGGCTTGAGGTCTGCCGTGAAAGCGAAGGCTTCGGCAAGATCTTCTATCGTCGCCGTCGTCGTCGGGTAAAACGCAAAAGCGGCAACCTCGATGACTTCTGCCGTCGCTGGGGCGGTGAATACCGCTACATGGTCGTGCTCGATGCCGACAGCGTCATGAGCGGTGAATGCCTGACCAGTCTGGTGCGTTTGATGGAAGCCACCCCGGACGCCGGCATTATCCAGACCGCGCCACGCGCGTCGGGCATGGACACGCTGTATGCGCGCATGCAGCAGTTCGCTACCCGTGTGTACGGGCCGCTGTTTACCGCCGGTTTGCACTTCTGGCAGTTGGGCGAATCCCACTACTGGGGGCACAACGCGATCATCCGCATGAAGCCGTTCATCGAGCACTGCGCCTTGGCGCCGTTGCCCGGTAAAGGGGCTTTCGCCGGGGCTATTCTGTCTCACGACTTCGTCGAAGCCGCGCTGATGCGCCGTGCCGGTTGGGGCGTGTGGATTGCTTATGATTTGCCCGGCAGTTACGAAGAGTTGCCGCCTAACCTGTTGGATGAACTCAAGCGTGACCGCCGGTGGTGTCACGGTAACTTGATGAACTTCCGGCTGTTCTTGGTCAAAGGTATGCACCCGGTACACCGTGCGGTGTTCCTGACCGGGGTGATGTCGTACCTGTCGGCACCGTTATGGTTCTTCTTCCTTGTGCTGTCGACTGCCTTGTTGGCGGTTAACACGCTCATGGAGCCGCAGTACTTCATGGAGCCACGTCAGCTGTATCCGTTGTGGCCACAATGGCACCCGGACAAAGCTGTCGCGCTGTTCTCGACCACCATCGTGTTGCTGTTCCTGCCCAAACTGCTCAGCATTATTCTGATCTGGGCCAAGGGTTCGGTAGGTTTTGGCGGTCGGATCAAAGTGACCCTGTCGATGCTGATGGAAATGCTGTTTTCGGTGCTGTTGGCACCGGTCCGCATGCTGTTCCACACGCGCTTCGTACTGGCCGCGTTCCTCGGTTGGGCCGCGACCTGGAACTCGCCGCAGCGTGACGATGACTCCACGCCATGGAGCGAAGCGGTCAAGCGCCACGGTCCGCAAACGCTTTTGGGTTTGTGCTGGGGTCTGCTGGTCGCCTCGCTGAACCCAAGCTTCCTATGGTGGCTGGCCCCGATTGTCGGCTCGTTGATGCTGTCGATTCCGGTTTCGGTGATTTCCAGCCGGGTCGGTTTGGGCCTCAAGGCGCGGGACGAGAAACTCTTCCTGATCCCTGAAGAGTACGCGCCGCCAAAAGAGCTGGTCGCGACCGATCATTACACCCATGAAAACCGTTGGCATGCGTTGAAACAGGGCTTCATTCGGGCCGTGGTCGATCCACAGCAGAACGCACTGGCATGCGCCTTGGCGACGTCGCGGCACACGCAGTCCGAGCCGATTGAATGGACGCGCATCGAGCGGGTTCGTCAGGCGATGAAAGTCGGGCCGGATAAACTCAGCAACCAGGAACGCCTGATGCTGTTGAGTGACCCGGTAGCCTTGGCGCGACTGCATGAACAGGTCTGGAGCGAAGGTCATCCTGAGTGGCTCGCCGCGTGGCGTCAGTCGATCGAAGCCGATCCGCATGCGCCTCTGCTGCCGTTGCAACCTGCCACCCATGTTGCCCCGCACCAACTGGCTAACGCCTGATAGCGCGGTAAAAAAGCGCCCTTGAGGTCACTCCTCAAGGGCGTTTTTTTTGGAATGGAATAAACAGCGTGTAGACGATTTCGCTCCGTTTTCGACGCTGCACCTACACCCGAAACCGCCCCACCAGCCCCTGCAAATGAGTCCCCAATCGCGCCAGTTCGACACTTGACGCTGCCGTTTCCTCGCTGGCCGCTGCCGTCTGTTCGGCGATATCACGCACGTTCAGTACGCTGCGGGTGATTTCCTCGGCGACGGCGCTTTGTTCCTCCCCTGCGGTCGCGATCTGCTGGTTCATGCTCTGGATGGTCGAGACAGTGAGCGTGATGTGTTCCAGGGCGCCGCCGGCCCGACGGCTCAATTCGACGCTGCTGTCCGACAGGGTGCGGCTGTTGTCCAAGGTGGTTACCACCTGCTGGGTGCCGTTCTGCAAGGCGGCGATCAGCTCTTCGATCTCTTCGGTGGATTGCTGGGTGCGTTGCGCCAGGCTGCGCACCTCGTCCGCAACCACTGCGAAACCACGGCCCGCTTCACCGGCGCGTGCGGCTTCAATGGCGGCGTTCAGGGCCAGCAGATTGGTTTGCTGCGACACTGATTTGATCACGTCGAGCACGCTGCCAATTTTATCGCTTTCCAGCTTGAGTTGGTTCATCGCCACGGTTGAGTTGCCGACCTCAACGGCCAGACTCTCAATCAGGGTAATGGCTTCAGCTACCACTTTGTCGCCCTCGCGGGCCTGCTGATCGGCCTGGACTGCGGCGTTCGACGCTTCCTCGGCATTGCGGGCGACCTCCCGTACAGTTGCTGTCATCTCGTTCATGGCGGTGGCGACCTGATCGGTTTCATCTTTTTGGCTGTTCACGCCGACACTGGTCTGCGCCGTCACCGCAGACAACTGCTCTGCGGCGCTGGCGATTTGCGAAACACCGTCGCCAATTCCGCCGATCAGCTCACGCAGGCTCAGGGTCATTTGCTGCATGCTGGCCTGCAGTTGGCCCATTTCATCGCGGCGCTCGATGACCAGGTCTTTGCTCAAGTCGCCTTGAGCAATGCGTCCGGCCGCAGTCAGTGTTTGTTGCAGGGGGACGATGATCTGTCGTGTTATTAGCCAAGCAGCAAAGAGCCCGAACAGCAGCGCCATAGAGGCAACGCTGATCAAGGTGGTGCGCGCCCGCGCCGCCTCGGTATCGCGCTGAGCGGTCTGGCGGTTACTCAGCTCGGCGCTGGAGGCGAGCAACGTGTTACCCAGCGCTTCCATGCTCTCTTGTGCGGCCTCGGCCTTGATCTGAATGTCTTTGAATTGGCTTAGTTTGTCGCGATAGTTCTGTAAAGTCTGATTGGCTTGTTGCAGCCCGGAGACATTGGCGTCGGCTTGATCCTCGGATATCTGGCTAACCTCTTTGAGTGCCTCATTGATGGCTGCAATCGCCGCAAGTTCATATCGCTCCTGACCGCTGAAGGTATAAGCCTGCACTTGATAGCGCGCAGCCTCGATCTGCTGCCGCAGCTGAGAGATGTTGGTAAATTCGCCCAGCCGTTCGTTGCTGTCCTGCTCTTGGCTGACGGCCTTCAGTACCTCGGTTTCCACCTGTGCCACCGTTTTCATGGCCTGCACGGATTGTTGCTCAAGCAGTTCGCGGATGTTGCCGCGTGCCTTCAATGTCTGCCCAAGTTCGGTGAAGGTCCTTTCAAAGCTGCGTACCGTCTCACTCTGGTTCGATAGCAACGCGAGGCTGACCGGGTCGTCCATGGTGCTGCGTAACGCATTGAGCTGTACTTGGAGTTCGTTAAGGCGCTTTAGCACTGTGGCGGCACTCTCCGGTGTATTTTCAACGCGAAAGGTGATCCGCTCAATCCGCAGGTCCTTGCTCGCGTTGGTCAACTGGCCGATGCCCGTCAGCTTTTCGGAGCGGTCGATCATGGTGTCGAGCGCATGCCAGCCCGTCACGGTGATCGCCAGAGTCAGCAGTAAGACCAGGCCGAAGCCCAGTGCGAGTTTAAGCTTGACGCTTGTATTACCCAGAGCCTGGGTCAGGGTTCGGAACATGAGAGTTCTCCTGCAAGGGATGCGAAAAGAAGGCAAAACATCGTTGTGCCTGGTTAACGCATCGGCAGGGGAAGGGGTCGCTCGACCTGAACAGGTCGTAGGAAAAGTCTGAAAATAACTGATAGATGTCACATGCGCTGTAGGAGGGACTGGACCGTCTTGTCTGCGAAGGCCCAGCAGCGCGGTGTCTGGCCGACCTGGTTGTCTGGTCTTCGCAGACAAGTCTGCTCCTACAGATATGTGTTGTTTTACACCCTGAACTTGCCCACCAACATTTGTAGATGGTTGCCCAGTCGCGCCAGTTCGACACTGGATGCTGCGGTTTCTTCACTGGCTGCGGAGGTTTGCTCGGAGACGTCGCGTACGTTCAATACGCTGCGGTTGATCTCTTCGGCGGTAGCGCTTTGTTGTTCGGCTGCGGCGGCGATTTGCTGGTTCATGCCCTGGATCGCTGACACGGTGCGAGCAATATTCTCCAGCGAGCTGCCGGCTCGGCGCGTCAGTTCGACACTGCTGACGGTCAGGCTGCGGCTGTTGTCCATGATGGTCGCCACGTGCTGGGTGCCTTTTTGCAGGCCGGCGATCAGCGCCTCGATCTCTTCGGTGGATTTTTGCGTGCGCTGGGCAAGGCTGCGCACTTCATCGGCCACCACGGCGAAACCACGACCGGCTTCCCCTGCTCGCGCGGCTTCAATGGCGGCGTTGAGCGCCAGGAGGTTGGTCTGTTGCGCAACCGATTTGATCACGTCGAGCACACTGCCAATCTTGTCGCTTTCACGCTTGAGTTCAGTCATCGCGTCGGTGGAGTTGCCGACTTCACTGGCCAGACGTTCGATTTGGGTGATGGCCTCCTTGACCACCCGGTCGCCTTCACGCGCCTGTTGATCAGCGGCAACGGCGGCTTCAGACGCTTCTTCGGCATTGCGCGCGACCTCCTGAACAGTGGCCGTCATTTCGTGCATGGCCGTGGCCACCTGATCGGTTTCGACCTTCTGGCTGTTAACCCCGGCACTGGTTTGTTCGGTCACAGCGGACAACTCTTCAGCGGCGCTGGCTATTTGCGTCACACTGTCGCTGATGCCCCCAATCAAGGCACGCAAGTTGACGGTCATGCGCTGAATACTGTTCTGCAACTGGCCTATCTCGTCCTTGCGCTCGACGTGTAAATCCTGGCTCAAATCACCTGAAGCGACACGTTCCACGACGTGGAGCGTGTGCAGCAGCGGGGTGACGATCTGGCGGGTGATAGCCCAAGCCGCAATGACACCGAACAGCAGTGCCAGGGCCGTTGCGATGCCGAGCATGGAGCGAGCTTGAGCGCTATCAGCATCGCGCTTGAGGTTTTGTGAAGCAGACAGTTGGCTGCTGAGTGTCAGCAGGCTATCACCCAGCCCCGACATTTTTGCCAGCGCTTGCTGGTTCAGCAGTTGGGCATCACGGTATTGGCCCACGGCACCGCGATAGGCCTTGAGGGCATCGCTGGCGTCTTTGAGTTTGCCCAGATACTCGGACGGTATCGAGCCCGGCAGCGTGTTAAGCCCGGTCAGCGCGGTGTCGATAGCGGTGTTGGCGTTTTGCTCGAACTCAGGCTTGCCACTGTAGGTGTAGCTGCGCACCTCAAAGCGTGCCTGCTGGATCAGCTTGCTCAGTTCCACAACACCGTTGAACGCCAGAATGCTATCGCCCTTGAGCAACGATTCTTCGATGCCGGAGACATGCTCCACGGCACGGTCAGCGGTAGCGCCCAGATTCACGCGACTCGCTTCCCGGGTTTGAATGGCTTGGGTCATGTCGGCGAAAGCGCGACGGTAGCTTGCGCTGGCCTGGCTCTGCTGATCAAGCATGTCCTGATCAGCCTTGTTCTGAATCTTGGTTGTTGCAGTGCGCAGATTTTGCTCGACCTTATCGAGAACGCCAGTTACCGCGGCTGCGGACTCGGCGCTAGGTTGTGCTTCGTAATGTTGTCGGGCGACACGCAGGTCCCTGTTCAAGTCATTGAGTTGGGTGATCGACGCCAGCTTGTCACCCCGATCAATCAGCGAGGTGATGCTCAGCCAGCCCGTAAGGGTGATAACGATTGTGAGCAACAGCACGAGACCGAAGCCGATACCCAGTTTCAGGCTGACACTTATATTTCCGAGGCTTCGGACTAACCAACTGTACATGACGGCTCCCTGAGGTGAACTTGTTATAGCGTCCTCCTGCATCGGCTGCAGGGATCGGAACTGAAGCGCGTTGGTCGATAAAGTCGGACTAATTGCGTAGGAGATTTCGACCATTGCTCCATGCTGCGTCGTAAATCGAGTCTTGAAGATCGATGTGGGAATCTTCTTTAGAACAGGCGGGCGAGCAGGGCCGTGACAGCGGTTTCGACCCGCAGGATGCGTTCGCCGAGCTGGACCGGCTGGAGGCCAGCCTTGCTCAACAAGTCGATTTCGTAGGGGATCCAGCCGCCTTCCGGGCCGATGGCCAATGTGACGGACTGATCGGTGCCGCGCGGGCAGGCAGGGTAGTCACCCGGATGACCGACCAGACCCAGGCTGCCTTCAACCAGCTGAGGCAGACGGTCTTCGACGAACGGCTTGAAGCGTTTTTCGATCAGAATCTCTGGCAGTACGCAATCGCGTGCCTGTTCCAGACCCAATACAAGCTGTTCACGGATGGCTTCGGGCTCCAGAAACGGTGTTTGCCAGAAGCTTTTTTCCACCCGATAGCTGTTGAGTAGAATCACTCTGGGCACGCCCATGGTTGCGATTGTCTGAAACACCCGGCGCAGCATCTTCGGCCTGGGCAAGGCCAGCAGCAGGGTCAGGGGCAGTTTGGCCGGTGGCGCGCGATCAAGGCTGATCTGCAATTCGGCTTCATGGCTTTCCAGGCGCAGCAATTCGCCAGTACCTAGCAAACCACCGATGCGGCCTACACGCAGGCTGTCGCCAACGACTGCGCGATGCACCTCTTGCATGTGCTTCAGGCGGCGGTCGCGCAGGATGACTCTGTCAGCTGCGATAAAGTCAGCTTTTTCGAGCAGCAGCAGGTTCACGGCTGGGTCGCAGGCGGCTGGTCGTGTTTGTCAGAGTCCTCATCCGTCTGGTCATCCGGGTGATCGCCACGCTTGACGATCAATCCGCTGCACAACACGCCGATCTCGAACAGCAGCCACATTGGCACCGCAAGCAACGTCTGCGAAAAGATGTCCGGCGGTGTCAGAATCATGCCGACCACGAAGCAGCCAATGACCACGTACGGGCGCATTTTTTTCAAGTATTTGACATCGACGATGCCGATCCATACCAGCAACACCACCGCTACCGGGATCTCGAAAGCGACACCGAAGGCGAAGAACAAGGTCATGACAAAGTCCAGGTAACTGGCGATGTCAGTCATCATCGAAACGCCTTCCGGGGTCACGCTGGCGAAGAAGTGGAAAATCAGCGGGAACACCAAAAAGTACGCGAAGGCCATGCCTGAATAGAACAGGATAATGCTCGAAACCAGCAGCGGCACGGCGACGCGCTTTTCATGCTTGTACAGACCGGGTGCAATAAAGCCCCATATCTGGTGCAGGATCACCGGCATCGCCAGAAACAGCGAGCACATCATGGTCAGCTTGAACGGTGTCAGGAACGGCGAGGCCACGTCGGTGGCGATCATCGTCGCGCCTTCGGGCAAATACACCCGCAGAGGTGCGGAAACCAGGGTGTAGATCTTTTGGGTGAAGTAAAACAACCCGGCAAAGATCAGGAAAATTGCCACAACGCAACGCAACAGGCGTGTGCGCAGCTCGGTGAGGTGCGAGATCAGCGGCATTTGCTGATCGTTTTCCGGGATATCAGCGCTCATGGGGCTCGCGGTGGCAAAGAAGAATCGTTGACGGGCGGTGCGCTTGGCACCGGGCTGACGTGTGCGACCGGGGCAGCCTCGGCTGGAGCTGCTGGAGCTGCTGGAGCAACGGGGACCGGGACAACGACAACCGGTTCAGTCGCGACGACGGGCGTTTCCGGCTGCGATGCCGGTGTCGGCGGCGCGATGGTCTGTGCCTCGACTGGCGGGCTGACCGTCGCGACGGGCTCGACCGGTGCCTGTTGCGGCGCGAAAATCTTTTTGGCTTCCTGCTCTAACGACAGAATGTGCTCGTTGTGCAGCTGCCGACGAATTTCATCGGCACCGATTTCGCGCTCGACTTCCTGTTTGATCGCATTGAAGCTGCGCTTCAGCCGCCCGACCCAAAGGCCAGCAGTACGTGCAGCACCCGGCAGGCGCTCGGGGCCAAGCACCAGCAGGGCAACGAGGCCGACGAGCAGCAGTTCAGAGAAGCTGATACCAAACATTCAACACGACCTAGTCTTTGCGGATTGGCTCTTCGACTTTATGTGCTTGCGCGTCGATGGTCTGTGGCTCATGCAGGGTCGAACCCTGAGGCGCCTGCTGCGGTTGCATCGGCGGCTGCTGTTCAGCAGGTTTCTCTTCATCGTTCATGGCTTTGCGGAAGCCTTTGATTGATTCGCCAACATCCGTACCCAAGCCTTTGAGTTTCTTGGTGCCGAACACCAATACGACGACAACCAAAATGATGAGCCAGTGTTTCCAGTCAAAAATACCCATGAAACTTTCCTCCTCGAGGTGCGTGTTTAGTCGGCAGAGCGTGCGGCTTTTTCAGCGTGCCCGGACAGCCCGAAGCGCCGATCCAGTTCATCGAGTACAGCTTGCGGATGCTGACCCAAAGCTGCAAGCATCACCATGCTGTGAAACCACAGGTCCGCGGTCTCATAGATGACATCACTGCAATCACCGCTGATGGCGGCATCCTTGGCAGCGATGATGGTTTCGACCGATTCTTCACCGACCTTTTCCAGAATCTTGTTCAAACCCTTGTGGTACAGGCTGGCGACATAAGAACTGTCGGCAGCGGCGCCCTTGCGTGCTTCAAGCACTTCGGCCAGACGGGCCAGGGTGTCAGTCATGTGTGTGTCCTGCCTGATAGATAGCGTGCGGGTCTTTGAGCACCGGGTCGACAACCTTCCAGCCGGCATCGTCGTACACCCGGTAGAAGCAGCTTTCACGACCCGTGTGGCAGGCAATCCCGCCGATCTGTTCGACCTTCAGGATAATCACGTCGGCATCGCAGTCCAGGCGCAATTCGTGAAGCTTCTGCACATGCCCGGATTCTTCACCTTTGCGCCAGAGTTTGCCACGGGAACGCGACCAATAAATGGCCCGGTTCTCGGTCGCGGTCAAGCTCAGCGCTTCGCGATTCATCCAGGCCATCATCAGCACGCGTCCGGTTTCATGGTCCTGGGCAATCGCAGGCACCAAACCATCGCTGTTCCAGTGAATCTCGTCCAGCCAGTCTTTCATCGTCGACTCCGCAAGCCGGGCCTTGAGGCCTCGGCGATTGAATAGTGTGCCAGCGACCTGCGCTGCTGGCTATCGGCGCACGACCAGATACAGACCTGCCACCAACATGACCCAGGCTGGCCATGCTGCCAGCGCGACCAGGGCCGTGCCGCTGGCAGCCAGGGTCGAGCCCAGTACCGCGCCGCCTGCCAGTAAACCTGCGCCAGTCAGACGCAACGCCCAGCCGTCGCCACGCTCACGCCACGCGGGCTGCGGTGCGGAGGCGTGGGGCTTGGACATGCGCTCCAGCAGGTCGCGGGTCATGTTGGCCAGGTGGGGTATCTGTTCAACCTGCGTGTGCAGGTTGTGCAGCAGGGTTTTCGGGCTGACGCGCTCGCGCATCCAGCGCTCCAAAAACGGTTGAGCGGTGCTCCACAGGTCAAGTTCCGGGTACAGTTGGCGCCCCAGACCCTCAATGTTGAGCAGGGTTTTTTGTAACAGCACCAATTGTGGCTGGACTTCCATGTTGAAGCGGCGTGCGGTCTGGAACAGACGCATCAGCACCTGGCCGAACGAAATGTCTTTAAGCGGCTTCTCGAAAATCGGTTCGCAAACAGTGCGGATCGCGGCTTCGAATTCGTTGAGCTTGGTATGCGCCGGCACCCAGCCCGAGTCGATGTGCAACTGGGCCACGCGACGATAGTCACGCTTGAAGAACGCAAACAGGTTGCGCGCCAGATAGTCCTGGTCTTCGGGCGTCAGGCTGCCGACGATGCCGCAGTCGATGGCGATGTACTGCGGGCTCCAAGGCTGCACGGTGCTGACGAAAATGTTGCCGGGATGCATGTCGGCATGAAAGAAGCTGTCACGAAATACTTGGGTGAAGAAAATCTCCACGCCGCGCTCGGCGAGCATTTTCATGTCGGTGCGCTGATCGGCCAGGGTCGCGAGGTCCGTGACCTGAATGCCGTAGATGCGCTCCATCACCAGTACTTTGGGGCGGCACCAGTCCCAATAGACTTGAGGCACGTAGAGCAGCGGCGAGCCTTCGAAGTTGCGTCGCAGCTGGCTGGAGTTGGCGGCCTCGCGCAACAAATCGAGTTCGTCGTAGATGGTCTTTTCGTAATCGCTGACCACCTCTACCGGATGCAGCAGACGTGCATCGGCCGAGAGCCGTTCGGCCACGCGGGCCAGTATGAACAACCACGCCAGATCCTGGCTGATGATCGGTTTGAGGCCGGGGCGCACGACTTTGACCACCACCTCTTCGCCGGTTTTCAACTGCGCGGCATGCACCTGCGCGACCGAGGCAGAGGCCAGCGGTGCGACATCGAAGCGGCTGAACACGGCACTGATTTTTGCGCCGAGCTGCTCTTCGATCAGGCCGATGGCCTGCTGCGAATCGAACGGCGGCACGCGGTCCTGCAAGTGCATCAACTCGTCGGCGATGTCCTCGGGGAGCAGATCGCGGCGGGTGGAGAGCAGCTGGCCGAATTTTATGAAAATCGGCCCGAGGTCCTGCAGCGCCATGCGCAAGCGTGCGCCACGGCTCAGCTCCAGGGGTTTACGCGGGAACCAGCGCCACGGCATGGCATAACGCAGGGCGAGCATCCACCAGGGCAGCGGCAGGGCAAACAACAAGTCATCGAGACGGTAGCGGATCACGACGCGTTGGATGCGAAACAGACGGCGGACGGCAAGCAGCTTCATGCGTTATCGCTGGATTTGAGGGAGAGGGCAAGGCGCTCGAAGCGCGCCTCGAGACGTTCAAGGTCGAGCCTGGTCTGGTCCAGCTCGGCGAAGCGGGCTTCGGCTTCACGTTGGCCGACCAGGGTGCGCGATTCCTCACTGAGGTAGTCGGCGAGGTTGTGCGTGAGGTTGGTCAGGCTGTCGCGGGTCCAGCGGGCGCTGCTGCGCAGTTGGCCCCCGAGCAAAGGACTGGCGACCGGACCGAGCCAGCGCGAGAGTTCGTACTCCCAGTCCAGCTCAAGGTCTTGCAGCACGCCGACCAGTTCCAGCAATACGGCGCTGTCGCCTTCAAGCTCGACTTCAGGGCCATGCAGTACGGCGGTTTTGTCCTGGCTCAGGGCTAGACGCAGCAAACTCGAGGCTGGCGCACGCAGGGTACAGTCGGCCTCAGCGGCCCAGTGTGCCGCCAACAGCAAGCCTTCATCGCTGGGCAAAATGAACAGCTGAAAGGCCGGGTTACGGCAATCGACTGCAATCATCTTGCCTGCCAGGCGTTCGAGGCGTGGCAGGGCGGTGCTGTCCATGCGCAGCACACGGTTGATGCCGAGCTCGACGCTGGCGAGCAAGCCGCTGAGTAACATCAGGGCTTGATGCCGCGATGCAGGGCAACGATGCCTGCGGTCATGTTGTGATAGGTCACACGGTCGAAACCGGCTTCTACCATCATCGACTTGAGGGTTTCCTGATTCGGGTGCATGCGGATCGACTCCGCCAGATAGCGGTAGCTTTCCGAGTCATTGGTAATCAGTTTGCCCATCAGCGGCATGAACGCGAACGAGTAAGCGTCGTAGGCCTTGGACATCAGCGCGTTGGTCGGTTTGGAGAACTCCAGGACCAACAAGCGCCCGCCGGGCTTGAGGACACGCAGCATCGAGCGCAGGGCGTCTTCTTTATGCGTCACGTTGCGCAGGCCGAAGGCGATGGTCACGCAGTCGAAATGGTTGTCCGGGAACGGCAGCTTTTCCGCGTCGGCCTGAACGAACTTGACGTTGCCAGCCACACCCAGGTCCAGCAGACGGTCGCGGCCGACTTTCAACATCGAGGCGTTGATGTCCGCCAGTACGACTTCGCCGGTCGGACCGACCAGATGCGAAAACTTTCTTGCCAGATCGCCAGTGCCGCCAGCGATGTCCAGCACGCGATTGCCCGTGCGTACGCCAGACAACTCGATAGCAAAGCGCTTCCACAACCGGTGCATGCCACCGGACAGCAGGTCGTTCATCAAGTCGTACTTGGCCGCAACGGAGTGGAAAACCTCAGCGACTTTCTCGGCTTTCTGGCTTTCCGGTACGTTTTTGTAGCCGAAGTGAGTGGTGGGTTCGGCATCGCTGCCTTTGCGCGGATCGTTCATATCGCTGTCACCGGAATAAAGTGGGGCCATTCTAATCGTCGGGGCAGCCTTTGTCTTGACAAGGCTCATGGTTGACATCTCCTCTTGGTCTCGCTGCTCATGGTGGCGCGATATAGAATGTGGCTCGAAACCGACCAAGGAGTCCTTGCATGGCCCAAATAACTGTTGAACGTGAACACGCCCTTGGCCGCGAAGCTGCGCGGGAAAAGGCCGAGCATCTGGTGCTCAAGCTGGCGGATAAATATGCGCTGAAACCGACATGGTCAGGCGATGTAGTGGAGCTCGAGGGCAAGGGCGCCAAGGGGAAAATCGAGGTCGAAGACACATTGATCAGGGTCAGCATCGAGCTGAACTTTTTCCTCTCGGCAATGAGCGGCGCGATCAAATCCGAGGTGGAGAGGGTCCTGGACAAAGAACTGCTGGCTTGAATTCCTGAATCCCCTCGCGGCTGTGTGATGTTTATCGATTAAACGCGTTACCGCTCCACAGCCCGCCCCCCCCCGCAAAATAGCCACCAACCTAGGGTGAGCATTCTAATTTTTCTGATTATTTTGTGCTCATGCCCATCAACCCGTGGGCAGTTCCTCCAACCTTTTTGAGCGTGAGGTGCACCATGGCCAAAGTAGCCCTGAAGAAGAAAGTTGATGCCGAGCAAGCCACGGCCCTTTCCGAAGTAAAACTGTATGCCCGCAAAATCTGGCTGGCTGGCTTGGGTGCCTACTCCAAGGCCGGTCAAGAAGGCGCCGAGTATGTAAAAGACTTGATCAAGACCGGCGAAGAAGTTGAAAAAAAGGGTAAGAAAATCGTCGACAAGCAGCTCGATGCGGCCAACAGCGAGATCGACACGATCAAAGACGACGTGGCAGGCGTCAAGGGCAAGTTCGAAGTGCAACTTCATAAAGTCGAGAAGGCTTTTGACCGCCGTGTTGGCCGCGCCTTGAATCGGTTTGGCATTGCGTCTAAACATGATGTTGAGACACTCTCTGCTAAGCTCGATGGGCTGACGGCATTGCTTGAACGTGTCGCGCATAAACAATAAGGAGATCGGGATGGCTGGCAAAAAGAAGATTGAAAAAGAAGGCAGCTCCTGGATTGGCGAGGTTGAAAAATACTCCCGTCAAATCTGGCTGGCTGGTTTAGGCGCTTACTCAAAAATCAGCAATGACGGCAGTAAGCTTTTCGAAACCCTGGTCAAAGACGGCGAGAAGGCCGAAAAGCAGACCAAGAGCGGCGTCGACAAGCAAGTCGATGCAGCGAAGGCAACAGCGCAATCGGCAAAATCCCGAGTGGGCGACGTCAAGGACCTTGCGCTGGGTAAGTGGAGCGAGCTCGAAGGTGCTTTCGACAAACGCCTGAACAGCGCCATCTCGCGCCTCGGTGTCCCAAGCCGCAACGAAGTCAAGGCACTGCACAGCAAGGTCGATCTCCTGACTAGGCAAATCGAGAAACTGACCGGCGCGTCGGTGACGCCTGTGTCCTCCAAAGCCGCTGCAAAACCTGCGGCTAAACCCGTAGCCAAGGCAACGGCCAAGGCAGTGGCCAAACCCGCGGCTAAAGCGCCGGCCAAAACGGCAGCCGCCAAGCCAGCCGCGAAACCGGTTGCCAAGCCTGTTGCCGCGAAATCGGTAGCTAAACCAGCCGCCACCAAGCCCGCAGCAGCGAAAGCACCCGCAGTGAAAAAAGCAGCAGCACCCAAGCCCGCTGCGGCCAAACCTGCAGTAGCAGCAACGCCAACTGCCGTTGCTGCTTCAGCGGCAACCCCTGCGCCAGCAACGACCGCTGCGTCGACGCCCGCCAGCCAGTCCTGATTTTTACGGACTGCCAAAAGCCCGGCTGCAAGGTCGGGCTTTTTCGTTTGTGCGTTACCTGTTAGAGAGACATAAGTGCAGCACGTGACGAGTCGTTGCGTGATGGAGTGGTCGGTTTCAACTACTCCTCCAGATAATGCATCGCCAGCTTCTCCACCCCCTGCCGCGAGTCGGGGATCAGGTGGGGCGCGACCAGCATCATGATCTGGTAGACAACGACGCGTACTTCGCCTTCTTTGCCGAGGATGCGTTGGTAGTCCAGGGAGAACAGCAGGGTCATGCTGATCTGTTCCACCAGTTGCCCCAGCGCTTGTGTGTCGCTGACCAGTTGCCTCTGTGCTTTCAGCTGTGCCAGTAACGATGCCAGGGTGCGTTTTAGTGCGTTGAGCAGGTTGCGGATACCGCGTGCCAGTTTTGGCAGACGGCCCGCGAGGTTGGACAGGTCCTGGAACAGGAAGCGGTAATACGACAGGCGCTCGACGATCAGGTGCAGAAACACCCAGTAGTCTTCCGGCGCGAGCTGTGCGTTGGCCGGGGGATTGAGTAGCGGCGACAGTTCTGTCTGGAAACGCTCGAACAAGCCCATGACCAGCGGCTCTTTGCCGTGAAAGTGGTAGTAGAGATTGCCGGGGCTGATGCCCAGTTCGTTAGCGATTTCCAGTGTCGAGACGTTAGGTTCGCCCTGTTGGTTGAACAAGTGCAAGGCGCATTCAAGGATACGGTCGCGTGTTTTCATCCGGTCTTCTTGTGTGGGTTAATCAGGAATGCACGCAGTGTGTGTTCGCGGCGCCACAGAGGATTTGCATCTCAGCGCACACGCACATAGGTTCCAGGCGCGGCCTCCATCGGTGGGTAGTTCTGGTTGCCGAGGGCCATGAGGGTTTCTCGTTGTGCGCCGGAGCGCTGCTGAATCCAGTTCAACCAGTTCGGCCACCAGCTGCCTTCGACGGTTTCTCCATCGTAGTACCAGGCCCGGGGGTCGCTGCTGAGTTTGCCGTTTTCGATGTAGCTCGATTTGGGGTTGCCTGGCGGGTTGAGGATGCTTTGTACGTGACCGCTGTTGGCCAGCAAGAAGCGCCGGTCGCCGCCGAGCAGCAAGGTCGAGCGATAGACCGCGTCCCACGGTGTGATGTGGTCATTGATCCCTGCCACGCTGAAGCTGTCGACGGTGACTTTCTGCAGGTCAACGGGCGTGCCGCATACCTCCAGACCGCCGGGGTGGCTGAGTGGGTTGTATTTGAAAAAGTCCAGCAAGTCGCCATGCAGGGCGGCCGGCAGGCGTGTGCTGTCGTTGTTCCAGTAGAGGATGTCGAAGGGCGGCGGCGCCTTGCCCAGCAGGTAGTTATTGACCCAGTAATTCCAGATCAAATCGTTGGGGCGCATCCAGGCGAAGATTTTGGCCATGTCGCGGCCATCAAGCACACCTTGCTGGTAAGAGCGGCGCTTAGCGGCTTCCAGGGTCTCTTCATCGACGAACAAGGTTGCTGCGCTGTCGATCTGGCTGTCCAGCAGGCTGACCAGGTAGGTTGCGCTGGAGACCCGGCGCATTTGTCGCTTGGCCTGGAGATGGCCTTGCAGTGCGGCCATGGTCAGGCCGCCGGCGCAGGCACCCAACAGGTTCACTTCGCGGCTGCCAGTAATGGCGCGGCATACGTTCATCGCTTCTTCGACGGCTTCGACGTAGCTGGACAACCCCCATTCGCGATGACGCACATCCGGGTTGCGCCAGCTGATCATGAACACTTGCAGGCCGTTTTTCAGTGCGTACTGGACGAAGCTGTTGGCCGGGCTGAGGTCGAAAATGTAGTACTTGTTAATTTGCGGCGGAACGATCAGCAGAGGCCGAGCGTACTGCTTTTCGCTCATCGGCTTGTACTGCATCAGCTCCAGCAGCTCGTTGCGAAACACGACTGCACCGGGGGTGGTGGCGACGGTCTTGCCGACCTCGAATGCATCTTTGGTGATCTGGCTGGGCAGGCCATTGTTGTGCATCAGGTCATCGACCAGGTGGCTGATGCCCTTGAATACGCTGCTGCCGCCGGAGTTGAACAGCTCCTTGACCGCCAGCGGGTTGAGCAGGGTGTTGGAGGGTGACAGGGCATCGCTGAGCAAGGACAGGATGAAGTGCGCACGGGCGCGATCATCCTCGGACATCTCGCTATCATCGATCCAACTCTTGAGCTGATGCTGCCAGCTCAGATAGGCCTGCAGCCCGCGTCGATAGAGGGGGTTTTGCAGCCACGTCGGGTCCGCGAAGCGGCTGTCACGAGGGTTGGGCGTGTGCAGGTTGTCACCCAGTATGACGCGACCCAACTGACCACCCAGGGCCAGCACATGACGTGCGCTGTGGACCGGGTGACGCAGGCTTTGGACGGCCACGCTACGCAGCGTGGAAAACACATCTCGCCCGCGCAAACCACTGATGACGCTTTGCGCATTGATGAATGTGGCCGGGGTGGGCACAGATTCCTTCGCTGGCTTGTCTCGCATGGGGCAACACTCCTTCGTCAGGCCATGACTAAAGCCCTTTACCTATCGATGAATCGGGGTCGGGTGCGGATGCATGACCGCGCGCTGCCGCTCCTCCAGTAGGAATTTCATGATGATGGGCGCCACCGCTTCGGCACGGGTGATCAAAAATAAATGACCGTCATCGATTATGTGTAGCTGGGCATTGGGTATCCGCCAAGCCAGCATGCGCATATTTATCAAAGGAATGAGCGGATCGTCGTCGCCCGCGAGGATCAATGTAGGCTGACGAATCTTGTGCAGCCAATGGATGCTGGTCCAGCCCATCCCGGCAAACAGCTGCCAGTAATAACCCAGCTTGCCCGACGATCGGACCTTGGCGGCGTGATTGGCGGCCAGGTGAGGGTCCCGACGAAAGGCGCCACCGTAGATTTCCGGCGCGATGCGTATCACATGGGACGGCTGAATATATCGCCGTGGGCTGGCCATCAACCACAGCACACGAGGCTTGCCCGGCACCATGACTGCGCCGGCGGCTGTCGCGGCGAGCACCAGTTTTTTGCAGCGTTCTGGATAGTCGTAGGCGAACTGTTGCGCCAACGCGCCGCCCCACGACACCCCGATCACATTGACCTGGCCGTAATTCAGGTAGTCGAGCATCCTCGCGGTCAGCTTGGCCAGCCCGGGAAAGCGAAAGGGGCGACTGGGCGTGGAAGAGCCGCCGACACCCGGCACATCGAAGGCGATCACTTCCATGTCCGGGTCAAGCGCGTCGACGAACGGAAATACCAGCTCCAGGTTGGCGCCGATGCCATTGAAAATCAGCAACGGTGTCATATCACCCTTGCCTGGGCGGACGGCCGTGCGGATGGTGTGACCATCCAGGTCGATGGTACGAAAAACAAACGGTTTCGACATGCGCGGGCCCTATGGGTTAAACCGCTGGTTAAGCCGTCCTGCGCTTTTCCAGACGGGTCGAGGTGATCCTCGTATTACTGCTCGTCACGTGACCGCGCGTCGGAGGCTGATGGCACTTCCAGATATCCATCAGCACCCTGTTTTGTTGTTTAGCGTTCGTGTACGTAAGTGCCCGGTGCAGCTTCGCCAGCCGGGTGTGCTTTGTTGCCGAGCACGCTCGGCGCCTTTTTCAATTTACCTGAGCGCTCTGCTTGCCAGCTTTGCCAGTAAAGCCACCAGGAATCGGTGTGCTTGGTCGAGTTCTCTTGCCACTCTTTGGCATCGACCGGCAGCTCGGGGTTGGTCATGTAGCGTGACTTGGGGTTGCCCGGCGGGTTGAGAATGCTTTGAATATGGCCGCTGCTGGACAGTACGAATTCAGTCTTTCCGCCGAATAGACGGGCCGATTTGTAGCACGAGCCCCATGGCGTGATGTGGTCGTTGGTGCCTGCCAGGCTAAACACATCGCTGGTCACCTTTTTCAGGTCGATCGGTGTGCCACACACTTCAAGGGCGTTGGCGCGGATCAGCGGGTTGGTCTTGAACATCTCGATCAGGTCGCCATGGAACGCGGCGGGCAGGCGGGTGGTGTCGTTGTTCCAGAACAGGATGTCGAAGACTGGCGGTTCGTTGCCCAACAGGTAATTGTTGACCCAGTAATTCCAGATCAGGTCATTGGGGCGCATCCAGGCGAAAATCTTGGCCATGTCACGGCCTTCCAGTACGCCCGCTTGATAGGAGTGGCGCTTGGCCGATTCCAGGGTCTTTTCGTCGACAAACAGCGCGACCTCGCTGTCGAGGGTGGTATCCAGCACGCTGACCAACAAGGTCAGGGCATGGACCTTCTGCTCGCCCAGCGCGGCGTAGTGACCCAGCAGCGCGGTGCAGGTGATGCCGCCGGAGCAAGCGCCCAGCATGTTGATGTCTTTGCTGCCGGTGATAGCGCGGACCACGTCAACCGCTTCTTTGAGCGCGTCGATGTAGGTCGACAGGCCCCACTCCCGCTGTGCCTTGGTCGGGTTGCGCCAACTGACGATAAACGTCTGCACGCCACCGCGCAGGCAGAAGCGTGCCAGGCTTTTATCCGGGTTCAGGTCGAACACATAGAACTTGTTGATCTGCGGTGGAACGACCAATAACGGCCGCTCAAGCACCTGTTCGGTCATCGGTTTGTACTGGATCAGTTCAAGCACGTCATTGCGAAAGACCACCGAGCCTTCGGTGGTGCCGAGGCTCTTGCCGACTTCGAAGGCGTCCATATTGACCTGGCTCGGCATGCCGCCGTTATGCACCAAGTCCTTGGCCAAGTGTGACAACCCGTCGAGAAGGCTTTTGCCACCGGTTTCGAAAAACCGTTTGACCGCAGCCGGGTTGGCGGCGCTGTTGGTCGGCGACATGGCTTCGGTCATCAGATTGATCACAAAGTGACCACGATTAATGTTTTGTTCTGACAGATTGCTGTCACTGATCCAGTCGTGCAACTCCTTGCGCCAGGCCAGGTAGGTTTGTAGATAACGGCGATACAGCGGGTTCTGGCTCCAGGCAGGGTCAGCGAATCGACGGTCGTCGCTGGCAGGTTGCAAACTGGATTTCCCTAGCAAAACATTCTTCAGTTCGACACCGAAATGAGCGACATGCTTGACGCTGTGGAAAGGTTGCCTGAGGGCTTGGGTTAGAACCATCCGAGCAGTGGTCAGCAAATCTTTACTCCGCAAGCCGACCACGGGGTTTAGCCCCAGAGTGTTTTCCGAGGCTTGGCGCTGCAAGTCATCGTTGTTCTTGATACTCATCTACGACGCTCCATTGTCCTGAGACGAGTACCGGACATCGCTGTGGATCAGTGACACAGGCGCCTGCCGGTACTACTGCTCGGGTGACCGATGATGGCTAAACCACATGCTCCCGGCAGGTGTTTGCGCAAAGATGAGTCCTGTCTTTTTCGCGGCAGCCGGATCTCATCTGTTGCGTCATCGCACGCGCCAGCTCTGCACGGATTAAATGCAGGGAACTTGCCAGATCTATTGGTTACCCGAGATTTCAAAAAATCGCAAGCAGGGCCAGTCGTTGGCCTCTGCGAGGAATATTGAAGCAAACAGAATTAGAAACGTCGCCCTAAAAGGTCAGACGGTTGGGCTAGAGCATCAGCTTGATGATTTGCTCGGAGGGGTCGCGGGATTTACCAGCTGTTTTCAGCTCGGCAAGATAATCGGTCCACAGCTGTTCCTGGCGTTGCGCCAATTGGTACAGGTAGTCCCAGGTGAACAATCCGCTGTCATGACCGTCGTCGAAGGTCAATTTTAGTGCGTACTGCCCGGCCGGTTCGATTTTGCTCAAGCCCACGCCGAGCTTGCCAAATTGCAGGATCGGTTTGCCATGACCCTGAACCTCGGCCGATGGTGAGTGCACCCGCAAGAACTCGGCGCTCAAGTGGTATTCCTCGTCGGGCGCGTATTTCAGCGTCAGGGTTTTCGAAGCTTTGTGCAGATTGATTGCGCTGGGGAGCTTGGTATTGGCCATGAGGTTCAGGGCCGCGAGCGGCCCTGCCGGTTCCAGTTAAGTGCGTGTTAAAGGATATACCGCGAGAGGTCTTCGTCCTTGGCCAGTTCGCCCAAGTGACTGTTGACGTAGTCGGCATTGATCAGGATGGTCTCTGCATCTTGCGCGCTGGCCAGGTCGGCAGCACTAAAGGACACCTCTTCGAGCAGGCGCTCAAGCAACGTGTGCAAACGACGCGCGCCGATGTTTTCGGTCTTCTCGTTGACCTGCCAGGCAATCTCGGCGATGCGCTTGATGCCGTCGGGCAAGAACTCGATGTTCAGGCCTTCGGTCTTGAGCAGTTCGCGGTATTGCTCGGTCAGCGACGCATGCGGCTCGCTGAGGATGCGCTCGAAATCCTGCGGTGTCAGGGCCTTGAGTTCAACGCGGATCGGCAGACGGCCTTGCAGCTCAGGCACCAGATCGCTCGGCTTGCTCAGGTGGAACGCCCCGGATGCAATGAACAGGATGTGGTCGGTCTTGACCATGCCCAGCTTGGTGTTCACGGTGCAGCCTTCGATCAGCGGCAGCAGGTCACGTTGCACGCCTTCGCGGGACACGTCGACGCCACCGGAATTGCCGCGTCTGGCGACCTTGTCGATTTCATCGATAAACACGATGCCGTGCTGCTCAACCGCTTCCAGCGCCTTGGCTTTCAGTTCTTCTTCATTGACCAGGCGCCCGGCTTCTTCGTCGCGGACCAGCTTCAGTGCGTCCTTGACCTTGAGCTTGCGGCTTTTCTTTTTGCCCTTGCCCATGTTGGCGAACAGGTTTTGCAGCTGGCTGGTCATCTCTTCCATGCCTGGCGGCGCGGAAATATCGACACCGACGGACTCGGAGACTTCGATCTCGATGTCCTTGTCATCCAGCTGGCCTTCACGCAGGCGCTTGCGGAACAGCTGACGGGTATTGGAATCGGTGCTCGGTGCGGCATCTTCGTTGAAGCCAGCGCGTGCGGGCGGCAGCAGGGCGTCGAGGATGCGTTCTTCGGCAGCGTCTTCGGCGCGATGGCGGACCTTGGTCATTTCCTGTTCGCGCAGGAGCTTGATCGCGGCGTCGGCCAGATCGCGAATGATCGATTCGACATCGCGGCCGACATAGCCGACTTCGGTGAATTTGGTCGCTTCGACCTTGATGAACGGCGCGTTGGCCAGTTTGGCCAGGCGACGGGCGATTTCGGTTTTACCGACACCGGTCGGGCCGATCATCAGAATGTTTTTTGGCGTGACTTCGACGCGCAGTTCTTCAGGCAACTGCATCCGGCGCCAGCGGTTACGCAAAGCGATGGCGACGGCGCGTTTGGCATCGTCCTGGCCAATGATGTGGCGATTGAGTTCGTGGACGATTTCACGGGGAGTCATAGACATGGTAGTGGCGGTCCTCTAGCTGAAAAAAGCGCGCATGGCTGTTTATGCAAACGGCATGGGAAACGGCTTATTCGGCGAGGTCCTGCTCCTCAATGGTGATGTTGTGGTTGGTGAACACGCAGATATCGGCAGCGATGCCCAGTGCGGTTTCGGCAATTTCGCGGGCCGAGAGTTCGGTTTTCATCAGCAGGGCGCGCGCGGCAGCTTGAGCGTAGGGGCCACCGGAGCCCATGGCAATCAGACCGTCTTCAGGTTCAACGACATCGCCGTTACCCGTGATGATCAGCGATGCATCTTTGTTGGCGACCGCCAGCATGGCTTCCAGGCGGCTCAGGGAACGGTCGGTGCGCCATTCTTTAGCCAGTTCAACGGCCGCGCGGACCAGATGGCCCTGGTGTTTTTCAAGTTGGCCTTCGAAACGTTCGAAAAGGGTGAAGGCGTCGGCGGTGGCTCCGGCGAAACCGGCAATGACTTCGCCGTGGTACAGGCGGCGAACTTTTTTCGCGTTGCCTTTCATGACGGTATTGCCGAGAGAAACCTGGCCGTCGCCAGCCATGACGACTTTGCCGTTACGGCGCACTGAAACGATGGTGGTCAAAGGAGCGTCTCCACGCAGCGGGGCGAAAATGCCCTAATGGAAACTCATATGGGGGTGGTGGCTGACATTTCAACCATGGGGTATGTCATGGGGTGAATGGAAATATCTGGATACGGGCTGTCTGGGCAGATCGCTTTTGCGCAGGAACTCGCCCCCACGGAGCGCGGATGATCCACTGGGGGAGTGAATCTATTCGTCAAAGCGGCGTATCCGACACGCCGCTTTGACCTGGACTACAGGTGGATCACTTACCCTGACGCTGTTGTAACAGCAGATTGCTGAAGCCGCTGCCCGCCAGTTGTTTCTGCGCGATGGTCAGTTGCTCACGATTGCTGTAAGGACCGACGAGCACCCGATACCAGATTTCGTCCTTCACGGTGCCGGATTCAACCTGCACTGTTTGCCCCAGCAGAATGATCTGCGCCCGGACCTTGTCCGCGTCGGCTTGCTTGCGGAACGAACCGGCCTGCAAGAAGAACTTCGTCACCGCAGCCGGTTTGGCCACCGGTGGCGCTGGCGGGGGCGTCAGGCCGCTGAGTGCAGCTTGGGCGCGGGCGGTGTCAATCTTCGCCGCTTGCGCAGGCGTGACCGGTGCAACCGGAGCTACGACCGCGGGCAGTGTTTTTTCGGGCACGGCTTCGTTCGGCACGATGACTTCGGACTCCGGCAGCAAGGTATAGAAGTCGTACTTCGGCTTCGCCGGTGCCTGCGGGCTGGGTGCCGTCTTGTTCGCCTCGGCGATTTTCGCGGCCTTGGCGTCTTCTTTAACCCGCTTGACGTCAGTACCGCCTGGTTCGAGTTTCATCAAAAATACGATGAAAGCACCCACCGACAGGCCAATCGCCAGCCACAACCATCCTGGAATCGGCTTCTTCGCGGGTGCCTGATAACGGCTGGCGCCGCGCTTGGGAGCAGGTTTTTTTTTCGCAGCCAACTTACATACGCTCCAGAGTTTCCAGACCCAAGAGTTCCAGGCCTTGCTTGAGGGTGCGGCCAGTCAGTGCGGTGAGACGCAGACGGCTTTGCTGTTGTTCCGGGTTCTCGGCACCGAGGATCGGGCAGTTCTCGTAGAAACTGGAGAACAGACCGGCGAGCTCATAGATGTAGGCACACAGTACATGCGGCGTGCCTTTTTCCGCGACGTTGTTCAACGTTTCGCCAAACTGCGCCAGGCGGGCCGCCAGCTCCTGCTCTTGAGGCGCCTCAAGCACGATATGCCCCTGGTTGATGTCGAACGGCTTGCCCAACTTGCGGAACACACCGGCGACGCGGGTGTAAGCGTAGAGCAGGTACGGCGCGGTGTTGCCTTCGAAGCTGAGCATCTGATCGAAGTTGAAGCTGTAGTCGCTGGTGCGATGCTTGGACAGGTCGGCGTATTTCACCGCGCTGATCCCTACTGCATTGGCGATGCTGCGCAATTCGGCTTCAGCGACTTCCGGGTTCTTTTCTTTCACCAGGGTGTAGGCGCGCTCCTGGGCTTCGTCGAGCAGGTCTACCAGCTTGACGGTGCCACCGTCACGGGTCTTGAACGGACGGCCATCGGCGCCGTTCATGGTGCCGAAGCCCATGTGTTCCATGTGCATGCCATTGGTCACGAAACCGGCGCGGCGGGCGACTTCGAACACCTGTTGGAAGTGCAGGGCCTGACGTTGATCGACGAAGTACAGCGCGCGGTCGGCCTTCAACACATTACTGCGGTAGCGGATCGCGGCCAGGTCGGTGGTGGCGTACAGATAACCGCCGCCCGCCTTTTGCACGATCACCGGCAGAGGCGTGTCTTCAGCGGTCCTGAACTCTTCGAGGAACACGCACTGGGCGCCGTTGCTCTCGACCAGCAGGCCTGCAGCCTTGAGGTCGCTGACCACGTTGGCCAGGTCATCGTTGTAGGCGCTTTCGCCCCTGACGTCAGCCGGGGTCAGGTTGACGTTCAAACGGTCGTAAATTGTTTGGCAGTGGGACAGCGATATGTTTTTGAAGCGTTCCCACAACGTCAGGCATTCCGGGTCACCGGCTTGCAGTTTGACCACCAGGCCTCGGGCGCGCTCGGCGAACTCTTCGGATTCGTCGAAGCGATGCTTGGCCGCACGGTAGAAGTTTTCCAGGTCCGACAACTCATCGCTGGTCGTCGGTTTTTCCTGCAGGTACGCCAGGAGCATGCCGAATTGAGTGCCCCAGTCTCCCACGTGGTTCTGACGAATCACAGTGTCGCCCAGGAACGCCAGCACATTGGCCACGCCATCGCCGATAACAGTCGAGCGCAGGTGGCCGACGTGCATCTCTTTGGCCAGGTTGGGCGCGGACAAGTCGACCACCACGCGTTGTACGGGACCGACCTTGCGGACTGACAGTTGTGGGTCGATCAGCGCGGCATCGAGACGTGCTGCCAGAGCCTGGGTGTTCTGGAAGAAGTTGAGAAAGCCGGGGCCGGCGATTTCGACCTTGCTGACCTGTGCGTCGGCGGGCAGCGCGGCAACCAGTTTTTCCGCCAGATCGCGGGGTTTCAAACCGGCAGGCTTGGCCAGCATCATCGCGATGTTGCTGGCGAAGTCACCGTGGGTTTTGTCCCGCACGTTTTCCACCTGGATCGCCGGTGTCAGCCCTTCCGGCAGGACGCCTTCGTTGACGAGTTGGGTCAGGGCTTGTTGGATCAGCTGGCGAATGGTGTCTTTCATGGTCTTCTCTTTCGACCGCAAGCGCGGCGGCGCCTGGATGCGCTGGTGGAAAAACTGGGCATTATCCGTTGCGAGGGCAGGCTTGCCAACCATGATGGACATGCGGTCTTAAATATGCCGGCTTTGGCCCTTAATACAAATCAACCGGGTCCACGTCCAGCGACCAGCGCACCTGACGCCCGCTGGGCATGTTTTCAAGCACCAGCAGCCATGCGCTGAGCAAGCGATGCAGGGGCGCGCGGGCGCTGGCTTGCAGGAGCAATTGCGCGCGGTAGCGGCCGGCGCGCCGCTCCATCGGCGCCGGGACCGGGCCCAGCAACTCAATGGCGCCCAGATTCATTTCAGCCAACAAGCGTTCGGCCTCGGCGCAGGCGTTGTCGAGAAAGCCTTCGGCCTGTCCCGGCTTGTGCGCTTCGGCGCGCAGCAGCGCCAGGTGCGAGAACGGTGGCAGGCCCGCGGCCCGGCGTTCGCTCAACGCTTGTTCGGCGAAGGCGAAGTAGCCTTGTTCGGTCAGCTGAATTAACAGGGGGTGGTCGGCCAGATGCGTCTGGATGATCACTTTGCCTGGCTCTTCGGCCCGTCCTGCGCGCCCTGCTACTTGAACGATCAGCTGCGCCATGCGCTCGCTGGCGCGGAAATCGCCGGAAAATAAACCGCCGTCGGCATCTAGAATCGACACCAGGGTCACGCGGGGGAAGTGGTGCCCTTTGGCGAGCATCTGGGTGCCGACCAGAATGCACGGCTGACCGCGCTGAATGGTGGCGAACAGCTGGTTCATCGCGTCTTTGCGCGAGGTGCTGTCGCGGTCGACCCGCAGCACGGGGAAGTCCGGGAACAAAATACCCAGGCGCTCTTCTGCACGCTCGGTGCCCGCACCCACAGGGCGCAGGTCGACCTTGCCGCATGCCGGACAGTGTCGAGGGACACGCTCGACATGGCCGCAATGGTGGCAGCGCAATTCGCCGGAACGCTGGTGCACAGTCATGCGCGCGTCGCAGCGCGGGCATTCCGAGAGCCAGCTGCAGTCGTGGCAAAGCAAGGTCGGCGCAAAGCCGCGACGGTTGAGGAACACCAGGACCTGCTGGCCTGCAGCCAGAGTCTGAGCGATGGCTTGCTGCATCGGTCCGGAAATACCGCTGTCCAGTGGCCGGCTCTTCACATCCAGCCGCAGGAAGCGCGGTTGTTGCGCACCGCCTGCGCGTTGGTTCAGGCGCAGCAGGCCGTAGCGTCCGGTGTAGGCGTTGTGCAGGCTTTCCAGTGATGGCGTGGCGGATCCGAGGACAATCGGAATGTTTTCCTGCCGGGCCCGCACCAACGCCAGATCGCGGGCGTGGTAGCGCAGACCTTCCTGCTGTTTATAGGAGCCGTCGTGCTCTTCATCAATAATGATCAGGCCGGGGTTCTTCATTGGCGTGAACAGCGCGGAGCGGGTGCCGATAATAATGTCGGCCTCGCCGTCGCGCGCCGCCAGCCAGGCATCCAGGCGATCCCGGTCATTGACCGCCGAGTGCACCAGCGCGATGCGTGCGTTGAAACGTTGTTCGAAGCGCGCCAGGGTTTGCGGGCCGAGGTTGATCTCCGGGATCAACACCAGCGCCTGCTTGCCGGCTTCCAGGGTTTCGCGGATCAGCTGTAAATAGACTTCGGTTTTGCCACTGCCGGTGACGCCTGCCAGCAGAAATGCATGAAAGGTGTCGAAGCCGGCACGAATGGCTTCGTATGCGGCGCGTTGCTCGGGGTTGAGTGGCAGCTCAGGTTGCGCCAGCCAGCGCTCATGACGTTCGCTCGGCGCATGGCGGCGCACTTCGGCCTTGACCATGTCCTTGGCCAGCAACAGGTTCAGGCTTTCCCGGTTGAGCATCAGTTTGCTGAGTAACTGATTGGCCACGCCATGCGGATGCTGGGCGAGGGTGGTCAGGGCCTCACGCTGTTTCGGTGCGCGGGCGATGCGCGGGTCATCGAGTCTGGCGCCGGGAGCCACTTGCCAGAATCGTTCCTGCCGCGCTTCGGCGGGTTCGCCCTGGCGCAGCAGTACCGGCAAGGCCCAGCTCAAGGTGTCGCCGAGGCTGTGCTGGTAATACTGCGATGTCCACAGGCACAGTTTGAACAGCGAAGGCGGCAGCGGCGGATGCTCATCGAGGATGGCCACGGCCGGTTTGAGCTTTTCAGCCGGGACGTCACTGTGGTCAGTGATCTCCACCAGAATGCCAATCATCTCGCGCCGACCGAACGGCACGCGTACGCGCATGCCCGGCTGTAACGCACTGCGCAACACCCCGGTGGGGGCGCGGTAGTCGAATAAGCGTCTGAGCGGCGAGGGCAGAGCGAGGCGCAAAATGGCGTCGGGCACGCGGAGGGTTCTCTGTAACGGTCTGTGACGAAGCGGCGATCTTAGCAGACGGCCGGTTTTAACGTTCGCTTGCGTCGTTGGCGATGTCTGGTAGTATCCGCAGCCTAATTACGTGCGGTGTTCAACAATAGTGTTGCGCGGCGGCACGCTAGCCCGGAGAAGTACCCATGAAAGCTGACATTCATCCAGTTTACGAAGCCATTGTCGCGACTTGCAGCTGCGGCAACGTGATCCACACTCGCTCCAACCTCGCCAAGCCATTGAGCCTTGACGTGTGCAACGAGTGCCACCCGTTCTACACCGGCAAGCAGAAGACTCTTGATATCGGCGGCCGTGTCGACAAGTTCAAATCGCGTTTCGGTGCTTTCGGCGCAGCCAAAGCTCCTGAAGCTGCTGCAGAGTAAGGCTGGCCGTTCTGGAAGGTCCATTGGACTACTCCAGGCTGCTTAAAAAGGCGTCCCTCGCGGGCGCCTTTTTTATGTCCGCGATTTGGCTGACGGCAGCCCAGGCCTTGTGCCCGGCGCCCGACTCCCTGCCTGTATTCGCGGTCCAGCGGGTCGTGGATGGCGATACCCTGCGCCTGAGCGATGGCCGCAGTGTGCGGATGATTGGACTGAATGCGCCAGAGACCGGCAAGAAAGGCCGTTCCGCCGAGCCTTTCGCTGATGCCGCCAGGCGCCGCCTGCAAAGTCTGGTCGACGAAAACGACGGCCGGGTCAGTCTGCAGGTGGGCCAGGAGCCCAAGGATCATTACGGTCGTACGCTGGCCAACGTCTATGGTCGTCAGGGCGAAAACCTTGAGGCGCAGTTGTTGGCCGAGGGTTTGGCCTATCAAGTGGTGATCGCCCCCAATGTCGCCCTGCTCGACTGCCTGCAGCGGGCAGAGCGCAGTGCGCGCCAAGCCGGGTTGGGGGTGTGGCGTACGTCGCCGGTACAGCCGGTCGGGAAAATCAATAGCGGCGGTTTTGCCCTGATCTCCGGGCAGGTCAGCGACGTGCAGCGCAATGCTGGCGGCGTGTGGATTGAGTTGCAGGGCTCGCTGGTGTTGCGGATCGCGCCGAAGTTAGTGAGTCAGTTCGACGTCTCTCGACTGGAGCGCCTTAAAGGCCGGAGCATCGAAGCGCGTGGTTGGGTGATTGATCGTTCGCGTCGTGGCGGGCTCAAGTCAGGGCAGGCGCGCTGGATGTTGCCCATTACTCATCCCGCGATGCTGAGTTTTCTCGATCAATAAAAAGTGTAGACAGTTTGCTTTTTGAGTTGTAGACAGTCCTGGTCTTGTGTTCCGTCCCCCTTGGCGTAAAGTCGTAGAGGCCGGGCCTTGACAGAAGTGACTAGTCAGTCTTGTGAGGACTTTCCTTCTTGCGTATCCTCGGCGGTCCGTCAGTCCAACAGTAAAAAAGCGGAATGCCCACATGTCAGATTTGAAAACTGCCGCTCTCGAATATCATGCCAAGCCTCGCCCCGGGAAACTGAGTGTCGAGATAACCAAACCTACCGCCACTGCGCGTGACCTGGCCCTGGCATACAGCCCGGGCGTTGCCGAGCCGGTGCGCGAAATTGCCCGTGATCCTGAGCTTGCTTATAAGTACACCGGCAAGGGTAATCTGGTAGCGGTCATTTCCAACGGCACCGCTATTCTTGGCTTGGGTGACCTTGGTCCATTGGCTTCCAAGCCAGTGATGGAAGGTAAAGGCTTGCTGTTCAAACGTTTCGCAGGGATTGACGTTTTCGATATCGAAGTCGATGCAGAAAGCCCGCAAGCGTTCATCGACACCGTTAAGCGCATCTCCATCACCTTTGGCGGCATCAACCTTGAAGACATCAAGGCGCCAGAGTGCTTTGAGATCGAGAAAGCGCTGATTGAACAATGTGACATTCCGGTGTTCCACGATGATCAACACGGCACGGCGATTGTTACTGCGGCCGGCATGATCAACGCATTGGAAATCGTAGGCAAAAGCCTGGACAGCGCCCAAATCGTTTGCCTGGGTGCAGGCGCAGCAGCCATCTCCTGCATGAAGTTGCTGGTGAGCATGGGGGCGAAGATCGAAAACATTTTCATGGTCGACCGTACTGGCGTGATTCATTCTGGCCGTAACGATCTGAATCAGTACAAAGCCGTGTTCGCCCATGCGACTGAAAAACGCACACTGTCCGATGCCTTGAAAGGTGCTGATGTGTTCGTGGGGCTGTCCGGCCCGAACCTGCTGAGCGCTGAAAACCTGAGCTTGATGGCGGCTAACCCGATCGTGTTCGCGTGCTCGAACCCGGATCCGGAAATCGCCCCAGAGTTGGCTCACGCCACTCGCAATGACGTGATCATGGCCACTGGCCGTTCGGACTACCCGAACCAGGTCAATAACGTATTGGGTTTCCCGTTCATCTTCCGTGGCGCACTGGATGTTCGTGCTAAGCGTATCAACGAAGAGATGAAAATCGCTGCCGCCCACGCCCTGCGTAAACTGGCCAAGCTACCGGTTCCTCAGGAAGTCTGCGATGCGTACGGTGGTATCAAGCTGGAATTCGGTCGCGAATACATCATTCCGAAGCCAATGGATGCGCGCCTCCTGGGTGTGATCTCCGATGCCGTGGCTAAAGCCGCCATCGAAACCGGCGTAGCCACCCTGCCGTATCCGAAGAACTACCCGCTCAAGAGCGTCGATGACGTTTTCAACGGCTAAGTCCTGGTTGCGATACACAAAAAACCCTGCAGCGATGCAGGGTTTTTTTGTGGGTGCCAATCAGGGTGCTTCCACAAGGAGTCTGTTGTGATCAACAGATTCCTTATGGAAGGCAAGGGCATCAGAACAGATCGATTGGCGCCGATTCATCCGCAGGTAGCGGGCTGTTGGGTGCATTGCCGCCGCCCACTTCGTTCACGCTGGGTGGCGTATCTTCGCTTTTGAACAGCTCGAAATACGCGTTGGGCGTGCTCGGCGTTGCGGCACGGCCACTGACCGGGTCGACTCGCAGGCTGAGGATGCCTTCCGGTTCGGCCTGAACATGCGGTGGTTTATCTTTCAAGGCGGCGCTCATGTAGCTCATCCAGATCGGCAGGGCGACCGTGCCGCCGAATTCCTGGCGACCCAGGCTTTCCGGCTGATCGAACCCGGTCCAGACGCTGGTGATGTAGTCCGCGTTGTAACCGGTGAACCAGGCGTCCTTAGACTCGTTGGTCGTACCGGTTTTGCCGGCGATGTCCGGACGGTTCATCGACAGGGCGCGGCGGCCGGTACCGCGCTTGATCACGTCCTGCAGCATGCTGTTGAGGATGTAGGTGGTGCGGCCATCGACGATGCGCTCGGCGACGGCTGGCGCTTGTGGCTCGTTGGTCGTTGAGGTCGACGAGGCGGGCACCATGCTCGGGTTGTCATTGACGGCAAAGGTGGCGGTGTTGGCCGCGGGCTTGGCGTCATTGGCCGGTACGCTCGGCGGATTGGCGACGAACAGGGTTGCGCCGTCACGGTTTTCGATGCGCTGTATCAGGTACGGGCTGATTTTGTAACCGCCGTTGGCGAAGGTGCTCCAGCCAGTGGCGACTTCCATCGGCGTCAGCGTTGCAGTCCCCAGGGCCAGCGACAGGTTGCGTGGCAGATCCTGCTTGTTGAAGCCGAAGCGGGTGATGTAGTTGATCGCGGTGTCGATGCCAAGGCCTTGCAGCAGGCGGATGGACACCAGGTTGCGTGACTTGTACAACGCTTCGCGCAAACGGATCGGGCCGAGGAACGTGTTGGTATCGTTTTTCGGCCGCCAGACTTTGTCCAGGTACTCATCGACGAACACGATAGGCGCGTCGTTGACCAGGCTGGCGGCGGTGTAGCCGTTGTCCAGCGCGGCGCTATACAGGAACGGCTTGAAGCTCGAGCCCGGTTGACGCTTGGCCTGCATGGCGCGGTTGTAATTGCTCTGTTCGAAAGCAAAGCCGCCGACCAGCGCGCGAATCGCACCATTTTGGGGGTCCAGCGACACCAGTGCGCTTTGCACTGCCGGGGTCTGGCTGAACTTCAGGCTTCCGTCCACTTGACGCTGCACCCGGATCAGATCGCCCACTTGCGCGACATCGGATGGTTGTTGTGGGCGTGCACCCAAGCTGTTTGTATTAAGGAACGGTCGTGCCCACTTCATGCTGTCCCAGGAGACGGCTTCTTCTTTTTCGCCGTTGCGGGACAGCACATGCAGGCCGGCTTTATCGACTTGAGTGACAATCGCCGGCTCGAGGCCGCTGATGGAACGCTGTTTGGTCAGCTCCAGTGCCCATGCATCACGGGTTTTGCCGGGCAGACGGCTTTCCGGACCACGATAGCCGTGACGTTGGTCATAGCTGATCAATCCTTCCTGAACGGCGGTGTTTGCATTTTCCTGAAGATTGCTGGGTACCGTGGTGGTGACGCGGAAACCTTCCGTGTACGCTTCGCTGCCATAACGGCCGACCATTTCGGCGCGGGCCATTTCGGCGATATAGGGCGCGTTTACTTCCGGGCTCTGGACGTGGTAGCTGGCATTGATGGGTTCGGCCAGGGCGATTTCATAGGCGCTCTGATCGATCTTGCCCAATTTGTGCATGCGCCCCAGAATCCAGTCGCGACGCTCTTTGGCCCGCACGGGGTTGGCCAACGGGTTGAAGCGCGAAGGTGCTTTGGGCAGGCCGGCGATCATCGCCATCTGTGCAATGCTCAGGTCGCGGATCGATTTACCGTAATACACTTGCGCCGCAGCTTCGATGCCGTAAGCGCGGTTGCCCAGGTAGATTTTGTTGACGTACAGCTCAAGGATTTCGTCCTTGCTCAGTTCGCGCTCGATCTGCAGGGCCAGAAGGATTTCGTTGGTTTTTCGGGAAAAGCTTCTTTCGCTGGTCAAAAAGAAGTTTTTCGCGACTTGCATGGTGATCGTGCTGCCGCCGGACTGGATATGGCCGCTCTTCACCAATTGGGAGGCGGCGCGCATCAGGCTGCTGGGGTCAACGCCGTAGTGATTGGCGAAGTTGTCATCTTCTGCCGATAACAGGGCGTTAATGAAATTGGGTGGAATGTCGGCGAAGCGAATAGGGGAGCGGCGCATTTCGCCGAACTCTGCAATCAATTTGCCGTCGCTGCTGAAAACCCGCAGCGGAATTTGCAATTGGATGCTTCTCAGCGACTCGACGGAAGGCAGGCCCGGGCTGAGGTACAAAAATGCACCGCTCAAAACGAGCAGCAGCCCGCAGAACACAGCGACGAATGACCACCAGAAAAACTTCAGCAGGCGTATCAAGGCTTTTGGATTTCCAGATAAAAGAATGGGTTAAGCGCAGGCATCTACAAATGAACACGGTTTGAAGCTTGGCTTTACGAAAAAACGCTTGGGCATTATAAGCATTTTTCGTGTCGGAGCGTGATTTGCGCTACTGTCAAGGCGGCTGGCACAGGCATTGGACACTCAATAATCCGTAAGTGACGGAAACTCATAGGGAATCGGTTGTGTTCGAACTCTTCAGTAAGAAGGCCAATACCCTTCTAGGGATCGATATTAGCTCCACCTCGGTAAAACTCCTTGAATTGAGTCGTTCCGGCACTCGCTACAAAGTTGAGTCCTACGCGGTCGAACCGCTACCCGCCAACGCTGTAGTCGAAAAAAATATCGCCGATCTCGACGGGGTCGGTCAGGCATTGTCACGGGTGTTGGTCAAGGCCAAGACTCATGTCAAAAGCGTCGCCGTGGCAGTGGCCGGCTCTGCCGTGATCACCAAGACCATCGAGATGGACGCTGGCCTGTCGGACGATGACATGGAAAGTCAGCTCAAGATTGAAGCTGATCAGTACATTCCGTATCCCCTTGAAGAAGTCGCCATCGATTTTGAAGTGCAGGGTTACTCGGCGCGCAACCCCGAGCGCGTTGAAGTCCTGCTCGCCGCCTGCCGCAAGGAAAACGTAGAGGTTCGCGAAGCCGCCCTGGCGCTGGCGGGCCTCAATGCCAAGGTCGTGGATGTCGAAGCGTATGCGTTGGAGCGCGCCTTCGGCCTGCTTGCTGCGCAGTTGGGCAACGATCACGAGCAGCTGACCGTGGCGGTGGTCGACATCGGCGCCACCATGACTACTTTGAGCGTGCTGCACAACGGTCGGATTATTTATACCCGCGAACAATTGTTCGGCGGCCGGCAACTGACTGAAGAAATTCAGCGTCGTTATGGTCTGGCGGTAGAAGAAGCGGGCCTGGCGAAAAAACAGGGCGGTCTGCCGGATGACTATGTCAGCGAGGTGCTGCAGCCGTTCAAGGATGCCGTGGTTCAGCAAGTTACCCGCTCGTTGCAGTTCTTTTTTGCGGCCGGTCAGTACAACACCGTGGATTACATCATGCTGGCGGGTGGTACCTCTTCGCTTGCAGGCCTGGACCATTTGATTCAGCAACGTCTGGGCACGCCCACGCTGGTGGCCAATCCGTTCGCCGACATGGCGCTAAGTAGCAAGGTCAACGCGGGGGCGCTGGCCAGTGATGCTCCGGCCTTGATGATTGCCTGTGGTCTGGCGTTAAGGAGCTTTGACTGATGGCGCGGATCAACCTGTTACCGTGGCGCGAACAGCTGCGCGAAGAGCGAAAGAAGCGTTTCCTGACGGCGCTTGTCGGGGTGTTGGTCATTGCCGTCGGCGTGATCTTCTTTGGCGATCAATACATCAGCAATGCGGTCGACCACCAAGTGGCGCGCAATGGGTATGTGCAGAAAGAAATTACCCTGCTCGATGACCGGATTAAAGAAATCAGCGAGTTGAAGGCGCGGCGCAAGCAATTGCTGGAGCGGATGAAAATCATTCAGGACCTGCAAGGCAATCGCCCGATCATCGGACGAATTTTCGATCAGTTGGCGCGTACCTTGCCTGATGGCGTGTATTTCTCTGATGTAAAAATGACCGGCAAGATTATTAGCATCAGCGGTGCCGCTGAATCGAACAACCGTGTTTCGGACCTGATGCGTAATCTCGACGCCTCTGATTGGCTTGAGGCGCCTAGTCTCAACGAGGTCAAGGCCAACCCGGCGGGTGCGGTCGACCAGACAAACACCTTCCAGTTAACGGTACGTCAGACTCAGCCTGCGATTAAAGGGGTCAAGCCATGAATCCAAAGGAATGGCTGGACAGCCTGCGCAAGATCGACTTCAACGATCTGGACCTGAACAACCTTGGCTCATGGCCAGCGGCAGTCAAATCCATCGCCGGGGCGATGGTGTTGATCGTGGTCCTGGCGCTGGGCTACAACTTTTACCTCAAAGACTTGCTGGATCAGCTCGACCAGTCGCGAGCGACCGAAGTCGCGCTCAAAGAGCAATTTGCCACGAAGGCTTTCAAGGCTGCAAACCTGGAGGCCTACAAAGCGCAGATGACGGAAATGCAGACGTCCTTCGGCGCATTATTGCGGCAATTGCCCAGCGACACTGAAGTCCCTGGGTTGCTCGAAGACATCACCCGCACCGGTCTGGGCAGTGGCCTTGAGTTCGAAGAGATCAAATTGCTGCCGGAAGCGGCTCAGCAGTTCTATATCGAATTGCCGATCCAGATCACGGTGGTCGGTGCCTATCACGACCTTGCGACCTTTGTCAGCGGCGTGGCCAGTCTGCCGCGCATCGTGACCTTGCATGATTTCGAGATCAAACCCGTGGAGCCTGGCAGTACGCAAAAGCTGCGCATGAGCATTCTGGCCAAGACCTACCGTTATAACGATAAAGGGCAGCAGCAATGAGGGCCGCTCGACTGTTGTGCATGAGTGTGGCTTTGATCGGGCTGTCCGGTTGCGACAATGGCAATCAGTTTGGCGACTTGCAGACCTATATGGATGAAGTGCGGGCACGCCCGACGGGCGTTATCGAGCCATTGCCAAAGTTCCGCCCTTACGAAGCCTTTACCTACAGCGCCGCTGCACTGCGTAGCCCGTTCCAGCCGCTCGTCAAGATTGATTTGGTCCGTCGGCAGAAGGGCTCGCAGCAGGTCAAACCGGATGAAACGCGGGTCAAGCAATTCCTCGAAGGCTTCAATATCGAGCAATTCGAAATGGTCGGCACGATGGCCAACGACTCGGGGATCTTTGCCCTGATGCGCGGTGGCGTAGGCGGTGGCGGTGGTGTGTACCGCATGAAAGTCGGTGATTATCTGGGGCGCAATCATGGTCGCATCGTTTCAATCAGCGACTCGCAGGTCGATGTCGTCGAAATAGTGCCTGATGGCGAGGGTGCATGGCTCGAACGGCCACGCAGTATTTCCCTCAAGGAACGCTCATGAGCGAGATGTGCGAACACGCAGTATTGCCGAGCGCAGTAGTTTTCACTCGTCCGGTGACGGACGGGGCCAGCATTTACAACACCCTCGGGTCAGCACAACGGAAATTGATAATGACTAGGATTTTCTCGGTTGTCGGCATTTCGCTATGGATAGCGATGGTTTCGCCGATGCTCCAGGCGGCTAACTTGAAAGCTCTGGATGTCGCCGCTTTGCCAGGAGATCGGGTCGAGTTGAAGCTGACCTTCGACGGACCAATCCCCGCGCCGCGCGGCTATACCACTGAGCAACCCGCACGTATTGCTCTGGATTTGCCCGGTGTGACCAGCCAACTGGCGACCAAAAGTCGTGATTTGGGCGTGGGCAATGCTCGCAGTGTGGTGGTGGTCGAGGCCAAAGACCGCACGCGGGTCATTATCAATATGACGGTGCTTGCGCCCTACAGCTCGCGGGTCGAGGGTAATAACCTGTTCGTGGTCGTGGGTCAGGGCGCAGCCTCTGCTCAGGGGATCAAGCCAAGCGCGGCGCCCACGTCTGCACGGGTTTCAGTTCCGGCCGCAGCACCTGCCAGGCCCTATGTTGCCGTGGGAAAAGCGATCAAGAACATCGATTTCCAGCGCGGTGAGTTGGGGGAAGGTAACGTCATCATCGAACTGAGTGACCCAGGCATCGCCCCGGACATTCAGGAGCAAGGTGGCAAAATCCGGGTCAATTTCGCGAAAACCCAGCTCCCGGACCCCTTGCGCGTTCGGTTGGATGTCAAGGATTTCGCCACGCCTGTGCAGTTCGTCAATGCCAGCGTAGCGGGTGACAAGGCCAGTATCAGCATCGAGCCGACTGGCGCGTTTGATTATTCGGCCTATCAGACCGATAACAAACTGACCATCAGTGTGCGGCCGTTGACGTCCGAAGACCTGGATCGTCGAAATGCAGACAAGCCGATCTACACCGGAGAAAAGCTGTCGCTGAACTTCCAGGACATCGACGTTCGCTCGGTCTTGCAGCTGATTGCCGATTTTACCAACCTCAATCTGGTGGCCAGCGACACAGTGCAGGGCGGGATCACCTTGCGCTTGCAGAACGTGCCGTGGGATCAGGCGCTGGATCTGGTACTGAAAACCAAAGGACTGGATAAACGCAAGATCGGCAATGTCCTGTTAGTCGCGCCTGCGGATGAAATCGCCGCTCGCGAACGTCAGGAACTGGAGTCGATGAAGCAGATTGCCGAGTTGGCGCCGTTGCGCCGCGAGCTGCTGCAAGTGAATTACGCCAAGGCGGCCGACATCGCCAAGCTGTTCCAGTCGGTGACCAGCGCTGAGACCAAAGCCGATGAGCGCGGCTCGATCACCGTCGATGACCGGACGAACAACATCATTGCCTACCAGACTCAGGACCGTCTCGATGAGCTGCGCAGGATTGTTTCGCAGCTGGATATCCCCGTGCGACAGGTGATGATCGAGGCACGCATCGTCGAGGCCAACGTCGATTATGACAAGGCGCTGGGCGTGCGCTGGGGAGGTTCGAGCAATCGCAGCGGTAGCAACAATGCGACTGTCGGCGGCAAAGGTACGGTGACCGGCGCCAATGGTGTCGTCACTAACTCCAACTCACCTTTCGTCGATCTGGGCGCTGCCAACGCGACGTCCGGGATCGGTATCGCTTTCGTGACCGATAACGTGCTGCTGGACCTTGAGTTGAGTGCCATGGAGAAAACCGGTAACGGTGAGATCGTTTCCCAACCCAAGGTCGTGACCTCCGATAAAGAGACCGCGAAGATCCTCAAGGGGACTGAAGTCCCGTATCAGGAAGCCAGTTCCAGTGGCGCGACGTCGGTGTCTTTCAAAGAGGCGTCGCTGTCCCTGGAGGTGACGCCGCAAATCACCCCTGATAACCGCATTATCATGGAGGTCAAGGTTACCAAGGATGAGCCGGATTACATCAATACCGTGCTGGGTGTACCGCCAATCAAGAAAAACGAAGTCAACGCCAAGGTGCTGGTGGCTGACGGCGAAACCATCGTCATCGGCGGTGTTTTCTCTAATACGCAGAGTAAAATCGTCGACAAGGTGCCATTTCTTGGCGATGTGCCGTATGTTGGCCGGCTTTTCCGGCGTGACGTTGTTTCAGAGAAAAAATCCGAGCTGCTGGTATTCCTGACTCCGCGTATCATGAACAACCAGGCGATTGCTGTGAGTCGTTGATTCTGTGCGAAATTTGATACTTGTTGGACCGATGGGGGCGGGCAAAAGCACCATCGGTCGCTTGCTGGCCAAAGAGCTGCGACTACCGTTCAAAGATTCCGACAAGGAAATTGAGCTGCGTACCGGCGCCAATATCCCGTGGATTTTCGATAAGGAAGGCGAGCCGGGCTTTCGCGACCGCGAGCAGGCGGTGATTGCTGAGCTGTGCGAGTCCGATGGTGTCGTGCTGGCGACCGGTGGTGGCGCAGTGATGCGCAGTGAAAACCGTCAGGCGCTGCATGCCGGAGGGCGTGTGGTGTATTTGCACGCCTCGGTCGAGCAGCAGGTCGAACGTACAGCCCGTGATCGCAATCGGCCGTTGCTGCGTAACGCCGATCCGGCACGGGTATTGCGCGATCTGCTGGCAATCCGTGATCCGCTCTACCGGGAAATCGCCGATCTTGTGGTGGAAACCGATGAGCGGCCGCCGCGGATGGTGGTGCTGGACATCCTTACGCGTCTGGCCGAGCTTGCTCCTCGTTAATGTGCGCGTCGAAATGCGCTATCCTCCGGCACATTAAGCCCGCGCCGCAGCGTGGCGTAAGGCCATGATTTTATAACCAGAATTCAGCGATGGCGCGACACGCGCACTTGTTAAACAACGTGGGGACACATGCAGACACTTAAGGTCGAGCTTGGCGAGCGAAGCTATCCGATTCACATTGGCGAAGGCTTGTTGGATCGGCTTGATCTGCTGGCGCCGCACATCGCCGGACGACAAGTGGCGATTGTTTCCAATGCGACTGTCGCGCCACTCTACCTTGAGCGATTGACTCGCACGCTGAGCACTTACAACGTGCTGCCCGTAGTGCTTCCCGATGGCGAAGCCTTCAAAAACTGGGAAACCCTGCAAACCATTTTCGATGCCTTGCTCACCGCTCGGCATGACCGCCGTACCACTGTTATCGCCTTGGGTGGCGGGGTGGTGGGCGATATGGCTGGTTTTGCTGCGGCCTGCTATCAGCGCGGCGTGGATTTCATCCAGGTGCCCACCACCTTGCTGTCCCAAGTGGATTCGTCGGTGGGTGGCAAGACCGGCATCAACCATCCGCTGGGCAAGAACATGGTGGGTGCGTTCTATCAGCCCAATGTGGTGCTGATTGATACGACGACGCTCAATACCCTGCCTGCGCGCGAGTTGTCGGCGGGGCTGGCTGAGGTCATCAAGTACGGCCTGATCTGCGATGAGCCGTTCCTGACCTGGCTGGAAGAAAATGTCGATCAGTTGCGGGCCCTCGATCAGGCGGCCCTGACGGTTGCAATCGAGCGCTCCTGTGCGGCCAAGGCCGCGGTGGTGGGCGCCGATGAGCGAGAGACGGGGGTGCGCGCGACGCTTAACCTGGGTCACACCTTCGGCCACGCTATCGAAACCCACATGGGTTATGGCGTCTGGCTGCACGGTGAAGCCGTGGCGGCGGGTACGGTGATGGCGCTTGAGATGTCTGCGCGTCTCGGCTGGATCACCCAGCAAGAACGTGATCGCGGGATTCGTCTGTTCCAGCGCGCCGGGCTGCCAGTCGTGCCGCCAGAAGAGATGACTGTGGATGACTTCCTCGAACACATGGCAATTGACAAGAAGGTGATCGATGGTCGCTTGCGCCTGGTCCTGCTGCGGCGGATCGGCGAAGCCGTTGTGACTGCCGATTATCCAAAAGAAGTATTACAGGCCACGCTGGGGGCGGACTACCGCGCCTTGGTGGATCAGCTTAGAGGTTAATGAAAATCCATGACTAGTTTGCACGCCGACGAGGCCTTCCTCGGCCATTACCAGTTGAGTCATGACCCCTTTGCAACGCGGGTACCTGGCTTCAAGTTCTTCCCGGCTCAGCGCAAACCCGTGCTCGGTCAGCTTCATCACCTGGCGCGCTATAGCCAGTTGCTGCTTGTAGTCACAGGCCCGCACGGCAGCGGTAAAACGTTGCTGCGCCAGGCGCTGGTCGCCAGCACCAACAAACAATCGGTGCAGAGCGTGGTGGTTTCTGCGCGTGGCGCCAGCGACGCTGCAGGTGTCATGCGTCAGGTCGCTCAGGCCCTAAACGTGGTTCAGCCGGAAATGCGTGCGATCCTGTCTCAGGTCGTGCAATTGGCGCTGACCGGACAGGAGGTCTATTTATTGGTGGACGACGCCGAACAACTCGGCGAATCCGCACTCGAAGCTTTGCTCGGGTTGGCAGCAGGTACGCCTGAAGGTCGCCCGCATGTGTTCCTGTTCGGCGAGTCGTCATTGATCGACCGTCTGGAGCAGCTCAGCGCCGAGGAAGAGCGTTTTCACGTCATTGAGTTGCAACCGTACACCGAAGAAGAAACCCGCGAGTACCTGGCTCAGCGCCTGGACGGTGCAGGTCAAGGCATCGAGTTGTTCACGGCTGATCAGATCACCGATATCCATGAGCGCTCCGATGGTTGGCCGGGCGCGATCAACCAGGTCGCCCGCGATGCAATGATCGAAGCGATGATCGCCAGCCGCACTGCGGTCAAGCGTCCAAGTATGGGGTTCAAGATGCCGAAGAAACATGTGTTGGCTTTGGGTGCAGTAGTCGTGGTCGGGATAATGGCCGCATGGTTGATGCCAGGCCGTAGCAACAACAGCGCCACCGCGCCTGCAGCGCCGCCAGCGAATGCGCAAGCACAACTGCCACTGGGTCAGGGGCAGCCGACTGCTCAGCAATCGAATAATCAGGGTGGTCCGGCCATTGAGTTTGCCGGTAACTCGCAGCCGATGCCTTTGCCGTTGGTAGGTAAATCGCAGCCCGTCATGCGTGGGCCATTGGCCGAGGCAGCTGGCAATGCAGAGGATGATGAGCCGGGTCCCGCTGGCGGCACCTCGCGTCAGCCGCCTACAGTCACCACCACGGCTCCGCCAGTAGGTGTGCCAGCAGGCCCGGCACCGACTCCGGCGCCAGCCCGTCCGGCTGCAGCTGTTGCCGCTGCCAAGCCAGTAGCGCCAGTCGTCAAGCCAGCGCCCGTTCAGGTCGCGACAGCCAAGCCAGCGCCAAAAGTGGCGGAAAAAGTAACGGAAAAACCTGCTGCCTCCTCCGCGCCAGCCTCGGGTGGTAACTGGTACGCCGGTCAGGCGCCGGGCCATTATGTCGTGCAAATTGTGGGTACAAGCTCGGAAGCCGCTGCTCAGGCGATCATTAAAGAGAACGGTGGCGAGTACCGGTATTTCAAGAAAAACCTGCAAGGCAAACCACTGTATGTAGTGACCTACGGTAACTTTTCTGACCGCGCTGCTGCCCTTGCAGCCATCAAGGTATTGCCAGCCAAGGTTCAGGCTGGTAAACCTTGGCCTCGTACTGTCGCCAGCGTCCAACAGGAACTGGCTGCAACGCACTGAAGTCGCAGCGGCCTTATCCAGGCCGCCTGCACTGCTCCCCCGGAATATCGCATGTGCGTGCTGCTTTCGAGCAGCGCGCCTTGTGGTGTCTGCGTCCCGGACGTCATAAATGTTCTTGGGCTCGCAGGCCGGGCTCGTAAAAATGTTTTGACTAGCACATTATCTGGCCTTAAACCTTTCATTAATGCGACATAGATTTACGGCTGCTGGTCGTTAAGTTTGTGAGCTTTTGTGTCGATGTGTACAATGACCTCCCTTTTGCCCCCGCAAAGCTGGCATACGTTCGGCGCGGTTGGTAAGTGGTTGAATTGAAAAGAAATTTGCCTCGACAAGAGGCAGCCTGGTGAGAAAGTGTCTATGAAAGCAGGTCTGTACCATCCAGATGAATTCAAGGATAACTGTGGTTTCGGCCTGATTGCGCACATGCAAGGCGAACCCAGTCATAACCTGTTGCAAACGGCTATCGAAGCCCTGACCTGCATGACCCACCGTGGTGGGATCAACGCTGACGGCAAGACCGGCGACGGCTGTGGCCTGCTGATACAGAAGCCGGATGCATTCCTGCGCGCAATGGCCAGCGAACACTTCGGCATCGACCTGCCCAAGCAGTACGCCGTCGGCATGGTGTTCTTCAACCAGGACACCGCCAAGGCAGAAGCTGCGCGCGCGAACATGAATCGCGAAATCCAGGCCGCTGGCCTGCAACTGATCGGTTGGCGCAAAGTGCCGATCGACACCAGCGTACTCGGCCGCCTGGCCCTGGAGCGCCTGCCGCAAATCGAGCAGGTGTTCATCGGTGGCGAAGGCCTGAGCGATCAACAGTTCGCCATCAAACTGTTCAGCTCCCGTCGCCGTTCGTCGGTGTCCAACGCCGCAGACACCGATCACTACATCTGCAGTTTTTCGCACAAGACCATCATCTACAAAGGCTTGATGATGCCGGCGGACCTGACGGCCTTCTATCCGGACCTCAGTGACGAACGCCTGAAAACCGCGATTTGTGTGTTCCACCAGCGTTTCTCTACCAACACTTTGCCGAAATGGCCGCTGGCTCAGCCGTTCCGTTTTCTTGCCCACAACGGCGAGATCAACACCATCACTGGCAACCGCAACTGGGCGCAGGCCCGTCGCACCAAGTTTGCCAACGAGTTGATCCCTGATCTGGAAGAGCTCGGCCCGCTGGTCAACAGCGTGGGCTCCGACTCCTCAAGCATGGACAACATGCTTGAGCTGATGGTCACCGGCGGTATCGACCTGTTCCGTGGCGTGCGCATGCTTATTCCGCCTGCCTGGCAGAACGCCGAGACCATGGACGCCGAACTGCGCGCGTTCTACGAATACAACTCCATGCACATGGAACCATGGGACGGCCCGGCTGGCGTGGTCATGACCGATGGTCGCCATGCGGTCTGCCTGCTCGACCGTAACGGTCTGCGCCCGGCGCGCTGGGTCACCACCAAAAATGGTTTCATCACCCTGGCGTCAGAGATTGGCGTGTGGAACTACAAGCCTGAAGACGTTATCGCCAAGGGTCGTGTCGGCCCAGGGCAGATCTTCGCGGTCGACACCGAGACCGGTCAGATCCTTGATACCGACGCTATCGACAACCGCTTGAAGTCGCGCCATCCGTACAAGCAGTGGCTGCGCAAGAACGCCTTGCGCATCCAGGCGACGCTGGTCGACGACCAGGGCGTGGCCAGCTACGACACTGACCAGCTCAAGCAATACATGAAAATGTTCCAGGTCACCTTCGAGGAGCGTGATCAGGTGCTGCGTCCGTTGGCCGAACAGGGTCAGGAAGCCGTTGGCTCGATGGGCGACGACACGCCAATGGCCGTGTTGTCCCAGCGTGTACGTACGCCTTACGATTATTTCCGTCAGCAGTTTGCGCAGGTGACCAACCCGCCTATCGACCCGCTGCGTGAAGCGATCGTCATGTCGCTCGAGATCTGTCTGGGTGCCGAGCGCAACATCTTCCAGGAATCGGCTGAGCACGCTTCACGCGTGATCCTCAGCACGCCGGTCATTTCTCCGGCGAAATGGCGCTCGTTGATGACCCTGGATCGTCCAGGTTTCGAGCGTCATTTCATCGACCTCAACTATGACGAGAGCGTCGGGCTCGAAGCTGCGGTGCGTAACATCGCCGATCAGGCCGAAGAGGCCGTGCGTGCCGGCAAGACTCAGCTGGTGCTGAGTGACCGTCACATCGCGCCAGGCAAGTTGCCTGCTCACGCCGCGCTGGCGGTGGGTGCCGTGCACCACCGTCTGACCGAGTGTGGTCTGCGTTGCGACAGCAACATCTTGGTTGAAACGGCCACCGCTCGTGACCCGCACCACTTTGCAGTGTTGATGGGCTTCGGTGCGTCTGCGATCTACCCGTACCTCGCTTATGAAGTGCTGGCCGACCTGATCCGTACCGGTGAAGTCCTTGCGGACCTGGACGAAGCGTTCAAGTTCTACCGCAAGGGCATCTCCAAAGGGCTGCTGAAGATACTGTCGAAGATGGGCATTTCGACCGTCGCGTCTTACCGTGGTGCGCAGCTGTTCGAAGCCATCGGCCTGGCCGATGAAATCGTCAACCTGAGCTTCCGTGGCGTGCCAAGCCGGATCAAGGGTGCGCGCTTCGTCGACCTCGAAGCCGAACAGAAGCTGCTGGCCCTCGAAGCCTGGAGCCCGCGCAAGCCAATC